>DATNHC010000168.1:0-10959 GCA_035605155.1 Solirubrobacterales bacterium
GCTCTTCCTGCTCGGCGTGAGGGAGAGCGCCGCATCGAGTCGGTACGACTCGATGCGGGTAAGGCGACTGTTGGCCAACGGCCGGCTCGATCGTCGGTTTGGCCGGCGTGGACAAGCGTCTTTGCAGCTGCCGAAGCGCAGCGAGATTGCCGACCTGATCGCCGACAACAATAGCGGCGTGTGGGCGGTTGGAACCCTCACCGGGTCGCGCGACCGGACCGGGGTTCGCTCATCGTCATTTGTTCTCGCCGGCCTCAGCGGGGCTGGGAGGGTCAGACCCGCCTTGGGCCGCGCGGGGGTAGTCACTCGTTTCCAAGGGGGAGAGCTCGCTGACTCGTCGGACGGACTCGTCGATCGGCAGGGCAGGGTCGTCGTCGCCGACGAATTCACTGCCGCCGATCCGACGACATTTGGCGTAGCGCTTGCCCGCTACGCGGTCAGGCGCTAGTAGCCGCTGGCCACTTGGCGGCGTTGCCACGACTGACGTGAATAACGCCCTCGAACCCTTCGCGCTGGAGGATCGAGGCGGCCATGCCGCTGCGCTTGCCGGCCTTGCAGATCGTCGCGATCGGCCGGTCGCGTGGCAGCTCGCCGAGCCGGTCACGTAGCTCGCCGAAGGGGATGTGGATCGAGCCCGGGATGTGGCCCTGCTCGTACTCGCCGGCGCCGCGCACGTCGAGCACCTGGGGGCCATCGGGCAGCGCGGTGCACTGCGCCAGCTGCTCGAGGTCGATTGCCTCGATGCGCTCCACCGGGCGGTCCTCCGCACGCCAGGCGGTCATGCCCCCGCCGAGGAAGCCGCGCACGCGCAGGCCGACCGCGGCCAGCAGCTCGGCCGCCGCCAGCTCGTTGCCATCGGAGGCGGCGACGACCAGCAGCTCGGCGTCGACCGGCACGACCTGCGCCACCTTGGTGGCGAAGCCCGTGTCGTAGGCGGAGGCGCTGATCGAGCCGGGGATGTGGGCCTCGTCGAACTGCTCGTTGGTGCGTGAGTCGACCGCCAGGGCGCCGTCGGCGATCGCAGCCTCGAAGCCGTGCGGCGTGAGCTGCGTCGGCGAGCTGATCGATTCCACCAACGGCCCGCGGTTGAGCGAGACGATGTGCTCGACGTTGGGTGGCTTGCTGCCGATCGTGGCGATGGCGTCCTCGACGAACTCGGACTCGCTCTCGAACTCGAGCGCCCGGTTGTGGCGGCGCTCGAAGCCGATCGTCGAGGAGGTCTTGAGATCGATCCCCGAGCTGCCGCAAAGCGAGCCGCCGAGGTGCCCGGGCCAGACCTCGGTCTCCTCGGGCAGCGCCAGCAGTCGCTCGTGCAGCGAGCGGAAGATCTCGGCGGCGCCTTCGCGCGGCTCGATCGCCAGGTCGGGGCGGGCGACGTCGCCGACGAAGAGGCAATCGCCGCTCAGCACCGCCCAGGGGTCGTCGCCACGTGCGGCATCGCGCAGGAGGAAGGAGGTGTGCTCCGGTCGGTGGCCCGGCGTGTGGATCGCTTCGATCGTCGCGCCCTCGCCCAGCTCCAAGGTCCAGCAGTCGGCGAATGGCTCATGGGGATACTTGGCCTCAGCCAGCTCGTGAATGTGGATCGTCGCCCCGGTCGCCCGCGCCAGGCGGCCGTGGCCGGAGACGTGGTCCGCGTGGTTGTGGGTCTCGAGCACATGCTCGATTCGCACGCCGTGCAGGCGAGCGAGGTGCAGGTAGGGGTCGATGTCCCACTGAGGGTCGACGACGGCGGCCACGCCGGAGGCCGTATCGCCCACCAAGTAGGAGGCGCAGCCGAGGTCCTCGTGGATGATCTGGCGGAAGAGCATTGGAGCGGTCGCTGGGGAACGGGTACCGTTCGCACCAGGGTAGCGGCGAGGGAAGGAGCGGAATGGCAACCGAGGCGAACACGAACCTGGAGCAGGAGCTGAGCGCGCTGCTCGAGGTGGAGCGGTTTGAGCCCCCGGCCGAGTTCCGTGAGCGGGCGCTGTTGAGCGATCCGGCTGTCTACGAGCAGGCGGCAGCCGACCCCGGGGCCTGGTGGCTGCGGCAGGCGACCGAGCTGCTCGAGTGGGCGCAGGAGCCGAGCCAGGGACTCGACGACTCGAACCCGCCTTTCTACAAGTGGTTCGCCGACGGCAGGATCAACGCTTCGGCCAACTGCCTCGATCGCCACGTCGAGGCAGGTAACGGCGACCGCGTCGCCTACCACTGGCGCGGCGAGGAGGGCGAGGAGCGCGACGTCACCTACGCCGAGCTGCTCGCCGACACGCAGCGCTTCGCCAACGCGCTCAAGGACCTCGGCGTCGGCAAGGGAGACGTGGTCGGCATCTACCTGCCGATGATCCCCGAGGTCGTCGTCGCGATGCTGGCCTGCGCGCGGATCGGCGCCATGCACAACGTCGTCTTCGGCGGCTTCTCGGCCGAGGCGGTGCGCGAGCGGATGGAGTTCTCCGCGGCAAAGGCGCTGGTCACGGTCGACGGCGCCCGCCGCAAGGGCAAGGTGGCGCCCATCAAGCCCCAGGTCGACGAGCACCTGGGGGACCTGGAGACCCTCGAGGCGATCGTCGTCGTCCGCCACGCCGGCATCGAGTGCCCGATGCGCGAGGGGCGTGACCGCTATTACGACGAGCTGATCGAGGCCGCCGACCCCGAGTGCCCGCCGGAGCCGCTCGATGCCGAGCACCCTCTCTTCATCCTCTACACATCGGGCTCGACCGCGAAGCCGAAGGGGATCCTGCACACCACCGGTGGCTACCTGACCGGGGTCGCGGCCACCCACCGCTACGTCTTCGACCTCAAGCCCGAGCAGGATGTCTACTGGTGCGCCGCCGACGTCGGCTGGGTCACCGGTCACTCCTACATCGTCTACGGGCCGCTGCTCAACGGCGCCACGAGCGTCATCTGGGAGGGGGCGCCCGACTACCCGAGCCAGGGGATCTGGTGGGAGCTGGTCGAGCGCTACGGGGTGACGATCCTCTACACGGCGCCGACCGCGATCCGCACCTTCATCAAGTGGGGCGCGGAGATCCCCGCCCGGTCGGATCTCTCTTCGTTGCGGCTGCTCGGCTCGGTCGGCGAGCCGATCAACCCCAAGGCCTGGCTCTGGTACCACAAGGTGATCGGCGGGGAGCGCTGCCCAATCGTCGACACCTGGTGGCAGACAGAGACCGGCGCGATCATGATCACGCCGCTGCCGGGGATAACGGCGACCAAGCCCGGCTCGGCGACCACCCCCTTTCCCGGCGTGGAGGCCGAGGTCGTCGGCGAGAGCGACGGCCAGCCGGTCGGGCAGGGCCAGGGATTGCTGGTCCTGACCAAGCCCTGGCCCTCGATGCTGCGCACCCTCTACAAGGAGGAGGAGCGCTTCGTCGAGACCTACTTCTCGCGCTTCGGCGAGCAGACCTATCTGGTCGGCGATGCGGCGCGCCGCGACGGCGATGGCTGCTTCTGGGTGATCGGGCGCATCGACGACGTCGTCAACGTCTCCGGCCACCGGCTCTCGACGGCGGAGGTCGAGTCGGCGATCGTCGCCCATGAGAAGGTCGCCGAGGCGGCGGTGATCGGCCAGTCCGACGAGCAGACCGGGCAGGCGATCTGCGCCTTCGTCACGCTGCGCGGCGACGCCGAGCCGAGCGACGAGCTGATCGAGGGAATTCGTGACGTCGTCGCCGAGCGGATCGGCAAGTTCGCCCGGCCGAAGCGGATCGTCTGGGCCGACGAACTGCCCAAGACCCGCTCCGGCAAGATCATGCGCCGCCTGCTGCGCGACATCGCCGAGGGCCGCGCCCTGGGCGACGTGACGACGCTGCGCGATCCGGACGTGATGCAGGAGCTCGAGGCGAAGATCGCCGCCTACGAGGACGAGGACTGAGGCCGGCCTCTGGCGCCGGCGCGCTCGTCGACGATCCGCTCGACCGCTATCTCCAATGCCTCCAGCTGCTCGCGCACGCTGCGCAGCTCGCGCAGCGCAACCGCCTCGGCCGAGAGCTGCTCAGCCTCCAGCTCAGCCTCGACCTCGGCGATCTCGGGGCCGAGGAAGCGCTGGGCGAAGGCGCCCGTGAGCAGGGCGACGAAGCCGATGCCGACGATCAGGATGAAGACCGAGATCACCTCGCCGCCGGTCGTCGTCGGGTAGATGTCGGAGCCGAGCGTGGTCATCGTCGTCACCGCCCAGTAGATCCCGTCCCAGGCGTCGAGGTGCTGGTTCTGTCGCTCGAGCCCGACGAAAAGCGTGCCGCCGCCGATTGCCGTCAGCAGGGCCAGCAGCATCGCGTAGTGCAGGCCCTCCAATGAGAAGACCTCGCGCGAGAGTTGCGCCAGCCGCAGGAGACGCAAAAGGCGCAACAGGCGGAGGACCCGCAGACCCTGCAGGCCCGGAGGAAGAACGGGTGGCGTCAGGAAGACGATGACGAGGTCGAGAGGGTTGTGGCGGAGCCAGGTGCGCCGTTCCGGCACCACCGCCAGCATTACGACCAGCTCGATCGCAAAGGCGACCCAGGTGACCCAGTTGAGGACGACGGCAACGTCCTCCATCAGCCCACCGGGGCTCGACTCGGTGATCGCCACCGTCGGCAGCGTCAGCGCCGCGGCGATCAGCATCGGCGTGTTCAGCCGTTCCGCGACCCGCGTGCTGCGCGCGTCCATCCCCGGTGCGTAGACCGGCAGCTCCTCCTGGGTCTCGGGGGGCATCCAAGTCTGATTCGACGCCGCCCGAGCGACCCCCTTTGCGTACCATGACCAATCAACCAAACGACCCGGGAGCGCCCGCCGAATGACCACCAGCACAGCCACACAGGACTACAAAGTCGCCGACATCGACCTCGCCGAGTTCGGGCGCAAGGAGATCGGGCTGGCCGAGGTCGAGATGCCGGGCCTGATGCAGACGCGCGAGGAGTTCGGGGCTGCGCAGCCCCTGAAGGGGGCGCGGATCACCGGCTCGCTGCACATGACCGTCCAGACGGCGGTGCTGATCGAGACGCTGGTGGCGCTCGGCGCTGAGGTGCGCTGGGCGAGCTGCAACATCTTCTCGACCCAGGATCACGCCGCGGCAGCGATCGCCGCCACCGGCATCCCGGTCTACGCCTGGAAGGGCGAGACGCTCGAGGAGTACTGGTGGTGCACCGAGCAGGCGCTGCTCTGGCCCGAGGGCGAGGGCCCCAACATGATCCTCGACGACGGTGGCGACGCGACGCTGCTTGTCCACAAGGGCGTCGAGTTCGAGGCGGCCGGTGCCGTTCCCGACCCCGAGACGGCGGACTCAGGCGAGTTCAAGATCATCCTCGAGACCCTGCAGCGCTCGCTCGACGAGGATCCGCAGCGCTGGACCCGCGTCGCCGAGGGGATCCAGGGCGTTACCGAGGAGACGACGACCGGCGTCCACCGCCTCTACCAGCTGGCCGAGACCGGCGACCTGCTCTTCCCGGCGATCAACGTCAACGACTCGGTGACCAAGTCTAAGTTCGACAACCTCTACGGCTGCCGTCACTCGCTGGTCGACGGCATCAACCGGGCCACCGACGTGATGATCGGCGGCAAGGTCGCGGTGATCTGCGGCTACGGCGACGTCGGCAAGGGCTGCGCCTCCTCGCTGCGCGGCCAGGGTGCGCGCGTGATCGTCACCGAGATCGACCCGATCTGCGCGCTGCAGGCGGCGATGGAGGGCTACGAGGTGCGCAGGCTCGAGGACGTGGTCGAGACCGCCGACATCTTCGTCACCGCGACCGGCAACAAGGACATCATCACCGCCGAACACATGGCACGGATGAAGCACAACGCGATCGTCGGCAACATCGGTCACTTCGACAACGAGATCGACGTCGCCGGCCTCGAGGCGCACCCGGGCGTCGAGCGGATCAACATCAAGCCGCAGGTCGACGAGTGGCGCTTCGCCGACGGCCACTCGATCGTGTTGCTCTCCGAGGGCCGCCTGCTCAACCTCGGCAACGCCACCGGTCACCCCAGCTTCGTCATGTCGAACTCCTTCACCAACCAGGTGATCGCCCAGATCGCCCTCTTCGGCGAAAACGAGCAGTACGCGGCCAAGCAGGTCTACGTTCTGCCCAAGCATCTCGACGAGAAGGTCGCGCGCCTGCACCTCGCCGCCCTCGGCGTCGACCTCACCGAGCTCACCCCCGAGCAGTCCGCCTACCTGGGGATCCCGGTCGAGGGGCCGTTCAAGTCCGACCACTACCGCTACTAGGTAGGAGAGACTAGAAACGACAAGACCCGCCGGAGCGGGTCGAGTCTGGTCAAAGCGGGAACCACCCCGCACGCGGTCGATACCCACCTGGAAGGCTACCAGGGGTACCGCGCCCAAACTCGACTGCTCCTTGGGTATTTGCGGAGGGCACCGGACTCGAACCGGATCCGAGTGGTAGCTCGGACATGGCGGGTATCGACCGCCTGGAGCACGCCTGTCTCCTTCGACCCTCCTGCGGCGATGCTAGCTGCGAAATCTCGCCTCCGACTCGATGTATGTCAATTGACACCGTGATGTGTCAGTTCCTTGCGATAGATGGTTTGCTAAACTAATTACCAACGCTAATCAATGACAGCGAAGACAAAGTACATACCGCTCGAGGGCTCGGCCGCCAGGCTGCGCCTGGGGATCGTGCGCACGGCGCGGCGGCTGCGGCAGGAGGCGGCGTCCGAGGCGACCGGGCTGACGCCGACCTCGACCGCGGCACTGGCGACGATCGAGCGCCACGGGCCGCTGACGCCCAGCGAGCTGGCCGAGCTCGAGCGGGTCAAGCGACCGACCGTTACCCGCACTCTCGGCTGCCTCGAGCGGGAGGGGTTGATCGAGCGCACACCTGACCCGGCCGACGGCCGCAGCACGCTGATCAGCGTCAACGCAGCCGGTCGCGAACGCCTGCGGCGCCTGCGCGGCCGCAAGAACGCCTACCTGGCTCGCCGCATGCGCGAGATGTCCGCCGCCGACGTCGAGACCCTGGAGCGGGCGGCGGAGATCCTCGAGCGGATGCTGGAGGATGAGCCGTGAGCGCGGAGCGTCCAAGCGTGCATCTCTGGTTCTTCGCGCCGGGAGCGAAGCGCGAAGTGTGTTCATGAGTGCCGCTCTGCGCCGCTCGTTCGACTCGCTCGAGGTCCCCAACTACCGGCGCTACTTTGCCGGCCAGCTGATCTCCCTCTCGGGCACCTGGATGCAAACGGTGGCGGCGATCTGGCTGATCCTCACGCTGACCGGCAGCGGTGTTGCCGTCGGCCTGACCACGGCGCTGCAGTTCCTGCCGATGCTCCTCTTCGGCGCCTGGGGTGGCGTCCTTGCAGACCGCATCCCTCGGCGACGGCTGCTGATCGCGACGCAGGCGCTGATGGCGATTCCCGCAATCGGCCTCTTCGTCGTGACCGCGACCGGCGTCGTCGCCCCGTGGATGGTCTTCCTCGCCGTCTTCGCGATGGGCAGCGTCAACGCGATCGACAATCCGGCCCGGCAGAGCTTCGTCTTCGAGATGGTCGGGCCCGACCGGGTGGTCAACGCGGTCAGCCTCAACAGCGTCATCGTGCAGATGGCGCGCATCGCCGGGCCGGCGCTGGCCGGTCTGCTGATCGCCGGCTTCGGCGTCGTCCCCTGCTTCGCCCTCAACGCGCTCACCTTCGTCGCGATGATCGTCGCCCTCTGGGGGATGGACCCGCGCCGCCTGCACACCGAGCCGCTTGCCCCCCGCGAGCCGGGGGCGATCCGCGCCGGCCTGCGCTACGTGCGCGCCACGCCCGAGCTGGCGGTGCCGCTGGCACTGATGGCCCTGGTCGGCACGCTCGGCTTCAACTTCCAGGTGGTGCTGCCGCTGCTGGCCAAGTTCAGCTTCGGCGGCGACGCGAGCACCTACGCCGCGATGGTCTCGGCGATGGCTGTCGGCTCGATCGCCGGCGCCCTCGTCAACGGCGCCCACGGCCGCCCCGGCCCGCGCCTGATCGCCGGCGGCGCCCTCGCCTTCGGCGTGCTCGCCCTGCTCTCGGCGGCGATGCCGGCGCTGGCCCTCGAGCTCGGCGCGCTGACCCTGCTTGGCGCCGCCGCCGTCACCTTCGCGGCAACGATCAACTCTTCGCTGCAACTCGCAGTCGAGCCCCAGATGCGCGGCCGCGTAATGGCCCTCTACTCGGTTGTCTTCCTAGGCTCGACCCCTATCGGCGGCCCCCTAGCCGGCTGGCTCGCCCAGACCTACGACCCCCGCGCCGCCCTCCTCCTGGCCGCCGTCTCCGGCCTCGCAGCCGCCTGGGCCGCCCACATCTCTTTCTCCCGCATCCGCACCCGAGCCAAGCCATCTAAAGCGCAAGGAGAACCGGCGACGGCCCTGACCCCGGCGGGGAGCCGCACAGCGTTGTGGAGTGACAGGGGGAGGGGGTGCGGCGGACACTCCCCGCTTTTGTCCGACGCACCCCCTCCCCCTGTCACCTAACTCCTAGCCAACGTACCCCGCCGACTCGAGGTAAGCCGCCGCCGCTTCCTTCGGCGTCTGCTTTTCGAGTTCGACCCGAGCATCAAGCTCCTGCATGACTTCGAGCGTCAAGCCTTCCTGCACTTCGACGATCGTCTTTTCGAAGTCCGGCCCAGCTTTCTCCGCAGTCGATTTCTCGGTTACGAAGATCACGTTGCCTGCCGGGAAGACTTCCTTGTCGTCTTCGAGGATGACGAACTTGTCTTTCTCGGCCGAGAGCTGGGGGTCGGTGGTGAAGAGAATCGAGAGATCCGCCTGGCCCTTTTCGAGGACCGTGTAGCGCAGGCCGATGTCGACCGGCTTGAAGGACTTGAATTTGAGCCCGTAAAGCTGTTCGAGCCCGGCCAGGCAGTCGATCCGCTGGCGGCACTCGGGCGAGCCGTAGAGGGTCATTTTTTCCGACTTGCCTTCGAGGTCGGAGACCGTCTCCAGCCCTTCTTCGGCGAATTCCGTCGTCGTGCCGACCGCATTGGCGCTCGCAAAGGGAGTCGGTGGGAAAGACGTCAGGCCTTCTTTTTCGAATTCGGCCTTTGCTTTTTCGGAGGCCTCCTCGGCGCCGGCAGGGACTTCTTCGGGTTCAAGGCCGAAGAACGAGGTCAGCGCCGTGCTGGCGTACTCCGGGTAGCCGGAGATCTGCCCGGACTTGACCGCCTGCAGCGCCACCGTTTCGGAGCCCAGGTTGAGGTCGCTCTTCACTTTGTAGCCGGCGGCTTTCAGGGCCTGCGCGTAAATTTCGCCGAGGATTTCCTGTTCGGGGAAATTCTTCGAGCCGATCGTCAGGCTGACTTTGGCGTTGTCGGGATTGGAGACGATCGCTCCGGCATTCCCGCCACCATCGCTGCCGGTGGTGTCGTCATCGCTGTCGCCGCAGGCAACTACGCCGAGGCTGAGGGCTAGCGCAAGCAGCATGCTGACCGCCGCTCGCAGACGAGTGAGCTGGGACCTCATTGGATTCCTCTCTTGTCGTTTTGCATGATGAGAATCATGTGGGGCTCAACCGCAAACCTTTCGAGGTGAGCAGACGCTGCAACCCGGCGAGCGAGAACTCGAGCACGAGGGCGAGCAGAGCGACGACGATCGCTCCGGCCAGCACTCCGTCGTCGCCGTACACGTTGCCGTTGATGATGAAGTCGCCGAGGGTCAGAACCCCCGCCAGTGGTGCGATCGTCGCCGTCGCCACGATCGCGATCGTGGCCCCGCGGATGCCGGCGAAAATAGTCGGGATTGCGAGTGGGATCTCGACCTTACGGAGGATCTCGAACTCGGTCATGCCGATGCCGCGGGCGGCGTCGACCGTGGCCCGATCGACCTGGTGGATGCCGACGAAGGTGTTGGCGAGGATCGGTGGCACGCCAAGCACGGCGAGCGCAATGGTCAGGTTGAGGACGCCGACCCCGATCGCCGCCGCCATGAAGGCGATCAGCGCCAGCTCGGGGATCGCGCGGCCGATATTGCCGAGGGCCACGGCGAACATTTCGCCCGTGCCGCGGTGACCGAGGTAGAGGCCGAGCGGTAGTGCCACCAGCAGCGAGAGCGTCAGCGCCAGCACGGTCAGCTCGAGCTGGTTGAGGGTGAGTTCGACCACCTGCTCGATGCCGCCAACCGACTTGCCGCCGGTCACGTTCGAGCTCTGCGGGATGAAGATGAATTCGATCGCGCCCTCGACCGAAGCGAGCACAGGGTGGGGGAGGAGACCGGTCATGCCGCCCTCGCTCGCCGCCACGGTGTCAGCAGGCGCTGGGCGCCAAGCAGGATCAGGCCGAGGGCGATCGCGATCAGGAAGGCGATGCCACCGGCGAGGATGATGTTGGTCTTGAAGGTGAGGTCGGACTTGATCAACGTCCCCAGCCCGCCACCTCCGGCGAACACGGCCAGTGTTGCGATCGCCACCGTGCTCACGGTGGCGATCTGCAGGCCGGCGAAGATCTCCGGCGCGGCCAGTGGCAGCTCGACCTTCCAGAGGATCTGGCGCTCGGTCAGGCCCATGCCGCGCGCCGAGTCCTTGACCGAAGCCGGGACGTTGGCGAGCCCGACGATCGTGTTGCGGTAGATGATCTGCAGCGTGTAGGCGCTGAGGGCGATGATCGCCGTGTCGCGGCCGCGGCCGGTGATCGGCAGCAGCAGGAAGAAGAAGGCGAGGCTGGGGATCGTGTAGAGGACGCCCGTGCCGGCCAGCAGCGGCGGCTGCAGCCAGCGGTGGCGGTGGGCGAGCAGCGCCAGCGCGAAGGCGATCGCGAAGCCGAGTAGGACGGAGATGAGCACGAGTTCGACGTGCTGGACGGTGGGCGTCCCATAGCGGTCGATGTTCTCCCGCGCCCAGTCCCAACAGAAGAGCTTGTCGGTCGCCTGGCAGGGAAGCGTGTCGGTGCTGCGTTCCTGGAAGAAGTCTTTGCCGACTTCGCCGGTCACGGCAAGTAGTGCTGCGTTAGCCACGGGGTCGCTCCACCGCGCTCTGCTCCTCGGTCTTAGCCTTTGGCGAGGCGAGGAACTCGGAGATGATCTCGACCGAGAGGACGCCGGC
>DATNHC010000169.1:0-8894 GCA_035605155.1 Solirubrobacterales bacterium
CCCGAGCTGAAGGCCCAAATCGAGGCCGAGCGGGGCGGGCGGCCGTTCCTCGTCTACCGCAACGGCGAAGACGAGCAGCAGATCCTGATCGTCGAGGAGGGCACGGCGGAGATCTGGGTCGGCCGCGGCGAGGCCGCCGGGCTGCGGCTCGACTGGGACAGCGAGGTCTCGGCGCTGCACGCGCAGATCGAGGTGGTCGGCGGAGAGTGCACTCTGCTCGACGATGGCCTCTCGCGCAACGGCTCCTTCGTTGGCGCCGAGCGGGTCCACGGCCGCCGCCGGCTGCGCGACGGCGAGGTGCTGCGCTTCGGCCGCACAACCGTCCTCTACCGCCGGCCGGGCGAGGGTGGCGGCGGAGCGCCCGAAGCGACCGTCGTGGCCAGTGAGGTGCCGGCAGCAGCGACGATCTCGCCCGGCCAGAAGCGCGTGCTGATCGCCCTCTGCCGGCCCTTCAAGGACGGCTCCGCCTTCGCCACGCCGCCCACCAACCAGGCGATCGCCGAGGAGCTGCACCTCAGCGTCGATGCGGTCAAGACCCACATGCGGGCGCTCTTCGAGAAGCTCGGCGTCGAGGACCTGCCGCAGAACCGCAAGCGCGTGGCGCTGGTCGAGCGGGCGCTGCAGAGCGGCGCCATCGGTCCGCGCGACCTTTAGCCCACCAAGCGCAAGCGGACGCATATGCGATTGGCAGTAAGCGGCTTTTACCCCCACACTCGGTGTGCACTGCTGACGGCTCACTCGACAACGGCGGGAACATGCACCTGACTCAGGCGCTCGCGGCATCCGAAATCCAGAGCTTCTTCTTCGACTGGTATCCCGTCTTCGGGGTCTTCTTCATGGCCTGCCTGCTGCTCGTCTTCCTGAGGCTGATGCGCAGCACCGTGGGCTCAACCAAGCCCGAAACGGTGAAGGCAAGCAAGACCAAGCCGGTGCTCTGGGACGAGGTGCAGGGAGTCGACGCCGCCAAGGACGAGCTGATGGACGTCGCCGAGTGGCTGCGCGATCCCGACCGCTTCTCCGCCCTCGGCGCCCAGCCACCGCGCGGCGTGCTGCTCTTCGGCCCACCCGGGACCGGCAAGACGATGCTTGCCCGGGCGGTGGCCGCACAGGCCGGCGTCGACTTCTTCGCCGCCTCGGGATCGAGCTTCGTGGAGATGTTCGTGGGGAGGGGTGCCGCCCGCATCAGGCGGCTGTTCAAGGAAGCGCGCAAGTCGGGCCGCGCGGTGATCTTCATCGACGAGCTCGATGCCGTTGGAGGGGCGCGCGGTGGGGGAGGCGGCGACGGCGGCTCCAGCGAGCGCGAGCAGGCGCTCAACCAGCTGCTGGTCGAGCTCGACGGCTTCGAGCGTGATCCCGGCACGGTGATCGTCATCGCCGCCTCCAACCACGTCGACAAGCTCGACAGAGCGCTGCTGCGACCGGGGCGTTTCGACCGCCAGGTGCTGGTCTCACCACCCGACCGCAACGGCCGCGAGGCGATCCTCCGGGCCCACGCCAAGGGCAAGCCGCTCGGTCCCGACCTCGACCTTACCGACGTGGCCCGCAAGACGACCGGGATGACCGGCGCCCAGCTGGCCAACGCCCTCAACGAGGCGGCGATCATCGCCGGACGGGCGGAGCGCACGGCAATGGCCCGTGAGGACCTCGACGAGGCGCTGCTGCGCCAGTCGGTCGGCTCGCAGCAGGCACGGCGGCTGAACCAGAAAGAGCGGCGAATCGTCGCCTACCACGAGGCGGGCCACGCCCTCAGCCGGCGGTTGCTTGGCCTCGACCCGCCGGAGATCCTCAGCATCGTGCCGCGCGGACCGGCGCTCGGCTTCGTCGGCCACTCTCCCCAGGAGGACACCTACCTCAAGTCGCGCGACGAGCTGCTCGACGAGATCGTCACCCTGCTGGGCGGCCGCGCCGCCGAGGAGGAGGTGCTGGGCGACTCCTACTCGGGCGCCGTCGACGACCTGGCCCGGGTCCACATGGTCTGCAAGCAGATGGTCGGCGAATTCGGCATGGGGGTGGCGATCGACGCCGACGGAGCTCCGCCAATCGCCCTGCCGACCGGCGACTACGCGCTCTCCGACCGCACACGCCGCGACGTCGACCTGGCGGCGATGAACCTGGCACGCGAGGCCTACCGCAGGGCCCGTGACCTGCTCGCCGCCAACCGCGAGTGTCTCGACGACCTCGCGGCCAACGCGCTCGAGCGCGAGACGCTGACTCGCGAGGACCTCGATGAGATCTTCGCCGCCCACGAGCTGCACGAGCTGGGCTCGCGCGCGGGGATGGTCGAGCGAGCCGTGGCGACACTCGCCTCGCAATCCGCCGAGTAGGCGTAGCCTTCGGGGCGCGATGGCGCACCAAAGCGAGGACTCCGAGTACTACTTCCCGCCCGGCCGCTCGCTGGCGCGCCGCGTTCATGGGGAGCGTGCCGTCGGTCTGCTCTACGGGCAGCGGGCGCTGCTGATCGGTGCGCTCGAGCCGCTCACCTATACCGGCACTATGCTCAGCACAACCTCGGGCGACCGGCCCTTCCAGCGACTGGCGCGCACGGCAAAGATTCAGGAGACGATCCTGCTCGGCACGCGCGAGGAAGCCGACGAGGCGCTGGCCGTCGTCCACCGCCTGCACGAACGGGTCAAGGGGACGCTGCCCGAGGCGGCAGGCGGCCACCCGGCCGGCAGCTCCTACTCGGCCTTCGACCCAGAGCTGATGCTCTGGACCCTGGCGGTGATCGCCGATTCGGGTCGGGCGATGTACGAGACGATGGTGCGACCGCTGAGCGCAGATGAACGCGAGGCCCTCTGGCAGGACTACGTGCGCTTCGGCGAGCTCTTCGGCCTGCCGCGCAACGAGGTGCCGGCCAGCTACCGCGAGTTCAGCGCCTGGTGGGAGGAGCGCATGTCGTCTCCCGATCTACAGGCGACCGAGCACGGGCTGGCGATGGCGCCGCTGGTCGCCTTCGAGCAGCCGGTCCCGGCGCCAGCCCGCGGCAACCTCGTTGCCCAGAACCACCTGATCAAAGGCACGCTGCCACCGCGTGTGCGGCAGATCTTCGGCATTCGTTGGAGCCGAGCCCACGAGGCGAGCTTCCAGGCGATGGCCGCCGCACACCGGCGCGCGCGCCGCTTCTTCCCCTACCGGATGCGGCGCGGGCGCAACGACGTCTTCTTCGACGTCGTCACCAAGGCCGAGCGCGAGCGCGGCGGCACGCCGACGCCGCAACTGCGCGTCAGCGGCTGAGGTCGGCGAGGCCTCACCACCGGGTCATCGCACAAAGCCCGAATTAGCCGCGAACCTTGCAAGGACGCACGAACGTGCCTGTGAGGAAGGTGCCGTCTTTGAAGGTGAACTCGCCACGTGCCTGCAGGCGGCCCGTTTCGCAACGGGCGTTGACGAAGCTGTGTCGCTTGCCCTTGAAGGTCCATTTGCGGTCGATCTTCAGGCGGCCGGAGATCGGGTGTCCGTAGCCGCCAGCGATCTTTGGGATCCGCGCTTCGGTGCGGTAGCCGTAGATGCCCCTGCTGATCTTTTCGATCTCGACCGGAACGATGAAAGTCGTCGCCACCGGCACGGTGGTGAACGCATGGGCGATGACCGTGTCGTTGCCGTGCTTCTTGGGGCCGTTGAAGAGGGTGATCGGCGAGGAAACCGGGATCGGCGCCTGTTCGGGGAAGGCGACGATCGCCGTGCCGAAGCCCCTGCCGACGATCGCGCCCGGACAGGCGCGGCGGGCGGCGGGAACATCGGTGGCCTGCAGCTTGCCCGCGCGGCAGGCCGGCAGACCCTGCGTCTCGACGTGACCGTGCTTGTCGAATTCGAGGACGATGCGGTCGAGGATCGGTGGCAGCTCACCCGAGACGGTCGACACCTTGCCGCCGCCGTAAAGCATGATCGGGGCGTCATGGTGCTTGGGCAGGGCTTCGGGCCTGAAGCCGCCGCGCCCCCTGAGGATCAGGTCGCCAATGCGCACTTCGATGCGATCGGTGTCCCGTGCGGCACTCGCCGCGCCGCCAAGCGCAAGCACGGCGAGTAGCGCAAGCACAAGTGCGAGCGGTTTCCTGCGCTTGTCCGTTGCCCAACCCAACGCCGACCAGCTACCCCAGAGGAGCTACTTCCGCACCTTGCAGGGCAGTAGGAAGGTGGCGAGCAGCACGTCCGAGATCTGTTCTTTCTGTTTCACCGTGTCTTCGGGCCCACCTTTGAAGGTGAATTCACCGCGTACGACGAAACGGCCGGTTTCACAGCGGGCGTTGATGTAGCTGTGCTTCCTGCCCTTGAAGATCCATTTTTTGCCGACCTTGGCGGAGCCCGAGATCGGGTGGCCGTAGCCGCCGGCGATCTTGGGGATTTTCACTTCGACGCGATAGCCGAATACGCCGTTATTGATCTTCTCGATGACGATCGGAACGATGAAGGTCGCCGGGCCTGGATAGTCCAGATGAGCGTGGGCGATGATCGTGTAATTGCCACCCTTTTTCGGTCCGTTGAAAAGAGTGATCGGGGAGCCGACTTTGATCGGTCCCTGTTCGGGGAACTTGACGACAGCGCTGCCGAAGCCCTGACCGACGATCGTCTCCTTGCAGGCGCGGCGAGCGGCCGCCACGTCGGTGGCGACGAGTTTGCCCTTGGTGCAGAAAGGCAGGCCGGTCGTGTCGAGCGCACCGTGCCTGTCGAATTCCAGCATGAAGGTGTCGAGGATCGGTGGCAGCTCACCCGAGACGGTCGAGAGTTTCCCGCCGCCGTGGGTGACGATCGGTGCGTTTTTGAATTTGGGCAGCGCCTTGGGGGCGAAGCCGCCTTCGGCATCGAGGATCAGCTCGCCAACCTGAACGTGCACTTTGAACGCGTTTGCCGTAGCTGCGACAACAAGCAGCCCCAGCACCGCGACGACAGCAATCCTCTTCATCAACCTCTCCCCTCCCGTTTCCCGTGCTGATCACGATACCGGGCAAGGTCAGGCGGGTCGAGTTAAGGGACTGCTGGCCCCTGGTCGGCGAGCCGATCGAGGAGCTGAAGCGCCGCGGCGGGGCGGCGTGGGGTGAAGCGGCAGGAGCTCATCTGCGCGGCTCGATCAACAGGGCCTGGGCCACAGCGAGCACTGTCCCATCTGCGGAGAGAACTGCCGAGCCCGCCTGCAGCTTGCGTCCTTCGACCCCGCTTGGCCAGGCGACCACCACGTGCTCCTCCTCGACAGGAACCGGCGCATCGTGGCGAACCTGGAAGCGGGCGAGAAAGCTGGACCGCAGCTCGTCGTGGATGTAGGCGGCGAAATAGGTTGGGCAGTCGAGCACCGCGGCGACGATCTGCGGCTGCACCTTGCCGGCAGAGTCGGCGCTCCAAGCCGGCGGAGTCCAGGGGCTGGCAACCACGTCGCGGCCCTCGACGGCGCCGGCGAATATGCCCAGCGAGTCCTCACGCACCAGCCCACAGACGAAACAGCGACAGAACTCGCCCTCGGCGAGCCCCCGATAGCTCGCCGAGGCATTGCGCGCCTCCTCAACCGACACCGGCTCAGGCACCTTGAGCTCGAGCTCGGGCGCCGCTTCGACCGAGGCGACCAGCGTCTCGCCGTCGAGCACCTCAAGCCCATCCCCGTCCCGCTCTACGTCCAGATCCCGGTCGAGCGGCACCGGACTGCGCAAGCTGACCGCCGCCGGTCCTTCCAACAAACCCGCAAACACCCCGGCGCTGTATCCCCCGTTACCGCTGGCAAGCGGCCCATTGAAACGGCCGGGCACCGAAACGGTCAGCGGATCGCGCAGCAAGATGCCCGGATCGTAAGGCCCAGGGATGGGCGGTACTGGGCTCGAACCAGTGACCCCCTGCTTGTAAGGCAGGTGCTCTCCCAACTGAGCTAACCGCCCAGGCCTTCCTGATTATGGAACACGCGAGACGAGCGGGTGGCGCGGTGGGCCTGGCTGCCCGCCGATTCCCCTCCTCTAAGGTGCGAGATGGGAGCATTCCAGCCACCAGAGGAGGTCGCGAGATGCAACAGAAGATCGTCCCGAACCTGTGGTTCGACACCGAGGCCGAGGAGGCCGCCGAGCTCTACATCTCTGTCTTCGAGAGCTCGCGCATCGTCAACGTCACCCACTACACCGAGGCCGGGCCGCGTGAGGAGGGCATGGTGATGACGGTCGAGTTCGAGCTCGACGGTCAGCGCTTCATCGGCATCAACGGTGGGCCGGAGTTCAAGTTCAACGAGGCCGTCTCCTTCGCGATCGAATGCGAGGACCAGGAGGAAATCGACTACTTCTGGCAGCGGTTGTCCGAGGGCGGCGAAGAGGGGCCGTGTGGGTGGCTCAAGGACCGCTACGGCCTCTCCTGGCAGGTCGTGCCCACCGGGATGGAAGAGATCTTCGCCGACCCCGACAAGGAGCGGGCAAACCGGGCGATGAAGGCAATGCTGCAGATGCGGAAGATCGACCTCGCCGCGCTGCGCAGCGCGGCGGACGGCACCACCGCCTGAGAAACGGCGAGCGGCCTGCGACCGCCCTGAGATCCACGAGCCGCAGGTGGCGTTGCCGTGGCAGACTGCCGGCGTGCGAGTCGACGTCTTCTGGCGGGTGGCGGTTGTGCAGTTGGTGGCCGTGGCGCTGCTCTCGCTGCTGCTCGGCCTGATCTTCTCTGACGGCTTTTTCGACGATTGGGGCTGGCTGACGGGGCCCGCCGCGTGGCTCGCCTGCGCCTGGCTCACCGCCCGCGTCGTCGGCATGGAGCCAGGCTCGACGCTCCTGCGGGCGGTGCTCGCGGGCATGCTCGGCGGCTTGGCGGTGCTGCTCGGCCTGCACTGGCTTGGCGCATTCCTCGCGGTCCTGCTCTTCGCCTACCTCTGTGCGCGGGACCCACGGCCGGATAGCCTGGCCGCCGAATGAGCATCCACTCAAGGAGGACAAAGCGGTGAGCTGGGACATCACCGACATCCCCGATCTCAGCGACCGGGCCGTGGTCGTCACCGGCGCCAACGGTGGTCTCGGCTTGGAGACGGCGCGAGCGCTGGCTGGAGCCGGCGCTCGGGTCGTGATGGCAGCGCGCAACCAGGGGCGGGCCGCCGAGGCGATCGAGCAGATCCGCGCCGGCCTGCCCAATGCCTCACTGGAGCTCGTCGCGCTCGACCTCGGCTCCCTGGACTCAGTGCGCAGCGCCGCAGAGCAGATCCTCGCCGGCCACGAAACGCTCGACCTGCTCGTCAACAACGCCGGCGTGATGGGCATCACCGAGCAAAAGACGGCGGACGGGTTCGAGATGCAGTTGGGCGTCAACCACCTCGGCCACTTCGCGCTCACCGCGCTGCTGATGCCGGCCCTCCTGCGCGCCCCGGCGGCGCGCATCGTCACGGTGACCAGCACTGCCCACCACATGGGCCGTGCAGTAGATCCGGCCAACCCCCACCTGCACGGCCGTTACGGCCCATGGCGCGCCTACGGGCAGGCCAAGCTCGCCAACTTTCATTTCGGCCTTGGCCTGCATCGCAAGCTGAGCGAGGCCGGAGCGGCGGCGTCGAGCCTGATTGCTCATCCCGGCCTCTCCAACACCGAGCTGCAGGCGGTGAGTGTGGAGGAGAGCGGCGGCGGGCTCTCGCAACGCGTCTCCCTCGTACTCGCCCGCAGCGTCGGGATGTCGCCCGCCGAGGGAGCACTCTCGCAGCTACGAGCGGCCACTGACCCGGACGCGAAGAGCGGTGAGTTCTACGGCCCGCTATTCGTCGGCAACGGACCGCCGGTTCGCAAGCCGGTCCTGCGCCGGCTCGGCATGAGCAGAGCGATCGACCGCCTCTGGCAGGTCTCCGAGCGCGAGACCGGCACGAAGATCGAGCTATGAACCTCGGCATCGACGGCCGCGTCGCTCTCGTAATGGGCGCCAGCCGTGGCATCGGCCGAGCGATCGCGGCAGCGCTTGCCGGCGAGGGCGCCAGTGTGGCAATCGCCAGCCGCTCGGCAGAGAAACTCGAGGCGGCGGCGGTTGAGATCGGCGGCGACGTGACCCCCTTCGTCGCCGATACCGGCGACCTCGACCGGCTCGCCGCATTGCCGGCCGAGGTCGAAGCGAAGCTCGGCCCGCTCGAGATCCTCGTCATCAACACCGGCGGGCCGCCGCTCGGTGGCGCCCTCGACCACGAGCTCAGCGAGTGGCAGAGCGCCTACCGCTCGCTCGTCCTCGCCCCGCGGGTGCTGACTGGCGCCGTCGTGCCGGGCATGCGCGAGCGTGGCTGGGGACGAATCGTCAACGTCGGCTCCAGCTCGACGCGCGAGCCGATCGACGGGCTCAACCTCTCCAACTCCCATCGCATGGCCACGGTCGGCTACCTCAAGACCCTGTCCCGCGAGGTCGCCGCCGAGGGGATCACGGTCAATACCGTCGCCACCGGGCGCTTTGCCACCGAACGCCTGGCCGACAACGCCGGCTCGCTCGAAGCCGCCGAAGAGGCGACGCGGAGCGAAGTCCCGGCCGGCCGCCTCGGGCGGCCCGAGGAGTACGGCGATCTCGTCGCCTTCCTCTGCTCGGAGCGCGCCGCCTACGTCACCGGCACCGTGATCCCGATCGACGGCGGCCTCCTACGCTCGACGTTCTAGTTCACGAGACTGCATTTGTACGGGCTATGCCTGCGTGAATGCAGACTCGTGCGCGGTTAGCTCTCGGCGGGGGGGCGCATCGAGGGGAAGAGGATCACCTCGCGCAGGTTGTCGACGCCGGCGAGGATCATCATCAGGCGGTCGATGCCGATACCGGAGCCGCTGGCGGTCAGCATGCCGTACTCCATCGCTTCGACGAATTCCTTGTCGTGGGGCTGGGGTGTCTCCTCGGCGCCCTCTTCCTGCCGTTCCCGCTGACGAACGAAGTGGCGGTGCTGCATCTCGGGGTCGTTGACGTCGGTGCCGCCGCCGATTACCTCCATCCCG
>DATNHC010000170.1:0-6672 GCA_035605155.1 Solirubrobacterales bacterium
GGTTGCGCGATGGCCCTGGCTCGCCTCGACGTCCCCTCCGTGCTCCTCTACGGGGGCTCGATTGCGCCCGGGCACTGGCACGGGCGCGACGTGACGATCCTCGACATCTTCGAGGCGATCGGCGCCCACAACGCGGGCGACATGAGCGACGAGGAACTGCACGAGCTGGAGGGAGTGGCGAGTCCCGGCGCCGGCGCCTGCGGCGGCCAGTTCACTGCCAACACGATGGCCTGCGCCTTCGAGGCGCTGGGGATCAGCGCCGGTGGATCGGCGATGGTCCCTGCCGAAGACGGCGAGAAGGGCACGGTCGCCGAGCGGATCGGCGAGCTCGTCCTCAGCGTCCTCGTCGACGACGTCAGGCCGAGCAAGGTGATCACTCGCGACTCGCTCGAGAACGCGATCGCCTGCGTCTGCGCCTCGGGTGGATCGACCAACGCGGTTCTGCATCTGATCGCCCTCGCTCGCGAGCTCGAGATCGAGCTGACGATGGCCGACTTCGAGCGCATCTCGCGCGCGACGCCGCTCTTTGCCGACCTCAAGCCGGGCGGCCGTTTCGTCGCCACCGACCTCTACGCGGCCGGCGGCGTGCCCGTGGTTCTCAAGCGCCTCGCCGAAGGGGGCAATTTGCACGAGGACGCCCTCACCGTCACCGGCAAGACGATTGGCGAGGTCGCCGCGGAGGCCAGCGAGGCGCCCGGTCAGGAAGTCGTACGGCCGCTCGAGGACCCGCTGAAGCCGGAAGGTGGGCTGGCGATCCTCGCTGGCAACCTGGCGCCGGAGGGGGCAGTGGTCAAGCTCGCCGGCACCGAGCGGACTCAGCAGACCGGGCCGGCCCGGGTCTTCGAGTCCGAAGAGGAATGCTTTCGGGCGGTCAAGGACCAGCAGATCAACGCGGGCGACGTCGTCGTGATTCGCAACGAGGGCCCGGTGGGCGGACCCGGCATGCGCGAGATGCTCCAGGTAACCGCCGCGATCGTCGGCGAGGGACTGGGGGAGAGCGTCGCGATGGTCACCGACGGCCGCTTCTCCGGCGCCACCCGCGGCCTGATGATCGGCCACGTCGCTCCCGAGGCCGCCAGGGGCGGCCCGATCGCCGCGATCCGCGAGGGCGACCAGATCACCGTCGACATCTCCGCTCGAACCCTCAGCGTCTCTCTCTCGGACGACGAGATTGCCAAGCGCGTCGAGGAATATCAGCCCCCCGCATCACCCTTCGGCCACGGCGTAATGGCCAAGTACGCGGCGACGGTGTCGTCCGCGTCGACTGGCGCGGTGACTGGCTAGCGGGTCGAGGGGACGACGATTTGGGCGCGTCAGCTGAGGAAGCTCTCTAGAACGTGGTTGAACCGTGTTGGGCGCTCGAGTTGGGGGACGTGGCCGGTGCGCTCGAAGATCTCCAGGCGGGAGTGGGGGATGCGGCGGTGGTAGCTGAGGGCTGCGGCGGATGGGATCACCCAGTCATCCGTGCCCCAGACGATCAGCGTCGGGACCTCGATCTCTTCGAGCCGGTTGCGGGCGTCGTATTCGATCGCCGCGTCGAGGGCGTCGGCGAAGCCCGGAGCGGGGAGCCCGGAGGCCATCTGCTCCCAGAGCAGCTCCTTGCGCAGCCGTCCCGGGTAGCGCATGAAGAAGCGGAACATCAGGTAGCGGGCGCGGCGCCGGCTGACGACGAAGCGGGCAGCCCGGCCGAAGGGCGGCCCGAACGTGCCCCAGGCATGCGAGGTGGCCTTTCCCCGCTCGTGCGGCAGCCAGGTGTTGATCAGCCCCGCCGCCGAGACCAGCACGAGGCGCTCGTAGCGCTGCGGGGCCGTGAGCACCGCCTCGGCTGCGACCAGGCCGCCCATCGAGTTGCCGACCAGGGTCGCGCCCTCGAGTCCGAGCTTCTCGCAGAAGTCATTCAGCAGGCGGCCGTAGGCATGCATGTCGATCGTCCACGAGGGCAGTGGGCTGCCCCCGAAGCCGGGCAGGTCGAGGGCGATCGCGCGGTGCGTGTGGCCGAAGTGCGGCAGGTTCTCGAGCCAGTTCTGCCAGGAGCCAGAGATGCCGTGGACGAAGACGATCGGCTTGCCCTCGCCGATCTCGGCGTAGTTGACCTCGGCGCCGGGCAGCTCGACGCGGCGCACGTGCGGTCGCCAGTCGATCCTCAGCCACTCGGAGTCGCTGCTGCCGTAGTCGTAAGAGGTGCTGTGTCCGCCGCCGCCAGACGTGCGCGGTGAGGTTTCGGAGGACCTCCTAGGCATAGCCCATACGTTCGAGTATGGGTATCTCGCGAATCTGCGGAGGCTGTAGGTGGTCCCAGAGGATGCCGCGCGGCCGCTCGTACTGGCGCTCGACCTCGATCACCGCGCGGGGGGTCGCGATCACGTCGACCGGCAGGTCGTGGGAGGTCATCATCAGGTGACGGCGCAGCACCTGCGTCGGGTGAACGGTGGTCGCCACGGTCGTGTGATCGTCGATCTTGCCGGCGTCGATCAGCACGCCGTACTCGAGGTCGGAGTAGCCACCGCCCTTGCCGACGCGGGCGCCGCTGAGATTGACGGCGACCGAGCCGCAGAGGACGAAGTCGATCTCGGGCAGCTCGTCGAGGGCGATCACCTTGCCGTGCTTGAGCGCCCCCTTGATCGTCGCCGCCTCTTTGACCGCTCGTTTGGAGAGCTTCTTGGGGTCGAGCACGCGAAACGGGTGGGGGTCGCGCAAGCGCGGCACGGCCATGATCACCACCTTGTTCTCCTCGAGCGCGATGCGACGGGCGTAGGTCTGCGGCGAGTCGGGGTTTGCCTTGATCACCCGGGCGCGCTTCCAAGCACGCTGCCCGGCGAGCTTCTCGGCCGCGAGCTTCGCCCCGGCGAAGTTCGGGATCCGACCCTCGGCGCCCGGAAAGCGGGACACGCCCGCGCGGTCCATCGCCTTCCAGACCTCCTTGCGGACATCGTCCTTGGAACGCATCAGTCAGGGAAAAGATATCCGTCGGAACGACCGGAGGGTGTGCCTAAACTTCCCCTGAATGGGCCGCAAGACCCAAATCGCCCTGCTCGCCCTGGTGGCGTTGCTGCTCCTCGGCGGGGGGGTTGGCTACGCCTACGACAGCACGCAGGACGACAAGATCGCCGAGGGCGTGACGATCGCCGGCGTAGACGTCGGCGGCATGGACGCCGAGGAAGCGAAGCGGGCGGTGCGCAAGCAGCTGCTGCGCCCGCTGCGCCACTCGATCCGCGTCGGCTATGACGGCGAGAGCTGGGAGCTGCCCGGCGAGAAGCTCAAGGTTCACGCCGACCTCGATGGCGCGGTCGAAGAGGCACTCGACCAGAGTCGCGAGGGCGGACTGCCCGAGCGCCTCGTCCGCTACGTCACAGGCAGCAGCATCGAGGAGCAGGTGAGCGCCGAGGTCACCTACTCGGAGCCGGCGATCAACCGCTTCGTGCGCAGGGTGGCGCAGGAAGTCGGCGAGGAACCGCAGGACGCGACGGTCAGCGCCAGCGGCGCTTCGCTCGAAGTGGTGCCCGCGGAGAACGGGCGCAAGCTGCGCGACAACCTGCTGACCAAACAGCTGAAGGCCGCGGTGCTCAACGCCGACGCCAACCACACGATCGCTGCCCGCACCAACCCGCTGATGCCGGAGGTGAGGACCAAGGAAGTCGCGGAGGCGTACCCGGTCTACCTGACCCTCGAGCGCTCCACCTACACGCTGCGCCTCTGGAACGACCTGAAGCTGACCAAGAGCTACACGGTCGCAGTCGGCCAGGAAGGGCTCGAAACCCCCGAAGGGCTCTACCACATCCAGGACAAGCAGATCGAACCCACCTGGCACGTGCCGGAATCGGACTGGGCGGGCAGCCTCGCCGGCCAATCGATCCCACCCGGTCCGTCGAACCCGTTGAAGGCGCGTTGGATGGGGATCTACGAAGGCGCCGGCATCCACGGCACCGAAGAAACCTCCTCGCTCGGCACGGCGGCCTCGCACGGTTGCGTCCGCATGTCGATCCCCGACGTCGAAGACCTCTACGACCGCGTCGAAGTGGGAACGCCGATCTACATCGGTTAGAGGCTCGCCGCCGCGCGTGGCGAACCTGATCAAATGACCTGGGACGCGGCGCTCGCAGCCTACGACCGCGACCTGCGTGGGCGCAGCGCTGCCGAGCGCACTCGGCGTGCCTATGCGGTCGACCTGGGCCAGTTCGTCGAGTGGGCGGGCGATCGGGCGCCGGCCGACATCCGCCACCGCGACGTGCGGCGCTACGCGGCCGGCCTCTCTTCGAAGGGGGCAGCACCGGCGACCGTCGCCCGCAAGCTCGCCGCGGTCCGCGGGCTCTTCGACTTCCTCGTGCGCACCGAGCGGCTCACGCAGAACCCGGCCGACCTCGTCTCTAGCCCGAAGCGCGAGCAGAAGCTGCCGCGCGTGCTCAGCAGCGAGCAGGTTCGGACGCTGCTCGAGCGGATTCCCGCCCGTAACCCGCTCGAGTTGCGCGACCGGGCGATGCTCGAGCTCGCCTACTCGTGCGGGTTGCGCTGCGAGGAGATCGTCAACCTCGACCTCGGCACGCTCGACTTCGAGACCGAGCAACTGCGCGTGCTCGGCAAGGGCTCCAAGGAACGTCTGTTGCCGGTCGGGGAGCCGGCGCAACAAGCCCTGCGTGCCTACGCGGAGCGCGGCCGCAACGCCCTCGCCGGCGATCCGCGCGAGCAGGCGCTCTTCCTCTCGAAGAGCGGTCGCCGCCTCTCCAATTCCGACGTCACCCGGCGGCTCGGACTCTGGGTGCGCGAGGCAGCGCTGGCCGCCGGTGTCTCGCCCCATGCGCTGCGCCACAGCTTCGCCACACACCTGCTCGAGGGTGGCGCCGACCTGCGGACGATCCAGGAGCTGCTCGGGCACGCGTCCATTTCGACGACACAGGTCTACACTCGGGTCGATGCGGCTCGCCTCCGCGACGCGTACGCTGCCACCCATCCGCGCGCGTGAGCGTCAAAGCAACCGTCAGCGAATCTAGGATTCAGTCAAGGGCATGGAAACCGGCGTAAAAGAGGTGGAGCTGCGCGATCTCTGGCGCCGCTACAAGGTGGACGGCGATGCCAGCGCTCGCGAGCGGCTGGTCGTCGCCTACTCGCCGATGGTCAAGTTCGTTGCCGGCCGGCTCGGCGCCGGGCTGCCCTCGCACGTCGACGATGCCGACCTGATCTCCTACGGCCTGATGGGTCTGATCGGAGCGATCGAGCGCTTCGACCCCGAACGCGGGATCAAGTTCGAGACCTTCGCGATGACCCGCATCCGCGGTGCGATCATCGACGAGCTGCGCTCGCTCGACTGGGTGCCGCGCTCGGTACGCTCGCGCGCCCGCGAGATCGAGACGGCCCAGGCCAAGCTCGAGCACGAGCTGCAAAGGGCGCCGAGCGAGGCCGAGCTGGCCGAGCGCCTCGAAATCTCCGAGGGCGAACTGCAGACCTCGCTGCTGGAGATCGCCAACTCCTCGGTCTACGCGCTCGACGAGCTCTGGACGGTCTCAGACTCCTCGGGCGATCAGGTCTCACTGCTCGACACGATCTCCGACCCGCGCGCCGAAGACCCGCAGGAGTCGCTGGCCAGCAGCGAGGTCAAGGACCGCTTGACCGAGGCGATCGCCTCGCTGCCCGAGCGCGAGCAGCTGGTTGTCGCCCTCTACTACTACGAGAACCTCACACTGCGCGAGATCGGCGAGGTCCTCGGGGTAACCGAGTCGCGCGTCTCGCAGCTGCACACCAAGGCAGTGATGCGGCTCAAGTCGGGCTTGCAGCCCGCTGCCTGATCCGCTCTGAGAAGTCGGAGCAGTTTGAGTTGCGTCCGATCCGGTGTAACTTCATTGCGTGCCTCACAAGGCAGCAGATCGGATTCGCAACGTCGCCCTGATCGGGCACCGAGGCTGCGGCAAGACGAGCTTGCACGAGGCGATGCTCTTCGAGGCAGGAGCGATCGGCAGGCTGGGCACGGTCGAGGACGGCTCGACCGTCTCCGACCACGAGCCCGACGAGCAGGAGCGCTCGCTCTCGATCAACGCATCGCTCGCCTGCTTCGAGCATGGCGGCCGCGAGATCAACCTGATCGACACTCCCGGTGAGCCGAGCTTCGTCGCCGATGCGATCGCCGCCTTGCGCGTTGCCGATGCCGCCGTGGTCGTCGTCAATGCGGTGATGGGCGTTGAGGTCCACACCGAGCGGCTCTGGCGGCGGGCGGACGAGGGGGGGCTGGCGCGCCTCGTCTTCGTCAACATGCTCGATCGCGAGCGGGCCGACTTCTACCGGGCGCTGGACTCGCTCAAGGCTGCCTTCGGGCCGCATGTGGTTGCCACCGAGATCCCGATCGGCTCCGAGCACGAAGTGCGGGGGGTGATCGACCTGATCGACATGCGGGCCTTTCTCTACGAGGGCGTCGGGCCCGGCGCGGCCGAGGAGACGGAGATCCCCGAAGAGTTGCGGGCCCAGGCGGAGGAGCTCCGCGAGAAGCTGATGGACGAGGTGGCGGAGAACTCCGACGAGCTGATGGAGCGCTACCTCGAAGGCGATGAGATCGACCACGACGAGATCGTGCGGATCCTCAAGCAGGGCGTCACGGAGGGGCGGGTCTTCCCGGTCACCTGCGGGGTGGCGACGCGCAACCTGGGCACCGGTCGTCTGCTCGAGGCGCTGGTCGAGGATCTGCCTTCG
>DATNHC010000171.1:0-2736 GCA_035605155.1 Solirubrobacterales bacterium
GCGATCCGCACCCTTGGCCGCGCTTGGATCAGGGTCCTTTGGCGTTGCTGGCAAGACAAAGTGCCTTATGACCCCTCTCTCCATGGAAATTTGCGCGGCCTGCAAGCTGCAGGGGGTTGACACAGGGCGTCTCGCGTGCAAGAGCACGCTTCGCTCCCTGCGTCCTTGATCTGCTTGGCCAGACAGCCTTAGTAGGCTCGCGCTGTGCCTTGGGTCGAGACTGAAAGCCTGAGCTTCACGGCTCGCCACGACAGCGGCGACACCGCGTTCGCCGAGCGCACGTTGGACCGCATGGAGGAATTGCGGCTGCGGCTCGAGGACCGCTTCGAGCGGGTTCCGGGCGAGATCACGGTGGTCGTCCACACCCATCCGACCTGGCTGGCGATGGCCCATCCCTTCCTGCCGGCGGCCCGCTGGTCGGCGGCGCCCGCCGGGCGCCGCTACCTGGCCGGCTGGGCGATGGCCACCGAGCTGCACGTGCTCAATGACCCGCACATGGAGCGCCGTGCCGCTGGTGAGGACTCGCGCGAGGCCCTGCGGGGCACGGCCGAGCGCCTTTACGCACAGCTCGTGATCGCCGCCAACAATGCCGAGCTGCCGCCGTCCTGGACGCCGCGCCGCTTCGCCCGCTACCTGCGCTGGGCCTGGCTGGTGGAAGGCGGCGCCCAGTACTTTTCGCGTCAGGTAGGGCTCTACCGGGCTGCGGTCATCCGCCGGTTGCGCGAGAGCGCTCGCCCCTCCTTCCCCCCCTCGCGCCGCGACGCGGTGATCCTCGGCGGCACGCTCTTCGACCTGCTCGAGGCCGAACGTGGGCCGGAAGCATGCGAGCAACTCGCCCTGCAGCTGCTGCCAGGGGGGGCGGCGCCCACGCTGGAAAGCGCCTTCGAAGCCCGTATCGGCGAGATCGAGGAGGCCTGGCGGAGCTACCTGCGCGAAGTCACCCGCCCGATAGCGGCCTAAGCGCTTCGTTGAAGGATTTCCCGGCCTCTGACCCGGAAAATCCTTCAATCAACTCCGGGCGTACCCTCCAACACGTTGCGGGCCTCCTCTGCGGCGGCCTCCGGGACGAGGATCTGACGCGGTCCCGCAGCGAGGAACTCAGGGTTGTCGACGGTTCGCTGGACCATGCTCGGTATGCCGTGCTCGCCGAGCAGGCCCTGAATCATCTCAGCCTCCATCAGGTTCAACGCATAGGCGACCTTGACCAGGCGCCCGCTAGGAGACGAGGAGCTCTGCATCGGCGATCTTCAGGTCCTTCAGCCAGTAGCCCTTGACGTCCGGCGCCGCGTCGTCTTGCAGCGAGACGATCAGGTAAATCGCGTCGGGCCAGTTGACCGCCTGGTTGACGTCGGTCTGGGATGGATAAGCGGCACTTTTCGTGTGCGAATGGTAGATCGCCAAAAGCTCGTCCCCGCCGTCTTCGATCGCCTTCAGCGCGTCGTACTGACCCTGGGGGTCCATCTCGAAGCGCAGCGGGCTGGCGGCGGCGTTGAGCACCGGCACGACCATCGTCGCCTCTCCGTCGCGACCGCCGACCATCCCGCAGCACTCATTGGGTAAGTCCTGGCGCGCGTGGGCGACCATCTCGTCGATCAGGGACTGGGAGATCCGCATCGTGCGGCGAGGCTAGCGGATTGCATCAAATTCTCGATCCGGTCTCGGAAAGCCGCTGTGAGCTCAGATGCGAGGCGCGCTACTGGCGGACTTCGTCACGGCCAGCGCCGCCGAAGAGCTTGTCGCGCCCCTTGCCGCCACAGATGACGTCGGCCCCGCTCAGGCCGCGCACTTTGTCGGCGCCAGCGAGCGCCACGATCACGTCGCGGTGGGGCGTGCCGGTCAGCTCGTCGGCGCCCCGCGTGCCGACGATCGTCGCCTTGCGCTCCAGGCAGCGGGAGCGATCGGCTCCGCCCGTCAAGCCGTACAGCGAGAAGGTCTTGGCGCCGCAGCAGGTCGATTCGCCGAGCGCGACGATGCGACCGCTCGATTGCAGGACGACGGCGGCGCCCGCTTCCTCATTCCCTCCGTTTGCGGTGCGCACGGCCATTCCGCCATTGAAGGTTCGGTCCTTGCCGCCGTTCGGCAACAGGCGAAAGGTCCATACGCCGGCGCCGGCCCAGCCGACGCCGACGAGGCGTCCCTTGGCATCGACTACGAGGTCGGCGTTGCTGATCACGCCCACCCGTTGCGAGGGCAGCACCCCGCCCGCGCTGCCGAAGCTGGGGTCGACGCTGCCCGTGGACAGCAGCTTGACGATCACCGCTCCCCTGCGTTCTTCGTCCAGGGCGGCGAAGATGCCGCCGCCGAGGCTGGGTGTGACAGAGCGCAGATAGCTCGGGTCCTGGGTCGGCAGGAAGACGTTCCCCGAGCCGGCGAAGCCGGGATCGAGACCGCCGTTGCCGAGCAAGCGGGCAAAGGTCACACCGGGCCCCTGGCCGCCCTCGCCCTTGCAGCACTCCGAGAGGCCCGTCGCGATCGTGCCGTCGGCGTCGAGCAGCAGCCCGGCGGGCCGGCTCTGGGTGCCCAGCTTCACGGCGCTGACGCCACCGCGGCCGAAGCCGGCGTCGAGCGTGCCGTCTGGGTTGTACCGAACAAGGATCAAGCCCGAGGAGACCGGCTCAGCCGCGCCTTCGAAACTGGCGCTGCCTTCGAAGCCGACCATGACCTTGCCGTCCCCCTGCACCGCGACCACCGGGGGCGTGCCCGCCGACTCCACCACGCCAACGGGCGTGGTCACAG
>DATNHC010000172.1:0-22639 GCA_035605155.1 Solirubrobacterales bacterium
CCCGAGCCAGATGGCAGGCGAGTCATCGGCGCCGGGGTGGCCGCCGAGGTGCGCGAGATGCTCGAGGGGGTGCTCGCGCCGGGCGGCACGGCCTCTGAGGTGAGCGTCCCCGGCTACACGCTGGCGGGCAAGACGGGCACCGCCGAGGTGGCGGAAAACGGGACCTACTCGGAGACCAAGTACGTCGCCTCCTTCATCGGCTTCGCGCCGGCCGACGACCCGCGGCTGCTGGTTTCGGTGATCGTCGACCAGCCGCAGGGGGAAATCTACGGCGGGTCTGTGGCGGCGCCGGCTTTCGGGCAGATCGCGGCGTTCGCGTTGCCTTATCTGGGAGTGCCGAGCGAATAGGGGTTGTTGGCGCGGCGGGTCCTGTCACCGTTTTGGTGCCACCACCCCTGCGGTAGCTAAAGCTTCCTCGGGGTGGTCACCCAAAACGGCGCCACCCGCCGCGAGGAGCGGTCCCATCGCACGCCTAGAATCGGCGCCGTGACGCTGCGAGAGCTGATCGCGGGCACCGACGTGCGGACGAGCCGCGGGGATTTGGATGCAGAGATTGCGGCTCTCGCTTACGACAGCCGAAAAGTTGGGCCCGGGACGCTTTTCTTCTGCGTTCCGGGAGAGAAGGTGGATGGGCATGAGTTCGCCGGGGCGGCGGTCGAGGCGGGGGCGGCGGGATTGGTCGTCGAGCGGGAGCTGGAGCTGGACGTGACGCAGGTGGTGGTCGGGGACGCGCGGGTGGCGATGGCGCCCCTGGCGGCGCGCTTCTGGGGGGACCCGACAGCCGAGTTGCGGACGGTGGGGGTTACCGGGACGAACGGCAAGACGACTACCGCCTTCCTGATCCGCGCGGCGCTCGAGGCGGCGGGGGTCCGGTGCGGTCTGCTGGGCACGGTCCAGCAGGTGGTCGGCGGGGTCGAGGAGGAGGTCGAGCGGACGACGCCCGAGGCGATCGACCTGCAGGCCATTTTCCGTCGCATGCTGGAGGCGGGCGATGCGGTCTGCGCGATGGAGGTTTCCTCGCACGCGCTGGAGTTGCACCGCAGCGATGCGATCCACTTCGAGCTGGCGCTCTTCACCAACCTGACCCAGGACCACCTCGACTTCCACGGCGACATGGAGACTTACTTTCACTCGAAGCGCCGCCTCTTCGAGATGACGCCCGGCACGCGAATCGTCAACGTCGATGACCCCTACGGACGGCGCCTTGCCGCAGATTTCGAGTGCACCACGTTTTCGGCCAGTGGCGCGGATGCCGACTTCGTCGCCGAGCGCGTCTCCTTCGACGCCGCCGGCGCCCGCTTCGACGTGCAGGGGACGACGCTGGAGACACGTCTGCCCGGCGACTTCAACGTTGCCAACGCCCTGGGGGCGTTCGCCGCCGCGCGGGCGCTCGGGATTGAGCCGGACGCCGCCGCCGCTGGCCTGGCGCGTGCCGAGCGCGTGCCGGGGCGCTTCGAGCCTTTGGACGAGGGACAGGAGTTCGCCGTGCTGGTCGACTACGCGCACACCCCCGACTCGCTCGAGAACGCGCTGCGGGCAGCGCGACGGCTGACCGCGGGCCGCCTGATCGCCGTCTTCGGGGCCGGTGGGGACCGCGATCGGGACAAGCGCCCGAAGATGGGACGCGCCGGCGCCTCGGTGGCCGACCTCGCCGTGGTCACCTCGGACAACCCGCGCTCCGAGGACCCCGACGCGATCATCGCCGAGATCGTCGTCGGGACCGAGGGCGCGCCGGTCGAAGTCGAGCCGGACCGCCGGGCGGCGATCGCCTTCGCCCTGCGTCAGGCGCGACCGGGCGACACGGTCGTGATCGCCGGCAAGGGTCACGAGCAGGGCCAGGAGTTCGAGGCCGGCCGCAAGATCCCCTTCGACGACCGCGCGGTGGCGCGCGAGGAGCTGCGCAGGCTGCGCCTCAGGCAGCCGCCCGCGGCGGACGCGGAAGGGAGTGAGCGAGATCTCCGGTCATGACGAGCGCGAGCGAGTGAGGGCAGAGCACGCGGGCGGAATCATCCTGACGCCGACCGAGATTGCCGCCGCGATGGGCGCCGAGATCGTCGCCGAGGGAGAGGCCGAGGCGCCGCGGCGGGCCACGATCGACTCCGGCGAGACGGGCCCCGGTGACCTTTTCTTCGGCCTGTCCGGCCAGCGCGTCGACGGCGGCCAGTTTGCCCCAGCAGCGATCGAGGCTGGCGCTTGGGGCGTCGTTGCCAATCCCACGCGGGTGTCTCAGCTCGTTTCGCTGCCTGGCGAGGACCGCGGCGAGGGCGCCGCTGGCGCCTGGGTTTTCGCGGCGCCCGATCCCCTGTCCGCGCTTCAGGGCCTGGCGCGCGAGTGGCGCCGCCGGCTCGGCGCTCGCGTGGTCGGCATCACCGGCTCGGTTGGCAAGACCTCGGTCAAGGACATCGCCCGGGCGCTGCTGCCCGGCCGCGTGCACGCCAACCGCGAAAACCTCAACACCGAGATCGGCCTGCCGCTGACGATTCTCGAGGCAGCCGGGGAGACCGAGCTGCTGGTGCTCGAGATGGCGATGAGGGGCGCGGGCCAGATCGCCGAGCTGGCGGCGATCGCCGAGCCGCAGGTGGCGGTGATAACCAACGTCGGTCCTGTCCACGTCGAGCTGCTCGGCTCGATCGAGGCGATCGCGGCGGCCAAGGCCGAGGTCCTGGCTGCGTTGCCCGAAGACGGCACGGCCGTCGTCCCGGCCGTCGCCGCTGAGCTGGAGCCTCACCTGGGCGCCGCGCCACGCCTGCTGCGCTTCGGCGCCGGCGGTGACGTCGCGGCGCTCGAGAGGCGCGTCGAGGAGGGGGTCACCGAGGCTCTGGTCGAGGCTCCGGCCGGTCGCCAGCTCTTCCACTTCCCCTTTGCCGAGGCGCACAACCTGGAGAACGCGCTGGCTGCCGTCGCGGTTGGCGTGGCGCTCGGCGCCCCGCTGGCTGAGATGGCCGATCGCGCTGCGAACATAGGCTTCTCCCGCTTCCGGGGCGAGCGCCTCGAGCTGGCCGATGGAATCGTCCTGGTGAACGACTGCTACAACGCCAACCCGGTCTCGATGCGTGCGGCGCTCGATCACCTCGTGACGCTCGGCGAGGGCAGGCGGATCGCCGTGCTCGGCGAGATGGCCGAGCTCGGCGCCGAAGCGCCGCGCTATCACGGCGAGGTTGCCGCGCATGCCCGCTCGCACGGCGTCGACCTGCTGATCGGGGTCGGCGCGCCGGCTGGCGCCTACGGTCCCGACGAGCTGGTCGCAGACACAGCCGAGGCCGCGGAGCTGCTTGCCGCCCAGCTGGAAAGCGGCGACACGGTCCTCGTCAAGGGCTCGCGATCGGCCGGCCTGGAGGCGATCGCCGCGGAGCTCGGGCAGCTGCTTGGAGTGCCCGGCGATGGGTGAAGTCCTGATCGCCGGCATGGCGGCGATGCTGATCTGCATCTTCCTCGGGCCCAAGTTCATCGAGTACCTGCGGGTCAAGGAGTTCGGCCAGCACATCCGCGAGGAGGGCCCGCAGGAGCACCACACCAAGGCGGGTACGCCGACGATGGGCGGCCTGATCGTCTTCGCCTCGATCTGCGTGCCCTACCTGGTCCTCTCCGACCGCGATCCGCAGAGCCTCGCGGTCTTCGGTGTCGCCCTGGGCTGCGCGGGGCTCGGCTTCGCCGATGACTTCATCAAGATCGTCAAGCGCCGCTCGCTCGGCCTCTCGGCGCGCTGGAAGCTGCTCTTCCAGGTCTTCCTGGCTCTCGGCCTCTGGTGGGTGGCGCGCCACGAGGTCGGCCTCGAGCCGATCCTCTTCTTTCGCATCGGCGACGCCAGCATCGACCTCGGCCCGGTTCTCTACTTCATCCTCGTCTTCCTGGTCATCGCCGGCACCTCCAACGGGGTCAACCTCACCGACGGCCTCGACGGGCTCGCCGCCGGATCCTGCGCGATCGTCCTGCTCGCCTACACGGCGATCGCCTTCGTCAGCAACGAGCAGCAGAACCTGGCCCTGCTCTCCGCCTGCCTGGTCGGCGCTTGCGTCGGCTTCCTCTGGTTCAACGCCTTCCCCGCCTCGATCTTCATGGGGGACACCGGCTCGCTCGGTTTGGGTGGGGCGATCGGCGCCCTGGCGGTGATGACCCAGACCGAGGTGCTGCTGATCATCATCGGCGGGATCTTCGTGATCGAGGCGCTCTCGGTGGCGATTCAGGTTTTCTCCTTCAAGACCTTCCGCCGCCGCGTGCTGTTGATGGCGCCGCTGCACCACCACTTCGAGATGATGGCCTGGTCGGAGACCAAGATCATGCTGCGCTTCTGGATCGTCGCCGCGGTGTGTTCGGGGATTGGGTTCACGCTGTATCAGCAGAGCATCGGCCGCTGAGCAGGCCTTTGACCCCCGCACCCCCGCAAAGCGAGCTCAGCACACCTCGCTTGCGGCTTCGCCGCTGGTGCCAGGCCAATCGCGAGCCGTTTGCGGCGACAACGCCGCTCCCGAGGTCATGGAGCACTTCCCCGCGCCGCTCAGCCGGCGGCAGAGCGATGCGCTGATCGAGACGATCGAAGCGAGACTGGAAGCCCACCGCTATGGACTCTGGGCTCTCGAAGCTCGGGCGAGTGGCGAGCTCGTGGGGTTCACCGGCCTGGCCTCGCCGGAGTTCGACGCCCCCGTCACGCCCACGATAGAGATCGGCTGGCGCCTCGCCCGCGCAGCCTGGGGTAACGGCTGCCGCAGGACCACCTCTGAGCCGGCACGTGCTGTACCGATTTGCGTCGGCCGCTTGTTCGTTGAAGCCTTTTCGGGGCTATCGGCCCTAAAAAGCTTCAACGAAGGCGTGAGACAGGGTACCCCGGCCTTGGATCGAAGATAGGGGGATGAGCGCGCCGCCGCCCAAGAAGGCTCGTCCGCCACTTCCCGAGGGCCCGTATCTGGTCGCCGGCCTGGCGCGCTCGGGGCAGGCGGTAGCGCACTTGCTTGCGGGGACTGGAGCGGTCGTGCGAGGGGCCGATGCGGGGCATCCGAAGGGGGCGGCAGGGCTTCGGGAGGTGGGTGTCGAAGTCCTTTTGGATGCAGACGGATTGGCGCTCCTCGAGGGGGTGCGGACGGTGGTCAAGAGTCCCGGCGTGCCGCGGGAGGCGGCGGTGATCGCGGCGGCCCTGGAGCGGGGGATCGATGTGGTTGGGGAGCTGGAGCTCGCCTGGCGGGCGGTCCCCAATCGCTTCGTCGCGGTGACGGGGACGAATGGCAAGACGACGACGGTTGAGTTGCTCGGCCACGTCTACCGCACGGCTGGCGAGTCGGTTGCGGTCGCCGGCAACGTCGGCACGCCGCTCTCCTCGCTGGCCGGTCAGATCGATGCCGCCGCGACGGTGATCTGCGAGGCCTCGAGCTTCCAGCTCGAGGACAGCGTCGCCTTCGCGCCGGAGTGCGCCGTCTTCCTCAACCTCGCCCCGGATCACCTCGACCGCCATACCGACCTCGAGGCCTACCTGGCCGCCAAGCTGCGGATCTTCGCCAACCAGAGCAACGATGACCTGGCCGTCTACAACGCCGACGACCCGGCGCTCGCCGACGTCGACCTCGGCGGTTGCGCGCGGCGGGTGGCCTTTTGCCACGGCGCCGGTCCAGACTGCGAGGTGGCTCTCGCCGAGGGCACGATCTTCTACGAGGGTGAGCCGCTGCTCGCCGCCACCGAGCTCGGACCGCTGGGCGAGCACAACGTCGCCAATGCGATGGCCGCCGCCGCGGCGGCGCTCTCGATGGGAATCGAGCGCGACGCGGTGCGCGATGGGCTGCGCAGCTTCGCCGGCGTTCCGCACCGCCTGGAGCAGGTCGACGAGATCGGCGGGGTTCGCTTCGTCAACGACTCGAAGGCGACCAACGTCGCCTCGGCGACGGTCGGCCTGCGCGCCTTCGAAGGCGGCGTCCACGCGATCCTCGGCGGCAGCGAGAAGGGCGAGAGCTACGCGCCGCTGCTCGAGCCGGTGCGCGAGCGCTGCCGGGCCGTCTATCTGACGGGAGCCTCGGCGGAGCGCCTGGCAGAGGCCCTGGCGCCGGCGGTCGAGTCCGGTCTGCCGCTCTACCGCTGCGTGGACCTGGAGGAAGCGGTGGGCCGGGCGGCGCTCGCCGCAGAACCCGGTGAGGTCGTCCTGCTCTCGCCCGCCTGTGCCAGCTTCGACGCCTTCGAGAACTTCGAACGGCGCGGTGAGCGCTTCCGCGAGATCGTCGAAGGGCTGGATCGGTGAGCGCCCGCACGATCGCCCTCGGTCGCCCCTTCGGGCTGGGCAAGGCGAAAAAGGCGCAGCGCAAGACGCGCTCGCGTGCCGCTGCCCACTCGACCGAGTACAACCTGTTGCTCACGGCGACGCTCTGCTTGCTCGCACTCGGCGCCGTGATGGTTTTCTCGGCCAGCTCGACCACGCAGGTGCTCGGCGCAGACGGCAACCTCGCCAACAGCGCCTATTACCTGAAGCGGACCCTGATGATCGGCGCCTTCGGGCTGCTGGTGATGCACCTCACCGCGCGGCACGGCCTGGTCCCGATTCGCAAGTTGACGCCGCTGCTGCTCGCCGGGTCGTTCTTTCTGCTGCTTGCCGTGCTTCTCGTCGGCACCAGCGCCAACGGCGCCACCCGCTGGCTGGGGCCCGGCTCACTGCAGTTCCAGCCCTCGGAGCTGGCCAAGCTTGCGCTGATTCTCTACGGCGCCGACATGCTGGCGCGCGAACCGAAGCGGGTACGGGACCTCTCCGGGCTGGCGCCGCTGCTGCTGGTCGTCGGCGTCGCCTGCCTGCTGATCGTCGCCGAGCCCGACCTCGGCACGACGATGGTCATCGCCTTTTCGATGGCAGCGACACTCCTCGCCGCCGGCGCTCGACCGCTCGACCTCGCCAAGATCGCCGCCTGCCTGGCGGGCCTCGCTCTCTTGCTGACCGTGATCGAGCCGTACCGGATGGCGCGTCTAACTGGCTTCCTCAACCCCGGCGCCGAGGCGGCTGGCGCCGGCTTCCAGGCAGCGCAGGCGAAAATCGCCCTCGGCTCTGGAGGCATTTTCGGTGTCGGCATCGGCCACGGCGTGCAGAAGGCCTTCTATCTGCCCGAGGCGCACACCGACATGATCTCCGCCGTAATCGGCGAGGAGCTCGGCTTCGTCGGGATCGTTGGTGTCGTCGGGCTCTTCTCGCTGCTCGGCTACGCCGGCCTGCGTGTCGCCCAGCAGGCCAGGGACCGCTACTCGAAGCTGCTCGTCGCGGGCCTCACCTCGATGATCCTCGTGCAGGCGACGATCAACCTCTTCGCGGTGATGGGCCTGGCGCCGCTCACCGGCGTGCCGCTGCCGTTCGTCTCCTACGGCAACAGCAGCTTGCTGATCACCCTCTTGGCGGTCGGCCTGATTCTCGGCGTCGCCCGCGGGGGGACCGCTGCCGCTGGCAAACTGCGCCTGGTCGAGGGTGGGCGCCCGACCGGGGCCCGCAAAAGGAGCCGATCGAGCCGTGCAAAGAGCGCCCAGAGTCGTGGTGGCGGCGGGGGGAACCGCCGGTCACGTCGTGCCGGCGATGGCCGTCGCCGCCGAGCTTCGGGATAGCGGCGCCGAGGTCAGCTTTCTCGGCACCCGGGAGCGGATCGAGGCCGAGCTGGTCCCCGCCGCCGGTTACGAGATCGACTTCCTCAAGGTGCGTGGAATCGACCGCCGTAACCCGCTGCGCGCTGCCGCGGCCGGGCTCGAGGCGCTGGGCGCGGTTGGGGTCGCACGGCGCGCGCTGCGCCGTCGACACGCGGACGTCGTCCTCGGAGGCGGCGGCTACGTTGCCGGTGTGGTCGGAATGGCCGCGGTGCTGAGCCGCACGCCGCTTGTCCTCAGCGAGGCCGACAGCCACCTCGGCCTCGCCAACCGGCTGCTCGCGCGGCGGGCGCGGCGCGTCTGCCTCGCTTTTCCGATCGCCGGTCGCGAGGGCGACCCCTATCTGCTCACCGGCCGTCCCGTGCCCGACGCGGTGCTCCGCGCCGAGCGCGGCGCTGCCCGGCAGCGCTTCGAGATCGCGGCAGACGCTCGCTGCCTGCTGGTGATGGGCGGCAGCCAGGGTGCCCGCTCGATCAACCTTGCCGCGGTCGAGGCATTCGCCGAGGGCGACGGCGAGCGCGACTTCCACGTCCTTCACCTCGCGGGCAGCCGCGACCATGCGGAGCTCGAACGGCGGCTTGCCGCGGCCCCACGAGCCCAGCGCTACACGCTGCTCGCCTACGAGCCCGATCTCGGCGACGTGCTCGCGGCCTGCGACCTTGTCCTTGCCCGCTCGGGCGGCTCGATCTTCGAGGTGGCTGCCACAGGGCGTCCCGCGATCCTCGTTCCCTATCCGCACGCGACCGCCGACCACCAGAGCGCCAACGCGGCCTGGATGGCAGACGCCGGGGCGGCCGAGGTGATCGCCGACGAGGCGCTCGACACCAAGCTGCTGGCCGAGCGGGTCGGGGCGCTGCTCGGCGACGCGGAGGGCAGGGGCGATGCGGAGCGGCTGGCGGCGATGGCGTCGGCCTCCGCCGCGCTCGCCCGTCCGGACGCGGCGCGACGCATCGCCGACGAGGTTCTGGCGGCGGCTGCCGCTGCACCCGCAAACGGCTCCGGTGCGCCCCGGGAGAGCAAAAGGCGGGCCGATGGCTGACTGGTCCTCGCGTCGGCTGCACTTCATCGGCATCGGCGGTGCCGGGATGAGCGGCCTGGCCCTGGTCTGCGCCGAGCTCGGTGCGGCGGTGAGCGGTAGCGACCGGGCCGACTCCTCTTATATGGAGCGCCTGCGCGAGGCGGGCCTCGATCCGGCCATCGGCCACGATGCCGACAACCTGCCCGAGGGCGCAGAGGTCGTCGTCTCGACCGCGATCGCAGACGACAACCCGGAGCTGGCTTTGGCGCGCGAGCGGGGAATCGAGCCCATCCATCGTGGCGCGCTGCTCGCAGAGCTATGCGCCGAGAAGCGCCTGATCGCGGTCGCCGGCACGCACGGCAAGACGACGACGACGGCGATGATCGCCTGGGCGCTGCGCGAGCTGGGCACCGACCCGGCCTTTTTCGTCGGCGGCGAGGTTCCGGGCCTTGGCGCGGTCGGCGAGGCGGTCAACGCGGGTTGGGGGACAGGGGAGTGGGTCGTCGCCGAGGCCGACGAGAGCGACGGCAGCTTCCTCGACCTGAGGCCGGAGATCGCCATGGTGACGAACGTCGAGATGGATCACCACAGCCGCTGGGGATCGCTGGCCGAGCTGCGCAAGGCCTTCGGCCAGTTCGTCGCGCCTGCCGAGGGCCTCGCGCTACCAGCCGATGGGCCCCCCACGGAGCTGGCCGAGGGCAAGCGGGTTCGCGAGTTCGGCGTCGATGGACCCGGACCGGCCGAGCTGCCGCTTGCGGTTCCCGGCCACCACAACCTGCTCAACGCCCGCGCCGCGTTGGCAGCGCTCGGGCTCGCCGGCTTCGAGCTGAACCGAGCCGCGGAGACCCTCGCCGACTTTCCCGGGGTGCATCGCCGGCTCGAGCTCAAGGGCTCGCGCAACGGCGCCCGCATTTACGACGACTACGCTCACCACCCGACCGAGGTCCGGGCCGCGCTCTCGGCCCTGCGCGAGCTGCAGCCGAGGCGCCTGCTCGCCGTCTTCCAACCTCACCTCTACTCGCGCACCAAGGCGTTTGCCGAGGGCTTCGGCGCCGCCCTCGCCCTCGCCGACGAAGTCGTCGTGCTCGACGTCTACGCGGCGCGCGAGGAGCCCGTCGGCCAGTTGACGGGCGTCAGCGGCCTGCAGGTGGCGCAGGCGGCGGCGGAGCGAATCGGGGGCCGGCGAGTCTGGTGGCTGCCGAGGGCCGCGGCTGCCGGGGAAGCGATCGGGCCACGGCTCGGCCCTGGCGACGTGCTGGTCACGATCGGCGCCGGCGACGTCTTCAAGCTGGGCGAGGCGCTGGTCGAGGAGGCCGAAGCGTGAGCGCGATCCCGCACGGAGTCGAGCGAGGGTATCCGCTTGCCCGCCTGACGACCGTCCGCACCGGCGGCGCGGCTGACTTCTTCGCTAGACCGAGCTCGGAGGCTGAGCTGCTCGAGCTGCTCGCCTGGGCCGAGAAGCAGGGCCTCGCCGTGGGGATCGTCGGCTCGGGCTCCAACCTGCTCGTCTCCGACGCCGGCTTCCGTGGCCTGGCGATCAAGCTCGACGGCGAGCTGGCCTCGATCGAGCGCGACGGGGAGCGCCTGCTCTGCGGGGGCGGCGCCCGCCTCCCTTCGGCATCGGCGAAGGCCGCAGGCTGGGGTCTTGCTGGTCTTGAGTTCGGCGTCAACATTCCCGGCAGCGTCGGCGGCGCGGTGCGCATGAACGCCAACGCCTACGGCGGCCAGCTGGGCGAGGTGCTCGAGTGGGTGGACGTCTGCACCGCTGCGGGCAGCGCACGCCGCGAGCCCGCTCAGCTCGGCTTCGCCTACCGCAGCTCGAACCTCGCTGACGGCGAGATCGTCGCCCGGGCCTGCTTTCGCCTGCGCCCCGACGAGCCGGCGGCAATCAAGGCGCGGCTGGAGGAGATGCGCGGCAAGCGTCGTGAGGCGCAGCCCTCGGGGATCAAGACCTTCGGCTCCACATTCAAGAACCCCGACGACGAGCGCGCCGAGGGACGCAGCGCCGGCCAGCTGCTCGAGGCCGCCGGCTGTCAGGAACTGCGCCACGGGGGCGCCCGCTTCTCTGCGAAGCACGCCAACTTCGTCGAGAACACGGGCGATGCCACCACTGCCGAGGTGCTCGAGCTGATGGCCGAGGGCCGGCGCAGGGTGCACGCGCGCTTCGGGGTCGTGTTGGAGCCGGAGGTCCAGTGGCTGGGGGACGTTCGCCTGCCCGAAGGCTGGTCGTTGTGAGGTGGCTGTCGCGGACGGTCGGTGTGACCCTGGCGGTGATCGTCGTCGCCTTCGTCTCCCAGCGCTTGTTCGGGGACCGGTCGATGACCCCGCACCTTGCCTCCAGCACACCGGTGGCGGTGATCGGCGCCGCCTCCGGCGAGCCGGTGGCTGTTGCCGGCGACGGCACGGTCCTGGCCTGGTTCCCCGTCCCCGAGGAATCGACCCTGCCCGACCTGCCGCTCGACGCGCCGCCCAAAGGCCCCCGCGTGGGGGGCCCGGTGCTCGAGCAGGTGAAGGTCTTGGCCGCCGCGCCGGCAGCCCTGCGTCCCTACCTTGCGGCCAGCTATTACGGCGAGAGCGGGGTGGACGTCGAACTGACGACGGGGATCGAATTGCGCTTCGGCAGCGCCGGGCAGGCGGCCCGCAAGTGGAAGGCCGCCGCTGCGGTGCTCGCCGAGCCCTCGGTGACGGCACTCGATTACGTAGACCTGCACGCGCCCAGCCATCCCGCCGTGCGTGGCTCTGGGCATGCGCTTCCGCCCGTCCCCTGAACCCTCGACTGCAGGGTTAGGTAGGCGAAACCCTAAAGTAAGACTTGAGAGATGGGGGTTGCACGATGGCGCCCGACCGTTTGACAGACCCCGCGAAATACCCTACGTTGAGCGCAATTTCCGTGGTTAAGGCGTAGGCTTGAACCTTCAAGCATTGCTGTAGCTTCGGACGGAACAAAGGCTCAACTCAACACCCAGTCCGGCGGACTGGGGCATATCCAGCCCCGATCGGGACTGGGCTTGGAGAAATCGGGAGATGGAATCCACATACCTCGCGGTGATCAAGGTCGTCGGCGCCGGCGGTGGCGGCACCAATGCCGTCAGTCGCATGGTCGACGCTGGCATCCGTGGCGTCGAGTTCGTCGCCGTCAACACGGACGCCCAGGCTCTGCAGGCCTGCGACGCCGACATCAAGCTCTCGATCGGCCAGGAGCTGACCCGCGGCCTCGGCGCCGGCGGCAACCCGGAGGTCGGGGCGGGCGCCGCGGCGGAGAGCCGCGACGAGATCAAGGAGGCGCTGAAGGGCGCCGACATGGTCTTCGTCACCGCGGGTGAGGGCGGCGGCACCGGCACCGGCTCGGCGCCGGTGATCGCCGAGATCGCCAAGGAAGAGATCGGCGCGCTGACGGTTGGCGCTGTGACCAAGCCTTTCGAGTTCGAGGGCAAACGACGCATGCAGCAGGCGCTCGAGGGCATCGAGAAGCTGCGCAACAACGTCGACACCCTGATCATCGTTCCCAACGAGAAGCTGCTGCAGGCGGTCGAGCGTCGCACCAGCGTGCTGGAGGCGTTTCGCCAGGCCGACGACATCCTGCGCCAGGGCGTGCAGGGCATCACCGACCTGATCACGATCCCAGGCCTGATCAACCTCGACTTCGCCGACGTGCGCACGATCATGCGCGACGCCGGCTCGGCCCTGATGGGCGTCGGCTCCGCCTCCGGCGAGGCGCGCGCCCTCGACGCCGCCAAGGCGGCGATCACCTCGCCCTTGATCGAGGAGTCGATCAAGGGCGCCACCGGGATGCTGCTCAACATCACCGGGCCCGAGGACCTCGGCCTCTTCGAGGTCAACGAGGCGGCCCAACTGGTCCAGGCCGAGGCTGACGACAACGCAAACATCATCTTCGGCTCGGTCGTCGACCAGTCGATGCGCGACGAGGTGCGGGTCACCGTGATCGCCACCGGCTTCGAGGGCTTCGAGCTGCTCGCCCGCTCACCGCAGCGCGTGCGCCGTCGCTACGAGAGCAAGCCGCGGATCTCGGCTGAGGACACCGACATTCGCAAACTGCGGGTGAGCGACGACGACATCGACGTGCCCGGGTTTCTCAAGGAATGATGGTTGGGGAGGGTCCGGTGCCCCTCCCCCGGAGACCGTCGCGCAGCTGATCCGCTCGGAGGGCTCGGGCGTGGTCTCGGAAGCCTCCGTGGGAGGGGCACCGGACCCTCTTCGCGTTGCTCAGATACCCCGTGCCCGTGACGCAATAGCCTTGCGCGCCGTGACGGCTATGAGGACTCCTCTCTATGAGCAGCACATCAACCTCGGGGCGAAGCTGGTGCCTTTTGCGGGCTGGGAGATGCCTGTGCAGTACGAGGGGATCAAGGAGGAGCATGCGGCGGTGCGGACGCATGCGGGGATGTTCGACGTGTCGCACATGGGGGAGGTTGAGGTTGAGGGGCCGGGGGCGCTGGCCTTTCTGCAGCGGGTGCTCTCCAACGACGTGGCGAAGATCGCCGTGGGTGGGGCTCAGTACTCGTGCCTCTGCAACGAGCAGGGCGGGGTGCTCGATGACCTCTTTGCCTACCGGCTCGGGGGCGATCGCTACCTGCTGGTCACCAACTCCGCCAACCACGAAACCGATCTCGCCTGGCTGGGGCGCTGGAGCCGGGGCTTCGACGTCTCCGTGCGCGACGTCGCCGACCGCTACGCGATGCTGGCTGTGCAGGGGCCGCATGCCCGTGCGATCGTCAGCCGCACCCTCGGCATCGAGTTGCCGGCTCGCATGCGGATCGCCACGGCGCGGGTCGGCGGCCGCCCGGCGCTGGTCTGCGGCACCGGCTATACCGGCGAGGACGGGGTCGAGCTGCTGATCGATCCCGAGGTGGCCCCGGCGATCTGGGCCGAGCTGCTTGACGCGGGCGTCGTCCCCTGCGGGCTCGGCGCCCGCGACACGCTGCGGCTCGAGGTCTGCTTCCACCTGCATGGCAACGACCTGATGCCGGAGCGCACCCCGATCGAGGCGGGGCTCGGCTGGTGTTGTGACGAGGGAACGGGGTTCATCGGCGCCGAGGCCGTGCTGCGTGCCCGCAACGAAGAAACCGCCGAGCGACTCGTGCCGTTTGAGATCGAGGGCGCCGGCATCCCCCGCCAGGGCAACCCGGTGCTGGCCGGCGGTGAGCCGGCCGGCGAGGTGACCAGCGGCAGCTTCTCGCCCTCGCTGGAGCACGGCATCGGCATGGCCTACGTGCGCGCCGATCTGGCCGAGCCGGACACCGCGATCGAGATCGACGTGCGCAGCAAGCATCGCTCCGCCCGGGTAGCTTCCAAGCCCCTCTACCGGAAGGAGAAGTGAGTTGGCCGACGCGCACTACCCCGATGAGCTGCTCTACCACGACCAGCACGACTGGGCCCGGCTGGAGGGGGACGAGCATGCCGTCTTCGGCATCACCTGGTACGCGCAGGACAGCCTCGGCGAGGTCGTCTTCTACGACCCGCCCGAGGTCGGCGCGACGATCGACAAGGACCAGAGCTACGCCGAGGTCGAGTCGGTGAAGGCGGTCTCCGACGTGATCGCGCCGCTGTCGGGTGAGATCGTCGAGGTCAACGACGGACTCGCCGACGCACCCGAGCGGATCAACGAAGACCCCTACGGCGAGGGCTGGCTGGTCAAGGTCAGGCTCGGCAACCCGAGTGAGGCGAACCAGCTGCTCGGCGCAGACGAATACCGCAAGCTGCTGGACCACTGAGCGCCGCTCGAGCACGCGTGCAGATCTATTCGTCGTTCTGCCAGCGCGGTGCGGAGATCTGTGCTGACCGGCCCGCCTTTGCCTCGCGTAGCCTTCCCGGTCGATGACGCGCTACACCTCCGCGACGCCCGGCGACCGGGCCGAGATGCTGGCTGCGGTCGGCGTCGACTCGACTGCCGAGCTCTTCGAGCAGATTCCCGAGCCGCTGCGGCTCAACCGGCCGCTGACCCTGCCGGCGGGGATCGGCGAGGCCGAGGTCTACGAGCGCCTGGCGGCGCTCGCCGCGCGCAACGCCGACGCTGAGAGCGAGGTCTGCTTCATAGGTGCCGGCATGTACGACCACTACGTGCCGGCGATCGTCGACGCGATCGCCCAGCGCTCCGAGTTCCTCACCCCGTACACGCCCTACCAGCCGGAGATCTCCCAGGGCGGCCTGCAGGTGATGTTCGAGTTCCAGACGGCGATGTCGGAGCTGACCGGGCTGCCGGTCTCCAACGCGGGTCTCTACGAGGGGCCGTCCTCGGTGGCCTCGGCCGGCTACCTGGCGATGGCGGCGACGAAGCGGCGCCGCTTCGTCGTCTCGCGCGGCCTGCACCCCCATAGCCGCGAGACGCTCGAGACCTACGCCGTCGGCTACGGCGCCGAGCTGGTCGAGGTCGGGCTGAGCGACGGCGAGACCGACGCCGAGGCGCTGGCTGTGGCCGTCGACGGCGAGACCGCGGCGGTCTTCCTGCAAAGCCCCAACTTCCTCGGCGCGGTCGAGCGGGTCGAGGCGCTGGGGGCGGCGGCGAAGGAGCACGGCGCGCTGCTCGTCGTCGCCACCGACCCGATGACGCTCGGCGTGCTGCGGCCGCCAGGCGAGCAGGGCGCCGACGTCGCTCTGGGCGAGGGGCAGCCGCTCGGCAACCGACTCGACTTCGGCGGCCCCTCCTTCGGCTTCTTCTGCGCGACCGAGGAGCAGATCCGCCGCATGCCGGGGCGCATCGCGGGGGAGACCGACGACGTCGACGGTCGCCGTGGCTTCGTGCTCGCCCTGCAGACCCGCGAGCAGCACATCCGCCGCGAGAAGGCGACCCACAACATCTGCACCGCCCAGGCGCTCAACGCGCTCGCAGCGATGGTCCACCTCGCCTGGCTCGGCCGGGAGGGCTTCCACGAGCTGGGTGAGTTGCTGGTGCGCCGCACGGCCTACGCGCGCGAGCGACTCGCCGCCGTCGAGGGCGTAGAGCTGCTGCACGAGGCGCCAGTGGCGCGCGAGTTCGCGCTGCGGCTCGACGCGCCGGTCGGTCGTGTGCTCGAGCGCTGCGCCGAGCGCGGCATCGCCGCCGGCTACCCGCTCGGCCGCGAGTACCCCGAGTACGAGGACGGCCTGCTGGTGGCGATCACCGAGCGCCGCACTCGAGCCCAGATCGACGACTTGGCCGAGGCGCTCGGTAGCGCGATCGCCGCTGCGCGTGGCGGCTTGTTGTCGCATAGCGGCAAGAAAACGCCACAGGGGGTCGGCTGATGGCTCTCCAGGAGACCCCGATGCAGCGCGAACGGGCGCAGACGATCTATGAGAAATCGAAGCCTGGGCGGCGTGCGGCCGTGCTGCCGGACGCCGAAGTCCCGGAGACGCCGCTCGAGCAGCTGATCCCGGCTGAGCTGCTGCGCTCCGAGCCGCCGCGCCTGCCCGAGGTCGCCGAGCCGGAGATCGTCCGTCACTACAACCGTCTCTCGCGGCGCAACTTCGACCTCGACAGCGGCTTCTACCCGCTCGGCTCCTGCACGATGAAGCACAACCCGCGGCTCAACGAGCGGGTCGCAGCGCTTCCGGGGCACGCTCGCCTGCACCCGGCGCAGGATCCCAGGCGCGCCCAGGGCGCCCTCGAGCTGATGTGGCTGCTGCAGGAGTCATTGGCCGAGATCTGCGGGCTGCCCCATGTCAGCCTGCAGCCCTCGGCCGGCTCCCACGGCGAGCTCGCCGGCCTCCTGCTGACCCGCGCCTTCCACGCCGATCGCGGTGAAGAGCGGACCAAGGTCCTTGCGCCGGACACGTCGCACGGCACCAATCCGGCCTCGGTGACGATGGCCGGCTACGAGGTGGTCAAGGTGGCGACCAACGAGCGCGGTGGGGTCGAGATGGACGACCTGCGGGCGAAGATCGATGAGGACCCCGACCAGGTCGCCTGCCTGATGCTGACCAACCCCAACACGCTGGGCCTTTTCGACGAGAACATCGCCGAGATCGCCGGACTGATTCATGCGGCGGGCGGGACGCTCTACTACGACGGCGCCAACCTCAATGCCGTGATGGGGCAATCGAGACCGGGGGACATGGGCTTCGACATCGTCCACGTCAACCTGCACAAGTCCTTCAGCCAGCCGCACGGTGGCGGCGGGCCGGGGGCGGGCCCGATCGCGGTCTCCGAGCGGATCGAGCCCTTTCTGCCGCGACCGCAGGTAATGCGCCGCGAGCGGACGATCGGCGACGGTCCGTTCTTCGACCTCGACTTCGAGCGGCCCAAGTCGATCGGCCGCTTGCGTGGCTTCCAGGGCAACTTCGGCGTCTTCGTCCGCTCCTACGCCTACATCCTCAGCCTCGGCGCCGACGGCCTCGCCGAGGCCTCCGAGACGGCGGTGCTCAACGCCAACTACCTCAAGGCGCAGCTCGCCAAGGGACGAGCCGGCAAGCTGCTTCCGGTCGCCTTTGACCGTCACTGCATGCACGAGTTCGTCCTCTCCGGCAAGCCGATGAAGAAGGAGCTGGGCCTCGCCACCCTCGACCTGGCCAAGCGCCTGCTCGACTTCGGCTTCCACCCGCCGACCGTCTACTTCCCCCTCCTGGTCGACGAGGCGCTGATGGTCGAGCCGACCGAGACCGAGACCAAGGAGAGCCTCGACGCCTTCGCCGATGCGATCGAGCAGATCCTCGCCGAGGCCGAGGAGGATCCCGAGATCGCCAAGCAGGCGCCCTACACCACCCCCGTCCGTCGCCTCGACGAGGTCAAGGCGACCCGCAGGCCAGTCGTGCGGCAGCCGCTCGCCTAGCCGGACGCTCGGGTGAGCCCGACCAGGCGCTTTGTGAGCTGCGGGGTGAGCAGCGAAGCAGCGGGCCCGTCGAAGAGGGCGCCACAGCCGCCGAAGATGACCAGCAGGCTATCCACGTGCCGCGGGTAGGTAAAGAAGACTTCAATCCAGCCGCCTGACTTCGCGCAGGGGGACAACCGAGGCGATCTCGGCGGTAGTCGGTTGAACGCTCGCCGCAGGGACGCGATCGCGCGCGGCGCCTCAGAGTAGAAGCTCCCACCCAAGGCGAATCGCTCGCCGTCTTGGCGGAAACGGCAGAGCTGCACTGCCTCGGCCCCCTGAGACACCGAGACCTGCTTCGGTCGCTCATCGGAACCGGGCTTTGAGGAAAGCGAGTACGGGCAGCCGGCGTCGGATCTCGAGTGCTCCGGGACAGTCGCCAGGGCAAGGAAGGCGAGGGCGACGACGACAGCGGTGCAAGGGGAGGCGAGGATGCGTGACTTCACAGATCTCCTTCTAGGGTGGGTTCAAGGACTACGGTGCGATGTACGTGGAGACGCCGAGCGTTTCGTTGGCGTACTGGACGTGGCCGGCGATCGTCCAGCAGCCGCAAGCACCGCCTGCACCGCCGGAGAGAATCGCCTCGGCCTGGCTCCAGCCCCAGACGAACGGCGCTCCGCTGTCGCCTGGCTGCGAGTACGCATCAAGCGCCAGGAACCGGTTTCCGTTGGCGATGTAGCCGGGCGAGTACTCCTTGTCCTTGACGTAGCCACAGGTCCAGCCTGTGGACGTGCCCGACTTGCACAGCTGGCCGCCGTTGACGATGATCCCGCTCCAGGTGCCGACGGAGTAGATCGGAATCGCTTCGGACCCTGGCACGATGTAGATCCAGGGCATTCCGACGAAGCCATTGCCGATGCTGTGCCGCTCGGCATCGACGCGGCCGCCCTCGTACTGGGCCTGAACCGAGCCATAGAGGTTGGCGGGGACGATCGAGCCTCGGTGATAGCGCTGATTGCCAACGTCCGACGCTGTTTGGTTCGGATCGCCGCAATGACCGGCGGAGAGGATCTGGATGGCGCCGCCGGGTCGGACGACGGTGAAGGCGTCGGTGCAATCCGTGGCGAAGTTCGTCCCGGGGATCGTGAAACGGGCCCCGATTCCTGCGCGCAGCTGCAGGCCGCAGTGGAATCTGTCTGAGCAGGCCCGAGGCTGGGCGAGGGGCCCTTCTTCGACCTCGACCGCATCGCCGTACGCATTCTCGAGCGCCTGCTCTGCAGCCTGCGCATCGATCGGCGCTATGACGCGCACCGCGTTGCCTTCGTAGTCGATCCCAAGGTCGTACTTGGCGCCGCCGCCCGTGGCGAGACGGTTGCTGTCCACCGAAGTCGATTCGCGCTCCTCGATCAGCTTCAGCTGCAGCGCTTCGAGCTCGGCAAGCGAGTGACGCACGGTGACCGGCACGAGCATCTCCGGCCGGGGGAAGGACGCGGCGAGGGCCGCAACTCTCTCCTGGGCGGCTTCGGTGAAGGCCACATAGAGCCTTGCCGGCTCCTCTCCGGCATTGCCCCACACGCCCCCGAAGCTCTCCGGCCAGCGGTCCCTCGCGCTCGGTTCGAGCGATGCCGAAGCCTGCTCGAGCTTTGTCGGCCCGGAGGAGACGGGTTCGTCCTGGCTCTCCGTCGGGGTGCCCCCCGAGGCAAGCGACGCGGCGACGATGAGCACCGCCAGGGAGATCCCGAAGACGGCGAGCGCAAGCCTGCGCATGTGACCCATACCCTCCTTTCTGCTGACAAGCGGTCTGCGACGTAGGAAACGTTTTGTCTACAGACTAAAGAATAAAATAACTTGAGTAAACAAGATATCTAAATCTTGCTATGCCTGCAGCCGCAAGGGGTCCGAGGAGCCGGGCTACCGAGTCGGGGCGTCGGGGAGCGAGAGACGAGAGTCAGAGCTCGGGGAGCTTCTGCTTCAGCTCGAGCACGGGGGCGAAGAGGTCGCCGTGGCGCTCGATCCGCGCCAGTACGTCGGCGGCCTCGAAGACCAGAGAGTCGGCGTCCTCCTTCTCGACCGACCGCTCGACCTCTTCCCAGGTGAGCGGTGTCGAGACGGTGGGCTGTTCGCGGGCGCGCAGCGAGTAGACGGCGATCGTCGTCTTGCGTTCGTTGTTCTGGTACCAGTCGATCAGCACCTTGCCCTTGCGCAGGGTCTTTTTGCCCATCTTGGCGATCACCTCGTCGGGGGTCTGCTTGGCCAGCAGCTGTGCGATCGCCTGGGCAAAGGGGCGCGTCTCGTCGTAGGCGACCTTCGTGTTCAGCGGGGCGTAGACCTGCAGGCCCTTCGAGCCCGAGGTCTTGACGAAGCACTGGAGGCCGACGTGGTCGAATACCTCGCGCAAGCGCAGTGCCACGCGGCTGCAGGCGAGCACTTCGGCCGGCGGCCCGGGGTCGAGGTCGAAGGCGAGCACGGTTGGCTGCTCGTGCTTGCTGCCCAGCGAGAGCGACGGGTGCAGCTCGATCGCCGCCAGCTGTGCCATCCAGACCAGCGTCGCCCGGTCTTCGCAGACGCAGTAGTCGATGTAGCCGGCATGGGGGCCGGCGAGCACGCGGGTGGTCTCCACCCACTGCGGCCGGTGCTTTGGGCAGCGCTTCTCGAAGAAGGCAGCCTCGGTGTCGTCGACGCCCTCGGGAAAGCGGCGCAGGGTCAGGGCGCGGCCGGCCAGGTGGGGCACGATCGCCGGCGCCACCTTGGCGTAGTAGTCGACCACCTCGCCCTTGGTGAAGCCCGCCTTCGGGTAGAGGACCTTGTCGAGGTTGGTGAGCTTCAGCTCACGCCCGTCGACCTCGACCTGGCGGCTGCCGGCCACTGCTTACTTGGAGGATTTCGCCTTGGCGCGGGAGCCGGAGCGTTTTTTGGCCGGCGCTTTCTTGGCCTTGGTCGGGCGTTTCTTCGTCGCTGGCTTCTTCGCAGCCCCACCGTCGCGGTCGCCCTTCACGGCGGCGATGCTCTCCTCGAGGGCGGCCATCAGGTCCGGGGCCTTGGTCGGCTCGCGCTCCTCCTCGGGCGCCGCCATCACCTCCTCGCCGGCCGCCTTGCGTTCGATCATCGCCAGCAGCTCCTCGCGGTACTCGTCACGGTAAGCGCCCGGATCGAAGCTGCGGGTCAGCGAGTCGATCAGCTGCTCGGCCATCTCCAGCTCGCGTTTGGCCACCTTCGGCTTCTCGTCGGGCAACACGTCGTCGAGCTCTGACGGCGGCACGACCTCGTCGGCAAAGCGCATCGTGGTCAGGGTCAGCACGCCTTCGCCTGGGCGGATCGCGGCCAGGTGCTCCTTGTTGCGGAAGACGAAGCGGGCGATCGCCACCTTGCCCGATTGCTCCATCGCTTCGGCGAGCAGCGAGTAGGCCTTCTCGGCGCCCTCGGCCGGACCGAGGTAGTAGGGGCTGTCGAAGTAGATCGGGTCGATCTCGGCGATCTCGACGAAGTCCTGGACCTCGATCGCGCGCGTCTTCTTCGGGTCGAGCGAGGCCAGCTCGTCTTTGCTCAGCGGCACGTAGCGGTCCTTGGTGATCTCGAAGGCCTTGACGATCTTCTCGTAGGGGACCTCCTCGTCGGTCCCCTCGGCGACGCGGCGGTGGCGGATGCGGGCACCATCGGACTCGCGGATCTCGCGCAGCGAGATGCCGCGCCGCGCCACGGCGCTGTAGAGCTTGACGGGCACGTTGAGGAGCCCGAAGCTGATCGAGCCGCTCCAGATCGCTCTAGCCATCGGCGTTCACTACCCCGATTGTTCCAGGGGCTCACCGGCGGCGAAAAGCCAGACGCCTGCCGAGAGGCATCTTGCGGGCGTGCGCGATCATGCGCCGGTGCTATTCGAGCTGCGCGACGTGAGCATGGATCGCGGCGATCGCCGAGTCCTCGACGCGGTCAGCGCCGGAATACCGGCCGGTGCGACGGCGATCGTCGGACCGTCCGGCGCCGGCAAGTCGACCCTGCTGCGCCTGCTCAACCGGCTTGCCGACCCGACCCGGGGCGAGATCTCCTACCGTGGGCGCGCGCTGCAGGAATACGACCCGCTGGCACTGCGCCGCGAGGTCTCGCTGGTGCCGCAGTTGCCGGCCCTGATGGAGGGGACGGTCGGATCGAACCTCGAGTACGCAGCGAGGCTCGCCGCCAGGCAGCCCGCTGCCGAGCGCTGCCTGCGCCTCGCCGGACTCGAGCCCGAATTCGCGGCGCGCGACGTCGCCAAGCTCTCGGTAGGCGAGCAGCAACGGGCGATGCTCGCCCGCGCGCTGGTACAGGAGCCGGCGGTGCTGTTGCTCGACGAGCCAACCTCCGCTCTCGACCACGCCGCCCGCGACGCGATCGAGGCGACGCTGGTCCGGCTGCGCCACGAGCTCGAGCTATCGGTCGTCCTCGTCACCCACGATCCCGAGCAAGCACGGCGGCTGAGCGACTGGGTCGTTCGCTTCGAAGACGGGCGGGCGGCCGAGTGCGGGCCACAGGTCGAGGTGTTGGCTTGAGCACCTCGATCCAGCTCTCGCTCGGCCAGGTGGCTGCCTCGCTGGCTCTGGTCGTGCTCGCCGCGGCGATCTCTTGCTGGCGCAGGGCCGATCTCGAGCGCGACATCGTCGTTGCCACGGTGCGCTCCTTCGTGCAGCTGACCGCGATCGGCTTCGCGATCGAGCTGATCTTCGAGACCGACTCGATCTGGCTCGTCTTCGCCCTGCTGGCCGTGATGCTGATCTTCGGCGCCTTCACGGCTCGCAGCCGCGCGGTCAGGGTGCCGGGCGCTTTCTGGCCGCTGCTGATCGCACTATCGAGTGCCGGAGCGGCAACGCTCGGACTGGTCGTTGCGCTTGGGGTCTTCGAGCCGACCGCCCGCAACCTCGTCCCGGTCGGCGGCATGGTGATCGGCAACGCGATGACCGCCTCGGCGGTGGCGCTCAACCGCTTGGGAGACGAGATGGTGGACTCGCGCGCCAGGATCGAGGCGACCCTGGCGCTCGGCGCGCCTGCCCGGGAGGCCGCTGCGCCCTTCGTGCGCCGTGCCCTGCGCTCGGGAATGATCACGTTGGTCGACTCGACCAAGACGACCGGCCTGATCTTCTTCCCCGGCACGATGGTCGGCATGCTGCTCGCCGGCGCCGACCCCACCGATGCCGTCCGCCTGCAGCTGATCCTCCTCTACACGCTGCTCGGCAGCGTCGCGATCGCCGGCCTGCTGGCGACGACGCTCGCCTATCGCAACTTCTTCACGCCCGCGCAGCAGCTTCGCGAGCCGGCGGAG
>DATNHC010000173.1:0-16851 GCA_035605155.1 Solirubrobacterales bacterium
GCGCTGCCACAGTCCGCGGCTGCCGCACCGTGTCTGTCCCACCTGCGGGACCTATGCGGGGCGCGAGGTGATCAAGCATCCGATCGCCGAGTCGACGGCGCCCACACCAGACTCTGAGTAGGAATGCCGGAGGGCGTCACCGTCGCCCTGGATGGATTTGGGGCTGAGCAGGGTTTCGAGGTGCTCGCCGAAGGGGCCCGCATGGCAGCCGCCGATGGGATCCGGGTGCGGGTGTTCGGGCCGCCCGAGGAGCTGAAGCTCGATCGCGCCGACGGGATCGAAATGATTCCGACCGCCGAGTGGATCGGCAACGAGGAGGAGCCGGTCGCCGCGGTGCGGGCCAAGAAGGATGCCTCCGTCGTGCGTTGTGCCGCCGACGTCGCCGAGGGCCGCGCCGGGGCGATGGCCAGCCCCGGCTCGACCGGAGCGACGATGGCCGCCGCCACCTTCGGGCTGCGGCGCCTCAAGGGAGTGCAGCGGCCGGCGCTCGCCGTGCAGCTCCCGGTGCCCGGCAAGCCGGTGCTCTTCCTCGACGTCGGCGCCAACCTCGAGGCGCGCGCTCAGCACCTGGTCCAGTTCGCCTTCCTCGGCGCGGCCTTCAGCAGCGCCGTGCTCGGCGTCGAGCGCCCCCGTGTCGGGCTGCTCTCGGTCGGCGAGGAGGCGGGCAAGGGACGCGAGGAGGTCGTCGCGTCGCACGAGATCCTCTCGCGCTCGGCGGGCATCGATTTCGCCGGCAACGTCGAGGGGCGCGACCTGCCCGGCGGCGCCGTCGACGTCGCCGTCACCGACGGCTTCACCGGCAACGTCGCGCTGAAGCTGATGGAGGGCACGGCGAAGACGGTCAGCGGAGCGATCCGCGATGCGGCGCGTGCCAATCCGCTTGCCACCCTCGGCGGCCTGATGATGCGCCCGGCGCTCGGCGGCCTGCGTCGCGAGCTGCATCCCGACACGACTGGCGGCGCGATCCTGCTCGGTCTGCGCGGCGTCGCCGTCGTCGGCCACGGCAGCTCCGGTCCCGAGGGGATCGCCAACGCGGTGCGGCTCGCCGCCCGCTGCGCCGAGGTCGACGCCGTCGGTCGCACTGCGGCCCTGCTGCGCAAGGGTGGCGCCGGGCGCGGCGCGCTGGCCACAGGCCGTGACGCCGGCGACGGCGCGTGATAGGAACCCGTCTATGAGCGCTCCAATCGGCACGGTGATCGCCGGTTATTCGAGTCCGTGGCGAGTGGAGCGCGAACGGAAGGCCGTGTTGTGACCCGCGAGGAAGTCCTCACCCTGGTGCGCGAGCACCTCGCCGAGGAGCTCGAGGTCGACGCCGCCGGGATCGGCGAGGGGACCCGCTTCAAGGAGGATCTCGACGCCGACTCGCTCGACCTCTACGAGCTGGTGATGGAGCTCGAGGACACCTACGGGATCTCGGTCTCCGAGGAGCAGGCGGCGAAGATCGCGACGGTCGGCGACGCGGTCGAGTTCGTGCTCGAGCACGCTCCGGCGTGAGCGCCGCCCCGCTTTCGGAGCTGATAGCGGACCTCCCCGAGGACCTGCGGCGTCAGGCCCTGACGCACTCCTCCTGGAGCGAGGAGCGGGCCGCCTCCTACGAGCGCCTCGCTTACCTGGGCGACAGCGTGCTTGCGCTCGCTGTCGCCAGTGACCTCGTCGATCGCTTTCCCGAGATCGACGCGGGTGGCTTGACCAAGATCCACAACCAGGCGGTCAGCGGCGTCTCCTGCGCCGAGGTGGGGCGCCAGTTGGGCGTGCCCGAGATGCTGCGCTCGAGCGAACCTGAGGAGATCGAGGCCGGCATCCCGGCCGAAGTGCTGCTCGCCGGCGAGCGGCCCCTGCCCGAGGCGACCGAGGCGCTGATCGGCGCCTGTTTTCTTGCCTTCGGCTTCGAGCGGGTTGCCAGTGCGGTCGCCGCGGCCTTCGCGCCACGGATCGAGCACGCGGCCGAGACCACGGTCGACTTCAAGTCGGCGCTGCAGGAGCTCCTGGCCCGCCGCCGGGCGCGCGTAAGCTACGAGGTCACCGCCGAATCGGGCCCGGCGCATCGGCGCCGCTTCGAGGTGGCGGCGGTGGTCGACTCCAAGCGGGTCGGCGAGGGCCAGGGCCGGAGCAAGAAGGCCGCCGAGCAGGCCGCGGCCGAGCAGGCGTTGAAGCGACTGGGGGAATAGAGGTTTGATGATCGCGTCCGACTCGCACGCGAGCCTTAGCGGCCGAGGATCTAGGGACCAGAGCAGATGTATCTGAGATCGATCGAGATGAAGGGGTTCAAGTCGTTCCCCGAGCGGGCGAGGCTGGAGTTCTCGCCCGGCGTCAGCGTGATCGTCGGTCCCAACGGCTCGGGTAAGTCGAACATCACCGACGCGGTGCTCTGGGCGCTGGGCGAGCAGAGCCCGGGCGCGATCCGCGGCGCCTCGATGCAGGACGTGATCTCAGCCGGCGGCAAGGGCGTCGGGCAGCGCCGCCAAGCCGAAGTCGAGGTGACGATCGACAACTCCGAGGGCCGCGCCGCTACCGAGCTCTCCGAGATCGCGATCAAGCGCACGCTCGACCGCTCCGGGGATGGCGCCTACCGCCTGAACGGCGCCCGCTGCAGACTCGTCGACGTGGGCGAGGTGCTCTCCGACACCAATCTCGGTCGCGAGATGCACTCCGTGATCAGCCAGGGCCGGGTCGAGTCGATCGTCCACTCCAAGCCACGCGATCGGCGCCTGCTGATCGAGGAGGCCGCCGGGCTCGGCAAGCACCGCAAGCGCCGCCGCCGGTCGGAGCTGAAGCTGCGCGCCGCGCGCGACAACCTCGACCGCGCGCTCGACTTGGAGCGCGAGGCGCGCGCCCGCCTGCGGCCGCTGAAGCGCCAGGCGCAGGCGGCCGAGCTGGGGGCGAGGATCGAGCGCGAGGAGCTCGGCCTGCGCGGTCAGCTGGTCGCCGAGGAGCTGCGCTTCGGCGCCGACCGCGCCGCGGCCGCCGAGAAGGCTGCCGCCGAGGCCCGCGAGCAGCGCGCCGCGCTCGAGAAACAGCTCGCCGAGGTGAGCGAGAAGCGGCGTGCCGCCGAGGAGCGCTTCGCTGCCCGCGATCGCGAGCGCACCCAGGCCTGGGGCGTGCTGACCAAGCTGCGCGGCGACCAGCAGCGGATCGCCGTGCGCGCTGCCGGCCTCAGCGCCCGTGAGGGCGAGCTCTCGAGCGGGCTCGAGGCGCTGCGTGCAGAGCTCGGACCGCTGACGCTCGACCTCGGTGGCGACGCCGCGCCGGGCGAACGGGCGCGCAAGCTCGACGAGGAGCTGGGTGAGATCGACGCGGGGCTGAGGAGTGCCGCCGAGGGGCTCGCGGGGGCCCGTTCGGCGGATGCCAGCGAGACGGCTCGCGAGGCCGCCCTGGGGGCCGTTCGAAGCGGCGCCGAGCGCGCCTCGCGGCACGCGCGCCGCGCTGAGGGCCTGCTCGGCGAGCGCCACCGTGAGCAGCTGCGCAAGCGGCTCGCGGCGGGTGAGGAGCTGCTCGACGACGTCCGCTCCGCTGCCGCCGCGGCGAGCGCGACCGAGGCGGCGATCCGCGCCAGGGTTGAGCGGATCGAGCAGCGCGTCGTCGGCGGTCAGCACGACGGCGACGAGATCGCCGAGGAGATGCGCGCCTGCTCACAACGCGAGTACGAGCTGCAGAGCGAGATGAACGCGGCGGCCGACCGGCTGACCGAGGTCGAGGTCGAGGCCGCCCACCTCGGCGACCGTCGGGCCGAGGCGGCCAAGGAGCTGGCCTCGATCGCGGAGCGGCTCGGCGAGGAGGTGGGGGCTGCCGAGCAGGCGCTGGGCGGCGACGAACGGGCTGAGATCGACCGCCGCCTCGAGCGCCTCGAGCGTCGCCGCGCCCAGATCGGGCCGGTCAACCCGCTGGCCGAGCGCGAGTACGAGGAGGCCCGCGAGCACGTCGAGTCGCTGCAGGCCCAGCGCGAGGACACCGAGCGCGGGATGCGCGAGCTGGAGGCATTGATCCGCGACATCGACCGTGAGATCGAGCGCGCCTTCGAGCAGACCTTCGAGGCGACCGCCAAGAACTTCGAGGAGATGGTCGAGCATCTCTTCCCCGGCGGCCGCGGCCGCCTGCGCCGCGTCGCCCTGCGACCCGTGCCCGACGCTGAGGGGGACGGCGAGCCTGAAGCGGAGGAGGGAGACGAGGAGACCGAGGAGGCGCGCGAGGAGCTCGGGGTCGAGATCGAGGTGACGCCGGCCGGCAAGTCGACCCGCAAGCTCTCGCTGCTCTCCGGCGGTGAGAAGTCGCTGGTCGCGATCGCCTTCGTCTTCGCCGTCTTCCTCGCCCGGCCCTGTCCTTTCTACATCCTCGACGAGGTCGAGGCGGCCCTCGACGACGCCAACATCGACCGCTTCCTGCAGCTGATCCGGCGCTTCTCCGACCGTGCCCAGTTCGTCATCGTCACCCACCAGAAGCGCACGATGGACGCCGCCGACGTGCTCTATGGCGTGACCATGGGAGGCGATGGGGTGACCAAGGTCGTCTCTCGCCGCCTGCCGCGGGAAGTCGAGCAGGCGGAGCTGGGCGAGGCCGCCTCCGAGGCCACCGCGCCGCCGCCCTTCGCGGGGATGGCCGAGCCCGCCGACGCGGAGGCCGGAGCCGAGGAGCATTCGACTCCCGGCATGATCGGCGAGCAGCCGGCCGCTCCGGCCTCGGGCTCTGCCGAAGCGGCGTAAGCGAAGCTCAAAGAAACCGTCTTGTTTCCAGATGCACCCCTGCGCTACGCTCTCTTCGGGGAGCGAAAGGAGGGCCTGTGGCACAGCGCCACATGGACAGGCTGACGTCATTCGACACGTCTTTCCTGACCAACGAGAAGTCCAACGGGCACATGGCGATCGGCGCCGTGCTGGTCTGCGAGGGCGAGCCGCCCGTCCACGAGGACTTCCTCGCCCACGTCCGCACGCGCGTCCATCTGCTGCCTCGCCTGCGCCAGCGCCTCGCCTTCCCGCCCCTGCGGCTCGGCACCCCGTTCTGGGTCGACGACCACGACTTCGACCTGGTCAACCACGTGCGCCGCGTCAGCCTCCCGGCTCCTGGCGACGACGCCCAGTTCCACGACGTCGTCGGCGAGGTGCTCTCGCCGCCGCTCGACCGCTCACGGCCCCTCTGGGAGCTGGTCCTGGTCGAGGGCTTCGAGGACGAGCGCTTCGCGATCGTCTACAAGACCCACCACGCGCTCGCCGACGGCTTCTCGGCGGTCGACATCGGCACCCTGCTCTTCGACGCCGAGCCCGATGCGGAGCCGATCGGCGACGAGCAACCCTGGAAACCGCAGCGCTCGCCCACGGCCCTGACGCTCGTCGCCCGCGCCGCCAGCGGCATTTGGGCGACGGCCCGGCGCATGGTCCGCTGGCTGGGCAGGGCGGCGCGGCAGCCGCAGCGAGCGCGCAAGCGCGCCGCCGACGGCATCGCCGGCCTCTGGGAGGTGACCTGGAACCTGGCCCGCCCGGCGCCGAAGGTGCCGCTCAACGTCGATATCGGCATCGCCCGCAGCTTCTCCTGGGCAGGCTTCACCCTGGCCGACTTCAAGCTGATCAAGAACGCGCTCGGGGTCACGGTCAACGATGTGATCCTCTCCGCCACCGCGGGCGCCCTGCGCCGCTGGCTGCACGACCGCGAGGTCGATACGAAGGGGATGGAGCTGAAGGCGCTGGTGCCGGTCTCGATCCGCACCGTCAACGAGCAGGGCGAGCTGGGCAACAAACTGACGGCGATGCGCGGCCCGTTGCCGGTCGGGGTCGCCGACCCGGTCGAGCGAGCGCAGATCGTGCACGCGGAGATGGAGGCCTTGAAGGACTCCAAGCAGCCGCTCGGCGCGGAAGCGATCTGGGGGCTCAACGACTGGTTCCGCGACTTTGCGCCGCCGCTGCTGCTGGCGCCGACCGCGGCGATCAACTTCTCGACCCGCCTCTTCAACCTGCTGGTCACCAACTTCCCCGGCCCGCAGGTTCCCTTCTACGTGCTCGGCCGTGAGCTCACGGGCGTCTTCCCGATCGGCTTCCTCGCCCGCCGCCACGCGCTGGCGATCGCGATCATCAGCTACAACGGCCAGGTCAACTTCGGCATCCTCGCCGACCGCGACTCGATGCCGGACGCCGATCGCCTCTCCGCCTACCTCGCCGAGGCCGTCGAGGAGCTCCGCGCCGCCGCCCGGATAGCCTCCCGCGGCAAGTCCAATGGCGACGACCTGGCAGGAGATACTCGACCTCGGTTCGCGCGAGAGCGCGAACGCCTCGGCGGAGCCTGAGCAGGCTGAGGCGCGCCGCGGCGTCTTCCGGCGCCTGCGCGAGAGCCTGGCGAAGAGTCGCCAGGCGCTGACCGAGGAGATCTCGGCCAGCTTCTTCGATCGCATCGACGAGGAGACCTGGGAGCGGCTGGAGGAGGCGCTGATCCTCGCCGACGCCGGTGCGCCGACGACGGCCAAGGTGGTCGAGCGGCTCGAGCACGAGGTCGAGGGCGGTGGCGTCGCCGCCGACGGCGAGGCGGTGCGCGAGCGCCTGATCGAGATCCTCGCCGAGGTGGCGGGGACGGCGCGGGCGCCGATCGACCTCAGCGGCGAGCCGGCAGTGCTGCTGATGGTCGGCGTCAACGGCACCGGCAAGACGACGACGATCGGCAAGATCGCCTGGCATATATCAAGGGAATTTGGTCTCTCGGTCATCCTTGCGGCCGCAGATACCTACCGTGCTGCCGCTGCGGAGCAGCTTGCGGAGTGGGCTGAGCGGGCCGGTGCCGAGCTGGTGCGCTCGGCCGAGGGCGGCGACCCTGGGGCCGTCGCCTTCGACGCGATTGCCGCCGCCCGCGCCCGGGGCGCCGACGTGGTGATCGTCGACACCGCTGGCCGCCTGCACACGCAGGCCAACCTGATGGACGAGCTGACCAAGGTGCGGCGGGTGATCGCCAAGCAGATGCCGGGCGCTCCGCACGAGACGTTGCTCTCGATCGACGCGACCACCGGTCAGAACGGTCTGCGCCAGGCGAAGCTCTTCGCCGAGGCGGCCGCGGTCGACGGCGTCGTCCTGACCAAGCTCGACGGCACCGCCAAGGGCGGCATCGTGTTGGCGATCGCCGACGAGCTGGGCATCCCCGTGAAGCTGATCGGCACCGGCGAGACGCTCGAGGACCTGCGCCCCTTCGACCCCACCGACTTCGCCCGCGCCCTCCTCGCCGAGTAGCGACGAAACTGCATTTAGTCGGCCATAGGCCGTGCAAGTGCAGATTCGTCCTAAGCTGGGCCTATGTTCGACCAGCTCTCAGACCGCTTGCAGGCCACCCTTTCCGAGGTCCGCTCGCGGGGGAAGCTCAGTGAGGGGGATGTCGACGCGGCGATGCGCGAGATTCGCCTCGCCCTGCTCGAGGCAGACGTCAACTTCAAGGTCGTCAAATCGTTCACCAAGACGCTCAAGGAGCGCTGCCTCGGCGCCGAGGTGCTCGAGAGCCTCGATCCCGGCCAGCAGGTGGTGAAGATCGTCAACGAGGAGCTGACCGGCTTGATGGGCGGCACGGGCAGCGAGCTGGCGATGGCCTCCAGCGGCCCGACGGTGATTCTGATGGCCGGCCTGCAGGGCTCCGGCAAGACGACCGCTTGCGCCAAGCTTGCCCGTTTCCTGCGCGACTCGGGCAAGAAGGACGTCGCGCTCGCCGCCTGTGACGTCTACCGCCCGGCCGCGGTCGAGCAGCTGATCACCGTCGGCGGGCGGGTGGGCGCCCACGTCTACGAGAAAGGCACCGACGCCGACCCGGTCGAGATCGCCGCCTGGGCGCTCGACCGCGCCCGCGAAGAGCGACGCGATGCCCTGATCGTCGACACCGCCGGCCGCCTACATGTCGATCAGGACCTGATGGACGAGCTGGCGCGGATCCGCAAGCGGGTCAAGCCCCACGACGTGCTGCTCGTCGTCGACGCGATGACCGGCCAGGATGCGGTCGGCGTCGCCGAGTCCTTCGCCGAGGCGGCCGAGTTCGACGGCGTGGTGATGACCAAGCTCGACGGCGACGCTCGCGGCGGCGCGGCGCTCTCGGTCAAGGCGGTGACCGGCAAGCCGATCCTCTTCGCCTCGACCGGGGAGAAGCTCGACGCCTTCGATCGCTTCCACCCCGACCGCATGGCCTCGCGCATCCTCGGCATGGGCGACGTGCTCAGTTTGATCGAGAAAGCCGAGCAGCAGATCGACGAGAAGCAGGCGCTCGACCTGGAAGCGAAGCTGAAGAGCAACCAGTTCACGCTCGAGGACTTCCTCCAACAGCTCAAACAGGTGCGCAAGATGGGGCCGCTCAGCGGCCTGCTCGGGATGCTGCCCGGGATGGGGGCGATGAAGCAGTTGAAGAACGCCGACGTCGATGAGGGCGAGCTCGACCGGGTCGAGGCGATCATCCTCTCGATGACACCAGAAGAGCGGGCCAACCCGGCGCTGATCAAGGGCTCGCGCCGCAAACGCATCGCCAACGGCTCGGGCACGAAGGTCCAGAACGTCAACCAGCTGGTCAAGCAGTTCGACCAGATGCGCAAGATGATGCGTCATATGGCATCCGGCAAGATGCCCGACCCGCAGCAGCTCGCCCAGATGACGGGCGGTGCACCGCGGCGGCCGCGAAGAATCAGATAGCGACGCGCGGCCGCAACCAGGCCGCATGTCCTCCACTTCGCGTCCGGGCATGCGGGTCAACTCCCGAAGCCTGTACTCTGCTCGATCCAATGGCAGTCCGAATCAGACTCAGACGCGTCGGGTCGAAGAAGAACCCGATCTGGCGAATCGTCGTCGCCGACAAGCGCTCGCCGCGCGACGGGCGCACGATCGAGACGATCGGCCGGTACAACCCGCAGACCGAGCCCTCGACGATCGAGCTCGACGAGGAGCGCGCCAAGCACTGGCTCGAGCACGGCGCGCAGCCCTCGGAGACAGTCGCCAACCTGCTGCGCACCAAGGGCATCGCTGCTTCGGGCAGCTGAAGCCTGGCCAGAAGTGACCGAGCTACTCGAGTTCCTCGTCAAGGCGCTGGTCGAGGACCCCTCTGCAGTCGTAGTCGAGGAGCTCGAAGAGGACGGCGACCTGGTCTATGAGATCACGGTTGCCGAGGATGATCTGGGGCGGGTGATCGGCAAGGGGGGGCGGATTGCCAATGCGATTCGGACGATTGCGAAGGCGGCGGCTGTGCGACTCGATCGACGGGTTATCGTCGACATTCTCGACTGAGGGGGAGATGGTGGGGGTGCCCAGTCGGGGGCTGGGCTTTTCGCCTTGGAGTTGGATGCCCCTCGCTGAGCGGTTGGTGCGAAAAGCAGGACGCCGCCCCCGACTGGACACCCCCACCATCTCCAGCTCGAGCGCAGAATGAAGCTATGAGACTCGACATCTTTTCCCTGTTTCCCGAGGCGTTCGAGTGGTTTCGGTCGCAGCGGTCGGTGCAGAACGCGTTGGCGCTGGGGAATGAGCTTCATCTCTACAACTACCGGGATACGACTCCGTTGGGGGCGGGGCAGGTGGACGATGCGCCGTATGGGGGTGGGGCGGGGATGGTTCTCAGGGTCGATGTGGTGGATGCGGCGCTGCGGGCGGCCTATCCGAATGGCGAGCGGCCGCGGCGGGTGTTGCTCTCGCCGACCGGGAGGCTGCTCGACGATGGGTTGGCGGATGAGTTGACGGCCGAGCCGCATCTGGCGGTGTTGTGCGGGCGGTACGAGGGGTTCGACGAGCGGGTGCACGCGCATTTGGTGGATGACGAGGTTTCGATCGGGCGCTACGTGCTGGCCGGGGGGGAGCTGCCGGCGATGGTGCTTGCCGACGTGGTGATGCGCAAGCTGCCGGGAGCGCTGGGGGACGAGCGGAGCGCGGTCGAGGAGTCCTTCAGCCAGGTGCTCGAGGGCATGCCCGAGTACCCGCACTACACCCGCCCCGCCGAGTACCGCGGTTGGGGGGTCCCGGAGGTGCTGGTCTCCGGCGATCACGAGCGGGTGCGGCTCTGGCGCGTGGAGCAGAGCAGGGCGCGCGCTCAGCAGCTCGAAAAAGGCACCGAGTAGCTACCATTCCGCCACCGCGCGGAGCCCGGCCCGGGCCCGGCGGTCTTTTTTCGGCCAATGAGCAGCGTTATCCAGGACATCGAGCGCGGTCAGCTAAGGAAGGGACTTCCCTCCTTCGATCCTGGCGATCGCGTGCGCGTCCATTTCCAGGTGGTCGAGGGCAACCGGCGCCGCACCCAGGTCTTCGAGGGCATCGTCCTGCGGCGCCAGGGCTCCGGTGCTCGCGAGACCTTCACCGTCCGCAAGCAGTCCTTCGGAGTCGGCGTCGAGCGAACCTTCCCTCTGCACTCGCCGAAGATCGAGAAGCTGGAGATCGCGGCGCGCGGCGACGTGCGCCGGGCGAAGCTCTACTACCTGCGCGGCCGGATTGGCAAGGCGGCGCGCGTTGCCGAGCGCCGCTGGGGGATCGACGAGGAGTTGATCTCGGCGCCGACCGCAGCGGAGGAGCCCGAAGCCGTTGATGCCGAGGGTGTGAGCCAGGCAGATGAAGACGCGGAGGCTCAGGCGGAGGTGACGGAAACTCCGCCGGACGAGACGGATGAGGCCGCGGGTCCTGTCGCGGAGGACGGCGAGTCGTCCTCGCAAGCTGCGGGCGACTCCCCATCCTCCACGCCACCCGCGGCAGAGGCGGATGCGTCTGACGGAGAAGCGCCATCGGCTGAGGCTGAGGTCGAGATGCCTGAGGAGTCCGCGGAGGCCGAGGCGAGCGAGGAGGCCGCTGCGGAGGACTCCGAGAAGGCGAAGGCTGAGTCCGAGACGGATACCGAGGCCGAGGGCGAAGCTGATCAGGGCACGGACGCCGAGGCGCCCGAGGCGGGGGAGACCGAGGACAACGCCGTGGCGGAGGATGCCGAGGAAGGGTCGCCGGACGAGCAATCCGGCGACTCCGACGAGGAATCGGCCTGAACCCCTCGCTGCCGAAGCCGAAGACCCGCGGCGGCGGCCTCATAGAGCTGGTCGTCATCGTCGCGCTGGCGCTGGGCTTGGCGCTGGCCATTCAGGCCTGGCTGATCAAGCCGTACCAGATTCCCTCGCAGTCGATGGAGCCGACTCTCGACGTCGGTCAGCGGGTGCTTGTCAACCGCTTCCAGTACCACTTTGGCGATCCCGGGATCGGGGACATCGTCGTCTTCCACCCACCGGTCGGCGCCGACCAGCAGCCGGCGCGCTGCGGTACACAGGTCGAGGGCCGCCCGCCAATCGACATCGGCATGCCCTGCCCACAGCCGACCGTCGGCGAGTCAACGCAGAACTTCATCAAGCGGATCGTCGCCGGTCCGGGCGACACGCTCAGCGTTCGCAACGGCCACCCGGTGGTCAACGGCGTCGAGAAGACCGACGAGTCCTACATCCGCCCTTGCGGCACGCTGCCGGCCTGCAATTTGCCCAAGCAGATCAAGATTCCGCCGGACCATTACTTCATGATGGGCGACAACCGTGGCGAAAGCGACGACAGCCGCTTCTGGGGCCCCGTTCCCCGCGACTGGATCATCGGCAAGGCCTTTGCGACCTACTGGCCCCCCGACCGCGTCGGCATCTTCTAGTCCTGCCCCCAAGGGCAAGGCCCACCGGCGCCGCCTGGCCCGCACGCGGCGCCTCTTCGCATTCGACCGCGGCCTCGGCTCGCGCCTCGTGGCCGGTGCCGATGAGGCTGGCCGCGGCTGCCTCGCCGGACCGCTGGTGGCCGCGGCGGTGCTGATCGACTACGAGACGCTCTCCAACTCCGACCGCCGGGCGCTGGGCGGCCTGCACGACTCCAAGCAGATGAGCGCCGAGAAGCGGGCGGAACTGTTCCCCTGCGTGCTGCGCGCCGCCGAGCGGGTCAGCGTCGTGATTCGCTGCGCGCGTGGAATCGACGACCGTGGCCTGCACGTGACCAACATCGAAGCGCTGGCACGGGCGCTGGAACGGCTTCGCCCGGCGCCGGATGCGACATGCCTGGTCGACGGCTTCGCGCTGCGCGAATGCACGGTGCCGCACCGGGCGGTGATCGAGGGCGACGGGACCAGCGCGGCGATCGCCGCCGCCTCGGTGATCGCCAAGGTGACGCGCGACCGCTACATGCATGGCGCCGCCAGCGAGCATCCCGGCTGGGGCTTCGAGGAGCACGTCGGCTACTCGACCCCTGAGCACCGAGAGGCAATCGAGCGGATCGGCATCTCGCCCCTGCACCGCCGCTCGTTCCAGTCGGTCGCGTACTCGCAGCTGGGCCTCGGCGCGCTCTGACCGGCGCATCTCGGCGTCCTCGGTCGATCGCGTGCAGAGCACGCCACGCTCCCTGCGTCCTTGACCTGCTTGGTCAGAACGCGCCGATCAGATGCTCGAAGTCAACTACCTGACCGCTCCGATCAAAGGTGACTCCGATGGCATCGAAGCGGATCCCGCGGTAGCGGATTGCGTCGCGGTTTTCGGTCATCCAGGCGGTGGCGAGGCGGCGCACCCGCAGTTGCTTGCGCCGGTCGACGCCGAGCACGGGCCGCTCGGGCCCGTAGGCCGCGCCGGCCCGCCCTGCCTTGACCTCGACGAAGACCAGGGCGGAGCCGTCCAGGGCGACGATGTCGAGCTCGCCGTAGCGGGTCCGGGCATTGCGCTCGACGATCTCCCAGCCGGCGGCGATCAGCTGGGCGGTGACCAGGTCCTCGGCCATCTGGCCGATGCGCTGTCTCTGCGCCGTCATCGCAGCCAACCCTAGGTCGCCAGCGGGCTTGTTTCCGTCGTTGCGCGACTCCCCGCGGAGAGGATTGACAGCTACGCGCGATTGGACGCGCCACGAGTCGGATTCGCCGCCCTAGCGTCGTCTCCGTGTTGGCTACCGCGCAAACCTTCACCCTCGATGGGCTCTCCGCTCGCCCGGTCCGGGTCGAGGTCGACGTGCACCGTGGGCTGCCGGCCTTCTCCGTGGTGGGCTTGCCCGACGCAGCGGTGCGCGAGGCGCGCGAGCGCGTGCGGGCCGCGATGGTCAACTGCGGCTTCGAGTTCCCCCTGCGTCGCATCGTCGCCAACCTGGCGCCAGCCAGCCTGCGCAAGGCCGGCCCCGGCCTCGATCTGGCGATTGCGACGGCGCTGCTCGTCGCCTCAGGGCAGCTCGACCTGGAGCAACTTGGGAGCCTTGCCCTGGTCGGCGAGTTGGCGCTCGATGGCTCGGTGCGACCGATTCCCGGAGTGCTGGCGATCGCCGAGGCAGCCCGCGAGCGCGGCAGGACGGCGATCGTCGTTCCCGCCGAGAACGGGCCCGAGGCAGCGCTGGTCGAGGAGATCGATGTGATCTGCCTCGAGAGCCTCGGCCAGCTCACCGCGCTGGCCGCGGGCGAGTGGAGACCCTCTCGGCCGGAGCCGATGCAGTTGCGGCTCTCTCCCGGAGCGGGACCCGACCTCGCCGATCTGCGCGGGCAGCGCCACCTGCGTTACGCGCTGGAGGTCGCCGCCGCAGGCGGTCACAGCCTCTTGATGGTCGGTCCGCCTGGCGCCGGCAAGTCGCTCGCCGCGAGCCGCCTGCCGTCGATCATGCCGCCCCTGGCTCCTGAAGAGGGTTTCGAGGTGGCGCGGATCGCGAGTGCCTGCGGCCGGTTGGGGGAAGGGCTGGCGGCTGGCAGGCCGTTCCGCGCACCGCACCATACGGTCAGTCCAGCCGGCCTGGTCGGTGGCGGCAACCCGCCCGGCCCCGGCGAGGCGACCCTCGCCCATCGCGGTGTCCTCTTCCTCGATGAGCTCTGCGAGTTTCGCCGCGACAGCCTCGAGGCGCTGCGGGCGCCGCTGGAGACCGGCTGGGTGGCGATCGCCAGGGCCGGTTCCTGGCGCCATCTGCCCTGCCGCTTCATGCTGGTTGCCGCGGCCAATCCCTGCCCATGTGGCCGAGGCGAGGCGGATCCAGAGTGCAGTTGCGCGCCGCTCGCAGTGCGTCGCTACCAGTCCCGGCTCAGCGGCGCGCTCGCCGATCGCATCGACCTGCTTGCTGCGATCCGCCAGCCCAGCGCCGAGGAGATCGGCGGTCCGCCTGGCGAGACTTCGACCGTGGTTCGCGCGCGGGTCCTCGCCGCCCGGGAGCGCCAGGAATTGCGACTCGGACCGGGTCGCTGCAACGCCGAGATGACACCCGCCGAGCTGCGCGAGTCGGCGCTCGACGAGGATGCCGCCTCGCTGTTGGCCGAGTCCTATGCTCGTCGCCGACTCAGCGGACGTGCCCACGACCGGGTTCTGCGCCTGGCACGGACGATCGCCGACCTCGCCGGCGCTGAGACGATCGGCTACGAGCAGATGGCGCAAGCTCTGCAGCTGCGCCGCAGGGACCAGGAATGACGGTTCCTCGAGCATGCCCCGAGTGTCTGCGCCGGGCTCAATTGCTGGCCCACCTGGCGCCCTACATCGAGAAGATCGCGACGGGAGCGCCCGGCTCGCGCTCGCCGGAGCTGCTGCGGCTCTCCAACGAGGATCTGGCGGCGGCCGCCGCGCCGAAAGTCGCGACCCGGGTCCTCGCCGGGATTGACGCGATCCCAGAGAAACGCCTGAGGGGCGATTTGGTCGCGACCCAGTGCTGGGCCTGCTGCCGCCACGACGCGCGCTATCCGCCTGGCCTGCACGACGCCGCCGACGCCCCCTGGGCGCTGATCGGTCGCGGCGACCCGGCGCTCTTGGAGCGACTCGAGCCCCAGGCGACCGTGACGGTCGTCGGCGCCCGGCGGGCAAGCGCCTACGGGCGGGGGGTCGCCCGCGAGCTCGGGCGAGAGCTGGCGGCAGCGGGGCTGATCGTCGTCAGCGGGCTGGCCTTCGGCATCGACGCCTGCGTGCATCGAGGCGCGCTCGACGCCGGCCTCACGGTCGCCGTGCTCGGCTGCGGCGCCGACGTTGCCTATCCCGCCGCGCACCGCTCGCTCTGGCGGCGAATCGGAGAACGGGGACTGATTCTCTCCGAGCTGCCTCCCGGCACGGGCGCCTGGCGCTGGACTTTCCCGGCTCGCAACCGAACCATGGCGGCACTGGCGGGGATGACCGTCGTGGTCGAGGCGGCGCAGCGCTCCGGATCGCTGATCACGGCCGATCTGGCCGCCGATCTCGGTCGCGACCTGGGAGCCGTTCCCGGCCCGATCAACTCTCGTGCTTCGGCAGGCGCCAACGACTTGCTCGCGGGTGGCGCCTGTGTGGTCCGCGATGCCCAGGATGTGCTCGACGCGATGCTTGGCCCAGGCCTGCGCAAGGTGGAGCCCAGAGGCCCAGAGCTGGAGCCGGCGCTGGTCGGGGTACTGGCGAGTGTCGAAGGGGGCGAGCAGACCTGCGAAGCGGTTGCCGAGCGCCTCGACCTTTCCGCCGCCGATGCCGCCTCGGCCCTGGCGACTCTCGAGGCGCTCGGCTACGTCAGCTGCTCTTTGGTCGGCGTCTACTCGCGGACCATGCTCGTGGCTCCCTGATGGCAGCTGTGGCGCAGCGCATATCTCAGCATCCTGCGGTCACTCCAGTGCAGAGCACGGCAGGGCCCCTGCCTCGAGCGGCCTGGCCACAGCCGCCACTGAGCCGAGCATCTAGTCTGGCCAGCGTGATTCCAGCCGTCCTCTCGATCGCCGGCTCGGACTCCGGTGGCGGCGCCGGGATCCAGGCGGATTTGAAGGCGTTCGCGCGCTGCGGCGTGCACGGGATGACCGCTGTGACCGCGATCACCGCGCAGAGCACGGTTGGCGTCGAGGCAGTCGAGGCGGTCTCGCCGGAGACGATCCTCGCCCAGGTCGGCGCAGTCGCCGACGACATCGGCATCGACGCGGTCAAGGTCGGCATGCTGGGCACGGTCGAGACGGTCGAGGCGGTGGTCGAGGCGTTGGCAATGGTGGGAGAGGCGCCGATCGTCGTCGATCCGGTGATGGTTGCCGAGAGCGGCGCGGTGCTGCTCGATCCCGAGGCGCGCGCCGCGCTGATCGAGCGGCTGCTGCCGCTGGCCGCTGTCGTCACCCCGAACATCCCCGAGGCTCGCGCCCTGACCGGCGCCGGAGAGCAGGAGTCGCAGGAGGATCTCGCGCGCGAGGTGCTCGCCCTCGGGCCGCGTGCGGTGGTCGTCACCGGCGGTCACAGCGAGCGCGTCGTCGATCTCTTCTTCGACGGCCGCGAGTCGGCGGAGATCGGCGGTGAGCGCCATCCCGACGGCGCCTCGCACGGCTCCGGCTGTACCCACTCTTCGGCCCTAGCGGCCTTCCTAGCGCTTGGTGAGTCGCCGCTCGAGGCGGCGCGCAAAGCCCGCGAGGTCGCCTCCACCGCCGTGGCCAATGGCCTGCGCGAGATCGGCCAAGGACCCGGTCCTGTCGACGTCTTCGGGCTTCGTTGAAGGATTGTCCGGCCTGGGGTACCGACAATCCTTCAAGCTTGCGCTGCCTGCCGCCCAGTAGATTTCGGCCATGAGCTCCAACGGCGCCACCTCGACCAAGCTGCCGCGTCCGCGCTCCAGCGTCGTCTTCGACGGCCCTGACCGCGCTCACGCCCGCGCCTACATGAAGGGCATCGGCTTCGACGACGAGGCGTTGGGCCGGCCGACGATCGGGATCGCCAACACCTGGACCGAGGCGATGCCCTGCAACTTTCACCTGCGCGGTCTCGCCGAGCACGTCAAGGAGGGCGTGCGCGCGGCCGGCGGCACGCCGATGGAGTTCAACACGGTCGCCGTCTCCGACGGCGTGACGATGGGCACCCAGGGGATGAAGGCTTCGCTGGTCAGTCGCGAGGTGATCGCCGACTCGATCGAGCTGATGGCCCGCGGCTACCAGTTCGATGCGATCGTCGCGCTCTGCGCCTGCGACAAGACAATTCCCGGGACGGCGATGGCGCTCGCCCGCCTC
>DATNHC010000174.1:0-37195 GCA_035605155.1 Solirubrobacterales bacterium
AGAAAACCAAGCTCGAGGTCTACCTGACGATCGGCCGCGGCCGCGGCTACTCGCCGGCCGAAGAGAACAAGTCCGACGAGCAGCCAATCGGCGTGATCCCGATCGACTCGATCTTCTCGCCGATCCGGCGCTGCTCCTACGCGGTCGCGACAGCCCGCGTCGGCCAGCGGACCGACTTCGACAAACTCACCCTCGATCTCGAGACCGACGGCTCGATCGAGCCTGCGGCAGCGCTGCGCGAGGCCTCCGAGATCCTGATCAAGAGCCTGGCGATCTTCACGGACGCCGACCGGGTCGAGGAGCTGACCGCACGGGAACCCCTGGCTCCGATGCCCGTCGAGGGCCTGGCCGGAGGGGCCGGCAACGGCGCCTCGGTGGCGGCCAGCAACGGCCTCGACGAGATCCTGATCGAGGAGCTGGAGCTGGGCGTGCGCTCCTACAACTGCCTCAAGCGAGCCGGCGTGCAGACGGTGGGCGACCTGGTGCGGAAGACCCGCACCGAGCTGAACGCGATCCCAAACTTCGGCTCGAAGTCGATCGAGGAAGTGATCGAGACCCTGCAATCGCGCGGCCTGGACCTTCAGCAGGACTGAGGAAGCGGCGAGCGGGTCAGGGAGAGCGACGATGCGCCACCGCAAGAAGCGCAACAAGCTGAGCCGCGATGCGTCGCATCGCGAGTCGCTGCTCTCGAACCTCTCCAAGCAGCTGATCGAGCACGAGCGGATCAAGACCAGCCAGGCGAAGGCCAAGGCGGTCAAGCCGGAGGTCGAGCAGCTGATCACGCTGGCCAAGCGCGGCGACCTGCACGCCCGTCGCCAGGCGCTGGCGACGCTGCACAACGACAAGTTCATCGTGCACAAGCTGTTCGAGGAGGTTGCGCCGCGCTACGTGGAGCGGCCGGGCGGGTACACGCGGATCGTCAAGTTGGGTCCGAGGAAGTCGGACTCGACTGAGATGGTCTATCTCGAGCTGGTTTAGCGGGGGCGGGGGGCGGGTGCCTCCCGTTCTGACAATTGCCGGTCTAGTTAGACCGGCAATTTGAGTATCCGCCAGCCCGGGAGGCACCCGCCCCCGCCCAAGCCGACCAGTTCTCGTCAACCAGCTGGTCTGGCTCGCGCTGCGAGAGTTGACCACACCCTGGTGGGGTCAACTCTCGCTACGCGTAGCTGACGGACTCGAGGTAGAGACCATGGGGTGGAGCCGTATCGCCAGCGGCCGAACGGCGGGCGCCGCGCAGCAGCTGTTCGAAGCTTTCTGGGGTGCGACGGCCGGAGGCGACTTCCAGCTGAGTGCCGACGAGGACGCGGACCATGTTGCGCATGAAGGCGTCGGCGGTGATGTGGAAGGAGATGAGATCACCTTCTGAGGTCCAGCTGGCGGCGAGGATGTCTCTCTCGAAGCGGACGTGGTCGGTCTGGGTGGGGGTGAAGGCGGTGAAGTCGTGGGTGCCGACTAGGGCTGTTGCGCAGGCCTTTAGCGCCTCACGGTCGAGGCGGTGGGGCCACCAGAGGGCTCGGCCTTGCTCGAAGGGGCTCGGCGCGCGCCGAGCGAGCACGCGGTAGCGATAGGTGCGCGATTTCGCGTCGCACCGTGCGTCAAAGCCGTCCTCGACGACGGTTGCTGCCGTCACGGCGACGTCCTTCGGGCCAACTCCATTCAACCGCCGTGCCAGATCTCCCGGCACCTCCGCATCCGTCGCGAAGCTCGCCACCTGCCCCCGAGCATGCACGCCCGTGTCCGTCCGCCCGGCCACGGTCAGCTCAACCGCTTCACGCAGCACCGTCGCCAGAGCCGCCTCCAGCTCCCCCTGAACCGTGCGCAGCCCAGGCTGCTTCGCCCAGCCCTTGAAAGCTGCCCCGTCGTATTCGATGTCCAGCCTCACGCTGCTCACGGCGGCGCAGTATGCCGGCTTGCGGAGGTGGGGTGGGGCACTCCCGAACGGGCGGATACTCAAAATCGCGCGCTAATTAGCGCGCGATTTGTCCGGGCGGGAGTGCCCCGCCCCACCACCTAGAATCGACCCCCATGCGCATTCTGCTCACCAACGACGACGGGATCACCGCCCCCGGGCTGCAGGCGACGCGGCGGGCGCTGCGCGAGATCGAGGGGATCGAGGTGGACGTGATCGCGCCCGATTCGAACCGCAGTGCTACGGCGCGCAGCATCACGACCCGCTCGCCGCTCACCGTCGAGGAGGTCGAGTTTGGCGATGGCAGCGTGGGCTATGCCACCGATGGAACCCCGGTCGACTGCGTGCGCTTCGCCGAGCTTGGGCTGGTCGGCCACCGGCCCGACCTGATCGTCTCCGGAACCAACCACGGCGCCAACCTCGGCGATGACATCACCTACTCCGGCACCGTCGCCGCCGCCTTCGAGGGAATCGTGCTCGGGATACCGGCCGTGGCGGTCTCCCAGCAGTCGTCGGGCGGTGGCATGGGCTACGTCAGCGGTCGCTTCGACTTCGGCGCGGTTGCGCCTTTCGCTGCTGAGCTGGTTCGTCGCCTGATCGACGAGCCGATGCCAGAGGCGACCCTGATCAACGTCAACTGCCCCGCCGGCGAGCCCAAGGGCATCGAGGTGACCAAGCTCGGCAAGCGCATCTACAACGACGAGCTGAAGCTCGTCGGCGAGGAGGGCGGGCGTCGTCACTACGAGATCTACGGCTGGCAACCCGACTACGAGGAGATCGAGGGCACCGATCTCAACGCGGTTGCCAACGGCCGCATCTCGGTCACCCCAATCCATTTCGACCTCACCGATCACGGTGGGCTCGAGCGGCTTCGCGGCTGGAATTTCGAGGAGATGCTGGCGGCCTGCGTGTGAGCCGCCCGCGGTGGACGCGGGTGCGGGCGAGCAAGATTTGCCGGTGACTATGAGTGCGAAGGAGCGAGAGCAGAGCACGCGGGCGGAATTTCTGAGGCGCGAGCTGGCGGAGCACAACCGCCGCTACTACGTCCTCGACGATCCCCTGATCGGCGACGATGAGTACGACGCGCTGCTCGACGAGCTGCGCGCGATCGAGGCCGATCGTCCGGAGCTGCGCACACCCGATTCGCCGACGCAGCGGGTGGGGGCGCCGCCGCTCGACCGCTTCGAGCGGGTCGAGCACGCCGAGCCGATGCTCTCGCTCGCCAACGCCCGCAACGAGGAGGAGCTGCGTGCCTGGGAGACCCGCATCCGCAACCACCTCAAGCGCCTCGACATCACCGCCGCCGAATTCAGCTACACGACCGAGCCGAAGATCGACGGCCTGGCGATCGCGCTCACATACGAGAATGGCGTTCTGGTCCGTGGCGCAACCCGCGGCGACGGACGGGTTGGGGAGGACGTGACCCGCAACCTGCGCACGATCGGGGCGATTCCGCTGCGCATCGAGAAGGCGCCCGCATCGGTCGAAGTCCGCGGTGAGGTCTATCTGCCGATTGCCGACTTCAAGGCGCTGAACGAGCGCCGGGCGGAGGCCGGCGAACCCGCTTTCGCCAACCCGCGCAACTCGGCAGCCGGCTCGATTCGCCAGCTGGATCCGAGCCTCGCGGCGGAACGCCCGCTCTCGATCTGGATCTACGGGATCGGCGCCGCCGATGGCCTTGACCTCGTCACCCACAGCGAGGAGATCGAGTGGCTCGACGAGCGCGGCTTCAAGGTCAACCCGGACACGGACCACCACCCAGGCATCGACTCGGTGGTCAAGCGCTGCCGCCGGTGGGAGGAGCGCCGCGATGAGCTCGACTACGAGATCGACGGCGTCGTCGTCAAGGTCGACGAGCGGGCTCTGTGGCGGGAGCTGGGCGTGGTCGGCCGCGAGCCCCGCTGGGCGATTGCCTGGAAGTTCGCGCCGACGACGGCGACGACGAAGCTGCTCGACGTGGTCTGGAACGTAGGCCGCACCGGCCACCTCGTCCCCTTCGCAATGCTCGAGCCCGTCCACGTCGGCGGCGTCACCGTCTCCACCGCCACCCTGCACAACGAGGAGGATCTGGCTCGCAAGGACGTGCGGCTGGGTGACGAGGTGGTGGTTATGCGCGCCGGTGACGTGATTCCCCAGGTGGTCGCCCCCCTCGTGCAGCGGCGGAAAAAGGGGACGCGGCGGGTGAAGCCGCCGCAGAGATGCCCTGCATGTGGAACGCCCGTCGAGAAGGCCGAGGAGGCTGTCTTCTCGATCTGCCCCAACAGGGCAGGCTGCCCCGGTCAGTCCTTCCAGCACGTCAAGCACTTCGTCAGCAAGGGGGCGATGGACATCGACGGGCTCGGCGAGAAGCAGGCGATGCGCTTTCTGCAGGAAGGCCTGATCACCGACGTCGCCGACGTCTACGAGCTGAGCGAGGAGCAGCTGGTCGGGCTCGAGGGCTTCGGCGAGATCTCGGCCCGCAACCTCGTGGCGGCGATCGACGCCTCCCGGTCCCGTCCATTCAAGCGCGTCCTCTACGCGCTCGGGCTACCTGGCGTGGGCTATGTGACCGCGGAGGCGCTGGCCGATCACTTCGGCTCGATCGATGCCCTGCACACAGCCGATCCCGAGCAGATCGAGGAGGTCGAGGGAGTCGGCCCGATCATGGCCGTCCAGATTGCCGAGTCGCTGGCCGACGAGCGCACCTGGGAGTTGGTCGAGAAGCTGCGCGAGAAGGGCCTGCGCCTCGAACAGGATGCCTCGGAAAGACGCGCAACCGGCGGTCCGCTGGAGGGCAAGACGCTGGTCTTGACCGGCACCCTGTCAGAGATGACCCGTGAGGAGGCGGCAGCCCTGATCAAGACAGCGGGCGGCAAGGTCGTCAACTCGGTCTCGAAGAAGACCGACTACCTCGTCGCTGGCGAAAACCCGGGCTCGAAGCTCGCCAAGGCGGAGAAATTCGAGACCGAGGTCCTTGACGAGGCCGGGCTCCGCGCCCTGCTTCAGTAGGAGGCGATTTCCCCGGCGATCAGGTCCTGCTCCAGGTGCGCGAGGCTGAGATTGGAGACGCTCGCCATCAGGATCGAGAAGAGCACGACCCGGCCGCTGCGGTTGAAGCAGTAGCCGGAGAGGTTGCTGACGCCGGTCAGGGTGCCGGTCTTGGTGCGGCAGCGCCCGTAGGCGGCAGTGCCGCGCATGCGGCCGAGGACCGTGCCCTCGCGGCCGGTGAGCGCCAGGTCCTGAATGAACTCCTCGCCGACCGGCTCCTCGCGCATCGCCTCGAGCAGGGCCACGACCTGGGCGGGGGAGGCACGGTTGCCGCGCGTCAGCCCGGAGCCGTCGACGGCGCGCACCCCCGAGCCGCGCGCCCGCGCGAAGCGCTCGACGACGCGCGCGCCGGCCGCCGTGCTGCCGCTGCCGCCGAGCCGTGCCCCGAGAAGCTTGATCAGCATCTCGGCGAAGAAGTTGTGCGAGTAGACGTCGGTGACGTTGACGATCTGCGAGAGCGTGGGCGACTCGACCGTTGCAAGCACCGGGCCGGATGTCGGCGCCGTGCCCAGCCCGACCTGGGCGGCGATGCCGATGCCGGCGCCGCGCAGCGCGCGGGCGAGCGTTGCAGCCGCGGTGCGCGCCGGATCGGCGGCGAAGCTGCGCCCGCTGGCGCTGCTGTATCCGGAGTTGAGCGAGAGCCCGGAGAGCGGCCCGATATAGGAGCTGGTCGCGTAGCCCGAGTCGGCGACGCCGCGCAGGCGGTCGAAGATGCTGTCGTCGGCGTAAAGACGGCCCGTCACCCGGTGAATGTCCGCTTCGATCAGCTGGCTCTTGAGCTGGAAAAGGTCGGTTCCAAAGCCGCCGAGGAAGCGCTCGTAGAAAGCGGGCGTTCCCAGGGCCGGGTCGCCGGCGCCGACGAGGTAGAGGCTGCCGTGCACGGTTCCCGCAAGATCGACGTAGCCGTCTGTGACCAGCGTCGTCTCGATCCGCTCCTCCGGGCCGAGGCGAGCGAGCGCGGTCGCGGTCGTGTACAGCTTCATGTTCGAGGCCAGCGGCCGCCGCCGGCTCGGCGCCCGCGCGCAGAGCCGCTTACCGCTTTCCGCGTCGAGGACCAGCAATCCGCTGGCGCCGCCGCCACCCTGGACGAGGCGGGCGCGCATCGCAGCGCAGGAGGGCTCGCGGGCACTTGCCTGGACGGCGCCGAAAGCCGGCAGAAATGCGAGCAGCGCGCAAATCGCGGCAAAGAGTGCCGGGGTTCGCCTCACTAGATGGGATAATGCATGTTTATGGGCAAAGTTGTGGACATAGAGTCGCAACCGCGACGGCGCCGCAACCGCAAACGCCCCTCGAAGACCGCCCTTGTGCTCGGCGGCGGCGGCTTCACCGGCGGCGTCTATGAGATCGGCGCCCTGCGCGCCCTCGACCTGCTGGCGGTCAACAGCACGGTCAACAACTTCGACGTCTACGTTGGCACCAGCGCCGGCTCTTTCGTAGCCGGGATGCTCGCCAACGGCGTCACTCCGGACGAGATGATGCAGGTGATCAACCGCCGCATCCCCTCGGAGCTCGAGGACCTCGATCTCGGCAAGGTGCTGCGACCCAACTACGTGGGCTTCCTGGAGAAGGCGGCGATGCTGCCCTTGCGCACGCTGGAGCTGGCCCGCAGCCTGGCGCGGATGGGCCAGTTCTCGGCCATGGACGTCGGTGTTGGGCTTGCCGAGGCTTTGCCGACCGGCTTCTACTCCGGCGGCGGGATCGCCGAGTACGTCGCCGCGGCGCTGGCCGAAGCCGAGCGGGTCGACGATTTCCGCCTGCTCGACAAAGAACTCTATCTGACCGCCACCGACCTCGATACCTGCGAGCGGATCGTCTTCGGCGAGGAGGGCTGGGACGACGTGCCGATCTCCAAGGCGATCCAGTGCTCGACCACGCTGCCGATCGTCTACAAGCCGGTCGAGCTCAAGGGGCGCCAGCTGATCGACGGCGGCGTCCGCTCGACCACCAACGTCGACGTCGCGGTCGAAAAGGGCGCCAAGTTCATCGTCGTCGTAAATCCGCTTGTCCCCTACGTCAACGACTTCGAGAAGACCATCCCAACCGTCTTCGGCACCCGTGTGCGGCGCGTCTCCGACATGGGTCTTCCGGCGATCGCCAACCAGACCTTCCGCCTGATCGCGCATGCGCGCCTGCACCAGGCGGTCGAGATGTGGCAGGAGCGCTATCCGGGCGTCGACATCATCCTGATCGAGCCTGAGCCCAACGACGAGCTGATGTTCGGCACACCGATCATGGACTACTCACGACGCCTGAAAATCGCTCGCCATGGCTTCGAATCGGTCACCGCCGCGCTTGCCGAGGACTACGACCGCTACAAGCAGATCGCCGACCGCCACGGCCTGGAGATCTCCGAGCGCCGCGTGCGTCGCGTGGTCGAGCGCGCCGCCGAGGAGGAGCCCGAGCAGGCATCTGCTTGGCGACGCGTGCTGGAGCAGACGACATCAGCTCTCTTGCGTCAGTCCGGCGAGGCCTCATAGCGCCCAAGCTGGAGGAGGGCCGTTGGCCTCTCCCGGGAATTTAGGTCGCACGCGCGCTGCGCGCGCTTAGCGACGATGTCGGAGCGCGGCTGACGCCGCGCGGGAACCGGATTGCATAGGCCGCTTCGCGACATTCCCGGGAGAGGCCAACGGCCCTCCCTTCAAGCACGCATCGGATCGCATCACCGCCCGCGCGACATTTCCGCTGAGGCGCCACCGGCCTCACACGCTCCGCTCGTGGGATGAGAGCTGTTGTAGAAGGAGCCGGTTGCCTCTCTGGGCGAATGTGGCCGAAGGCCGCGACATGCAATCTGGCTATTGCGCGGCGATAGCCGCGCTCGAGATCTGGAGCTAAGCGCGAAGCGCGTGCGACATCAATTCGACCAGAGAGGCAACCGGCTCCTTCTGGAAAACTGTCAACTCGCGTAGAGCTGTTCGATCTCCTGCTCGTGCTTGGCGGCGACGACCGCGCGCTTCACCTTCAGCGTCGGGGTCAGCTCGCCGCTTTCCTGGGAGAGATCGTGGGGCAGGATGGCGATCTTCTTTACCTGCTCGACCCGGGCGAATTTCTCGTTGATCTTCGCGACGTGAGCCTCGATTGCCTTGCGCACCTCGCCGTTGGCTGCCAGCTGGGCGGGATCCTCGGGCAGGCCGTTCTCCTTGGCGTAGGAGACCGCGTCTTCGGGGTCGAGGGTGACGAGGGCGACAAGGTAGGGCTTGCGATCGCCGACCACGACGCACTGGGAGACCAGCGGGTGCTGCTTGATCTCGTTCTCGAGGTTGGCCGGGGTGATGTTCTTCCCCCCAGCCGTGATGATGATGTCCTTCTTGCGGCCGGTGATCTTGATGAAGCCGTCGGACTCGATCTCGCCGATGTCCCCGGTGTGCAGCCAGCCGTCGACGATCGTCTCGCGCGTCGCCTCCTCGTTCTTGTAATAGCCCTGGAAGACATTGGGGCCCTTGACGAGGATCTCGCCGTCCTCGGCGATCTTCACTTCGCAGCCCGGGAACGGCTTGCCGATCGTGCCGATCTTGAAGTCGTCGGGGGTTGAGATCGTCGCCGCGGTCGAGGTCTCGGTCATCCCCCAGCCCTCGAGCACGAGCACCCCGGCCGCATCGAAGAAGCGCAGGATCTCGGGGTTGATCGGCGCCGCGCCGGAGACCGCGAGGCGCAAGTTGCCACCAAAGAGGCCGCGGATCTTGGAGAGCACCTGCTTGTCGGCGAACTCGTATTGCTTGCGCAGCAGAAAGCCGGGCTTGCGGTTTGCGCGTTCTGTCTCGCGCATCTTCTTGCCGATCCCGATCGCCCAGTTGAAGATCGCCTTCTTGAGGCCGCCCTCTTTCTCGATTCCACTGGTCGCCGCGGTGTAGATCTTCTCGAAGATGCGCGGCACCGAGGGAAAGTAGGTCGGCTTCAGCTCGGCGAGGTTGGGCAGGATCTTCAACGGGTCGCGCTCCCAGTAGGCGAGCGTGGCGCCGAGGTCGAAGCTGCCGAGCTGGATCAGCAGCGCGAAGGAGTGGGCGAGCGGCAGGTAGAGGTAGGTGAGGTCTTCGGGCTCGATGACGCTGGTCCCGTTGACCATGTCGAGCATCGCCCGGTAGTTGCCGTGACTGATGATGCAGCCCTTGGGCGGACCCGTGGTGCCGGAGGTGTAGATGAAGGTGCAGATGTCCTGCGGCGTGACCGACTTCCAGCGCTCCTCCCACTCGCTCGCCTCGCGTCTGTCGCCACGCGCGGCGAGGTCCTCCAAGGAGATCGTGTCATCGCTGGAGCCGGTCATGCGCACGACGTGCTCGAGCAGCGGCAACTGGTCGCGCACCGCCCGGATCTTCTCCAGCTGCTCATCGTCCTCGACGACGACGACCTTCGCGTCGGAGTTCTCCAGCACGTACTGGCACTCCTCGGGCGAGTTGGTCTGGTAGATCGGCACGACGATCGCCCCGGCCGAAAGAGCGGCGAAGTCGACGTAGGTCCACTCGACGCGTGTGTTGGCGAGGATCGAGACCTTGTCGCCTTTGGCGACGCCGAGGTCGATGAGGCCGAGGGAGAGCGAGCGGACGGTCTCCTGGACCTGCTCGAAGCTGCGCCTGAACCACTCGCCATCCTGCTTGAAGCAAACTGCTGGGGCGCTGCCGTAGCGGCTGGCCGAAAGTGGCAGCAGATCTGCCAGGGTTGCCGAATGCGTTCCCCGCTCCATCCGGAGGGGGAGTCTAGATGAGTACTAGGTGGTGCGTGCCTCGTGGCTCTGGCGCTGAGTGGCCATGCTGCGCAGCGAGGTCTCGAAGAGGGACCTGTCGATGCGACCGTGGAAGATGGGCACGCCCATCTGCATGCACTTGCCGATCACCTCCTGCCGCTTCATGTGAAGCTCCTCGGCAAGCTCGGACGGGGTGAGGTGATTGGCCACGGCGGACCTCCCTGGTCGCTGAAAATGGGTAGGGACCAATTTACCTCGGGGGACGGTCGTGTCAACCGCATGTTCGCCTCGCCGCGAAACTGGCAAGGACGGCGAATCGCGATAATGGGCTCGATGCCAGCCGCTGCCGAGAAACGCACCGAACCGGTGGCGGTTCCTTTGCCTCGCCGCGGCCGCATCTGGGTGATCCTCGCCCTCGGGGCGACCGTCTTTGCTCTCGGCTATGTCATTTTCGAGATCGCCACGCGCCCGCCGGGTCGCGACGTCGTGCGGGTCGCCGGGATAGCCGAGGCGCAGGGCACCTTCGGCGGCATCCCGCAGGCAGGGGATCGGCTCGGCTCTGCCGATGCGCCAGTCTCGATCCAGATCTTCAACGACCTTCAGTGCTCGAGCTGTCGCGCAGACTTCCTCGAGACGATCCCGGCCTTGACCGAGGACTACGCCAGACCGGGCGAGGTCAATCTCCTGATGCGCCACTACTCGGTTGCCCAGAATCCGCTGGAGCTCGGCTTCTACGGAGCGGAGGCGGCTGCGGAGCAGGGTTATGGCTGGCAGTACACCTATCTCTTCTTTCGCAACCAGGATGAAGCGGAAAGGTTCGGGATCGGTGACGAGTTGATGGTCTCGCTGGCCGGCTCGATCGGCGAACTCGACGTTCCCGAGTGGGAGCGCGTGCTCGACCGCGAGGTCGGCGCCGACGGCCCGCTTACGCGACGGCTCGAAAGCTACGACAAGCTCGGCGCCGACCTGGGCATCCGTACTCGCCAGGCGGCGATCGTCAGCGGCCCCGAAGGCACCCGCACGCTGCAGGACGGTCCCAGCCTGGGCCAGATCGAAGCGGCGATCGAGTCCGTCCGATAGATGCAGCCTCGGTCTGGGATAATCCGCGCCTCTCGGGGCGTGGCGCAGCCTGGTAGCGCGCACCGTTCGGGTCGGTGAGGTCCCCGGTTCAAATCCGGGCGCCCCGATGAGGTCTCCTGTGCGCGGTCAACCGCGACTTTCGTCTGCGCAGAGGGTCACGCTGGTAAGCATGCGCAGACTGCTGATCATTCCCTTGACCGTGCTGGCCCTGCTGGCGCTTGCGCCGGCGATGGCGGGCTCGATCGCCACCCTGCCGCGTGGCTTCATCGGCATCTCACCACAGGGACCGACGGGCGAGGAGGACTACTCGTTGATGGCCCGGGCGGGGATCAAGAGCGTGCGCCTGCCGCTCAACTGGGCCGACACCGTGCCCAGGGCCTTTGAACGCTTCGACCCCGAATGGACGCTGCTCGACGACCAGGTGCGCACGGCGGCCAGGCACCGCATCAGGGCCTTCCCGTTCATCTGGGGGACGCCGGAATGGGTCTCGCCGCGGCTTGGCGGGGAGCCTGTGGCCAGCGCTCGTCAGCGGCGCGAGTGGCTGCGCTTCCTGCGCGCAGCGGCCGAACGCTACGGTCCCGAAGGCGATTTCTGGGCGGAGAACCTCGAGCTGCCGTATCTACCGGTCCGCCAGTGGGAGATCTGGAACGAGGAGAACATCGTCACCTTCTCGCGCGAACCGGATCCAGTCACCTTCGGCCGCCTGATCCGCATCTCGGGCAGCCTCCTGCACAGGCTCGACCCCGGCTCGACGGTCATCCTCGGCGGCCTCTTCGGCCGGCCGCTGCAGGTCCCGCCCAACATCCACTCGGCGACCTTCCTCGCTCGCCTCTACGAAATCCCCGGGATCGAGCGGCACTTCGACGGCGTCGCTCTTCACCCCTACGTCGCCGATGCAGCGGCGATGGAGTCGCAGATCGAAAACCTGCGCTCGGTGATGCGCTACAACCGCGATGCCGGAACCAAGCTCTACGTCACCGAGATGGGCTGGGGCTCCGACGGCTTCGAGTCGCGCTGGGAGCGTGGCCCTCGGGGTCAGGCGCGCGAACTCGACCGTTCGTTCGCCCTCCTGGTCGGCAACCGGGGCCGCTGGCGGATCGGGGGGGTCTGGTGGTTCTCTTGGGCGGACATCGGGGGCAACTGCCAGTTCTGCGATTCAGCCGGTCTGCTGACCAGCAGTCGTGAAGCAAAGCCCTCCTGGTACCGCTTCAACGCCTGGACCGGGGGCGACGCCCGCACCGTGCCGCGCGCCTCCGCGCAGGTGCTGCGCGAAACGCCTTAGGACCGCCTCTCGCGAGGTTTGCTGCCCCCAGCTATGGGCAAATGGGGAAGATCCGCAAGCAACGAGAGGAGCAGTCATGGCTGAGCAGCTGCAGGGCAAGCGAGTCGCGTTCCTGATGGCCAACGAGGGAGTCGAGCAGGTCGAGCTGACCGAGCCGCTCCAAGCTGTCCGCGAGGCCGGCGCCGAGACCGAGCTGCTCGCGCCCGAAGTCGGCGAGATTCAGGCCTTCAACCACCTCGACAAGGGAGATACCTTCGAGGCTGAGGAGGCGGTTGGGGATGCCGATCCCAGTGAATTCGACGCGCTCGTGCTTCCGGGGGGCGTCGCCAATCCCGATCGGCTGCGCACCGATCGGACGGCCGTGCAATTCGTGCGCTCCTTCTTCGCAGCGGGCAAGCCGGTCGGCGTGATCTGTCACGGCCCCTGGACCCTGGTCGAGGCGGACGTGGTTCGCGGCCGCACCTTGACCTCCTGGCCCAGCCTGCGGACCGATCTGCGCAACGCCGGCGCCGAGTGGGTCGATGAGGAAGTCCACGTCGACCAGGGCCTGGTCAGCAGCCGCAAGCCCGACGATCTGGAGGCATTTTGCGCAAAGGTCGTCGAGGAGATCGCGGAGGGGACGCACGCGGGCCAGACAGCGCCGGTCGGGACCCAGCCTGGCTTGGGTGACGGGCGATGACGGCGATCGGCTACACGCTCTCGAGCGAGGAGAACGGGGCGCGCGAGCTCGTCGCGCAGGCCGCCAAAGCGGAGGAAGTGGGTTTCGAGTTTGCGGTGATCTCCGATCACTTCCACCCGTGGGTCGATCGTCAGGGGCAGAGCCCCTTCGTCTGGGGCGTGCTTGGGGCGATCTCCGAGGCAACCGAGAGGCTGGAGATCGCGACCGGGGTCACCTGTCCGACGACCCGCATTCACCCGGCGATCCTCGCCCAAGCCGCAGCAACGGCCGCGATGCAGTTGCCCGGGCGCTTCTCCTTTGGCGTGGGCAGCGGCGAGAATCTCAACGAGCACATCCTCGGCGATCGCTGGCCCCCGGTCGGGGATCGCCAGGAGCGCCTGCGGGAGGCGATCGAGGTGATTCGCCTGCTTTGGCAGGGTGGCCTACAGAGCCACCGCGGCAAGCACTACAGGGTCGAGAACGCGCGCCTCTACAGCCTGCCCGAAGAGCCGCCGCCGATCCTCGTCGCCGTCGCCGGCGAGCAGTCGGCCGATCTGGCGGCCGAGGTCGGCGACGGCCTGGTGGGCACGGCTCCGGTCGCCGAGACGATCGAGCGCTTTCGTGCCGGTGGCGGCGAGGGCAAGCCGACCTATGGGCAGCTTCACGTGTGCTTTGCCGAGCGCGAGGAGGAGGCACGGCGGACGGCGCTCGAGTGGTGGCCGAACGGGGCGATCAGCGGCTCCTACTTCCTCGAGCTGCCCCTGCCGGCCCACTTCGAAGAGGCGGCTGAGCTGGTCGGCGAGGAGCAGATCGCCAAGAGCGTTGTCTGTGGGCCGGACCCGCAGCGACACGTTGAGGCGATCGAGGAATACATAGAGGCCGGTTACGACCACGTATACGTGCACCAGGTCGGCCCGGACCAAGACGGCTTCTTCGAGTTCTACGCTCGTCAGGTGCTGCCGCAGCTCAGCGCGGCGCGGGTGTAGAGCGGCCGCCTCGCGGGTAGCAGCCGCGCATGTACGTCATCCCGATCGTCGTTCTCGTCCTGCTCGCCCTGATCGCAGTCGCCTGGTCGCCGCTCTTCGCGTTGATCGTCGCCGTACCCGCCTTCGTCCTCTTCCTCGCCTACGTGGGCATGCGCTCGCGGGCCGACGAACGCATCGATCCGCCGACCGGGTCGGCGGAAAAGTACGAGGACGACGTGCCGCGGGGTGCTTGGGGTGAGCGGCGCAGCTGACGGCTCGACTTTTGGGTTTAAGCGTCGCCTGGGCGCGGGTAGCTCGCAACTCAGTCGTTATGTGAGTCGTGGGTTGGAGGGAGGAAGCAATGGGTGCAGGACGGCGGTACGGAGGAATCTCACTTGATTCGTTGCGTCACTCGCGGATCGTTCTCTCGCGCGACACCGACTCCAGCGGGCGTAGGGTCTGGATCGCCGAAGCGCCGGGACACCGGGCGGTTGGGGCCACACGGATCGAGGCACTCGACCGAGTTCGCGAGCTGAGCAAGCGGAGGAGTGACGATGGACGGCTCCGCAGCAGACTTTCTTCCCGCCCGGCCGACGCTGCCCGCCCTGCGCAAGGCGTCGTCGAGCTGTCGCGGCTGCGAGCTTTGGAGGCAAGCGACGCAGACGGTGTTCGGCCAGGGGCCGCCTGAGGCGGAGTTGATGCTCGTCGGGGAGCAGCCCGGCGATCAGGAGGACCGCCAGGGCAAGCCTTTCGTCGGACCGGCTGGACGAGTGTTGGCCGAGGTGCTCGAGCGAGCGGAGATCGACCGCGAGGCCGTCTACCTGACGAACGCCGTCAAGCACTTCAAGTGGCGACCGCAGGGCAAGCGCCGCCTTCACCAGACCCCGCGGGCCGGCGAGGTCGACGCCTGCCGCCCATGGCTGGAGGCGGAGATCGAGGCAGTCGGTCCACGCGCCCTGGTTGGGCTTGGGGCAACTGCCGCCAAGTCTCTCTTCGGGCCCTCGGTGCGCGTGACCAACGATCGCGGCAGCCTGCTCGAGACGCCGCTGGCGCCGCTCGCCACCGTCACCCTTCACCCCTCGGCGGTCCTGCGCATCCGCGACCGCGACGAGCGCCATGACGCCCTCGCGGCAATGGCCGCCGACCTGGCTGCAATTTCCTCGGCGCTCGCCTGAGCGCAGCGCGCTAGCCTGCCTCTGGGAATGGGCTGGATCGTCATAACGGCGCTTGGCGTCGTGCTTGCGACACTCGGGGCTTGGCTGCTTGCCCTGCTCTCGCGTGGCCGCCGAGCACAGCGGCGATTCGAGGTCCTCGGCGATGTGGCGGCGATCTCCCAGTCCGCCGGGTCGCTGAGCGAAACGTTCGACGCGATCTGCGACCTGCTCGTTCCCGAGCTGGCCGACTTCTGCATGATCGACTTCTTCGAAGAGGGCGAAGCGCGGCGAGTCGCGCTTCGCGTGGGCCCCGGGGCGCCACCCGGAACCGAGCAGTGGCTGCGCGAGCGCCGGCCGTCCGTGCCCGACTGGATCCGGGAGAACGAGGTGGAGGGCGCGCTTCAGCCGCGCTTCATCGAACGCATGGGGGAGGCGCAGATGCGGGAGCTTGCCCATGACGACGGCCCCGATCTCGAGTTCCTGCGCAGCCTCGGCGTGCGCTCGGCGATCACCGTGGCCCTGCATGCGCGGGGGAAGCTGATCGGCATGCTGACCCTCGTCGTGGCATGGTCGGGTCGTCGCTACCGCCGGGACGATGCCCGTTTTACCTGGATCCTCTCCGGGCGCATCGCGCTGACGCTCGACAACTGTGGCCTCTTCGCCGATCTCGAACGGGCCGAAGGGGCGCGCGCCGAGATCGCGGAAACCCTGCAGCACGGGCTCCTACCGTCCCCGTTGCCCCACGTGCCCGGCTGGTCGCTGGCGGCCATGTACCGGCCGGCGGGCGCCGAGAACGAGGTCGGGGGAGATTTCTATGACGCCTTCCGGGTCGCCGGGGGATGGATGCTGGTGATCGGCGACGTCACCGGGCGGGGCGCCAAGGCGGCCTCGATCACCGCGCTGGCGCGCTACACGCTGCGCACGGCCGCCATGCTGACCAACGATCCCCTCGTCGCCGTGGCGACCCTGAACCGTGCTCTGCTGGCGCGCCGGGGTGGGGCGCTTTGCAGCGTCGCCGCGCTGGTTCTCAGCGAGGACCCGGCTCAACCGGTGCGAATGGCCGTCGCCGGCCACCCGTCGCCGCTGCTCGTCGATCGAGATCTGGTCACCGAGGTGGCTGTCAGCGATCCGGTGCTCGGCGCCTTTTCGGACGTCGAATGGCATATAACCGAGAGCCAGCTCGATCCTGGTCAGCAGCTCGTGATGATCACCGACGGGATCACCGAGGCGGCCGGAAAGCAGGGTCGCTTCGGCGAGCAGCGCTTGCGCGAACAGCTGGCCGGCTCGGGCAACCCGGCGCACGCAGTTCAGCGACTCGAAAGGGCGCTGCACTCGTTCACCGACGGCGCGCTCGACGACGATGCGGCCATCCTCGCCATCGCTCGGGCAGACGAGGACCCGCATCTGGCCCGCCCGTTGACGATTGGGGCGCCGACGATTGGGGCGACGACCGATGCCTGAACCGCCAGAGGAGCTGATCAGGCGCCTTTTCCATGCCTTCAACCAGCGAGACGCCGAGACGATCGTCTCGCTCTGTGCCGAGGAGATGGAGTTCGCCGCGATCACGGCTGAGGAAGTGGGGCGTGCGGCGCCCTATCGCGGGCGCCAGGGTCTGAGCGAGTACCTGGTCGACGTCGAACGCCTTTGGGAAGAGCTGCTGATCACGCCGAGCCAGATCGAGCGGCGCGGGGACCGGCTGCTGGTCGTCGGCCGTGTCTACGTGCGCAGCCGCGAGCTTGGCATCCGCGATATGCCGGTGGCCTGGATCTGGCAGCTGCGCAATGGGCTCTTCGTGCGCGGTGAGGTCTTCGTCGATCCTCAGGCGGCCGTCGCTCAGTTCGCCGAGATCTCCGTCTGAACGCGGAGCGCGTCGAGCACTTCCTCGGCCAGGGGTGGCTACGGGTCTTCCTAGGCGCTATCGCAGGCTGGTGCGCAGGCGTGGTCCCCGGTACGCGCGCGGTGCTATGTGCAAATTGCTGGACGCAAGTGCCGTTGCCAGTTTTACGCCACTCTCCCTCGGGTACCGAAATGACCCAGACCTGGATGGTTATGCTCGCGGTCCGCGGGGGACCTGCTCTCCGGCGGGAAAGAAGCTAGATGTCAAAAGGCTCCATCAACGAGAAGCCGAAGGGGCTTCAAATGCGACTTCCCGCCAGGGCGGAGAACGTGGCGGTCGTTCGTCATGCGCTCGCCGGTCTGGCGGAGCAAATCGGGATGGACGAGATCGGCCTTGCCGATCTGAAGACGGTGGTCACCGAGGCCTGCATGAACGTCGTCGTGCATGCCTATCCAGACGGCTCGGGCCCACTGCTGGTCGAGGCCGAACCGGACAGCGAGGGTCTCACCGTAGTGATCAGCGATAGCGGCTCGGGCATCAGTCCCGAAGCCGACTCCGACCGCAGCAGCCTCAGGCTGGGCCTCTCCCTCATCGCCGCCCTATCCAGCAGCTTCAGCATCTCCGGTGGCCTCGGACGGGGAACCGAAGTGATGGTCCGACTGCCCCTGAAGGGCGGCAGCGACGGCGCCCGCAGCGAGCAGGTGCTGGCCGCCGAGGTGCCCGGAGCCGAAATCGCCGTCGGTCGGGCAGAGCTGCTCGAACCGGTGCTGGCCCGCATGGTAGGCGCCCTCGCGGCCCGCCGCGACCTATCCGTCGAGCGGGTCTCGGACGCCGTCTTGATCACAGATGCGATTGCCGAGGCGGCGCCGGGGCGCTTCGCCGATGGCTGCGTGCGGCTGGGCCTCGGCGAGAGCGAGCAGGGTCTCGAACTGCGGCTCGGTCCGATGGAGAAGGGAGGAGCCGGCGAGATCCGCCGCCGGCTCGAGGTGCCGGAGCTCGGCGGGTCGCTGGAGGCGCTGGCCGATGAGCTCAGCGTTGACGAATCCAGCGACGGCGACTACCTGATCGTCTGCTTCCGCGGCATCGCCAAGGCCTAGTCCTCAGCTAGGCCTTGGCGAACCGCGTTCCTCCTCAATCCGCTCGCGGATGCGGGCAAGGGCGCGGCGCAGGATGCGTGAGACGTGCATCTGCGAGTGGCCGATGCGCTCGGCAATTTGCGACTGGGTCATGTCCTCGACGAAGCGCAGACGCAGGACGACGCGCTCGCGCTCCTCGAGGTAGGGCAGCGCAGAGTCGAGCGCGATGCGGCCCTCGACCAGCTCGAAGCGCTCGTCCTCCTCCCCAACCCACTCCGAGGGTGGCGCTTCCTCGGAGTCGTCGCCACCCGGCGGGCGGTCGAGTGAAAGCGGGCGGCGGTTGTGGTTGGCCTCCATCACCTCGAGCACGTCGAACTGCTCCAGACCCAGGCGCTCGGCGATCTCACCGACCGACGGCGAGCGCTGCAGCTGCTTGGTCAGCTCGGTGATCGCTTTGTCGACTTCGGCCATCCGGTCGTGCAGGCCGCGGGGCACGCGCACCGTCCAGACCCGGTCGCGGAAGTGGCGCTTGAGCTCCCCGAGGATGGTCGGCGACGCGAAGGCCGTGAAGGGGATGCCCCGCTCGGGGTCGAAGCGATCGACCGCGTTGAGCAGGCCGAGATTGGCCACCTGGAGGAGATCGTCGAAGGACTCGCTTGCTCCTCGGTAGCGCAGCGCCAAGCGCTTGGCGAAGGGCAGGTTACGACGCACGAGCTCCTCCCGGATTCTCGGATCGCGGTCGCGCGCGAAGCGGTCCCAAAGCTCGCGTTCGCTCGCAAGCTGCTCACCGGTGCCCGGTATCGGGGTGGCGGTATTGCCTTCGTCTTTGTTGCGCCTGGCTGCCATTGCGCCCCAACGGCTGGTCCCTCGATTCGATTTCTGCCCTAGAGCCTCGAAGGCCGTGCAGCCATTCTCGAACACGCTACCAAGGGCACGCCACCTCTCCCCATGCTCAGTACCCGCTCACCAACGGTTCATGCAACTTGAGGGTTGGCTTGTGGGGAGGCTGCCGACGGCGCGGCGACGTTAGGCTCTCCACGACTTCGATCTCGATCAAAGGAGACGCCAGATGGCCTTTTCGGTTCCCGATCTTCCCTACGCATACGACGCGCTCGAGCCGCACATCGACGAGGCGACGATGCGAGTCCACCACGACAAGCACCACCAGGCCTACGTCGACAAAGCCAACGCGGCGCTCGAGGGGACCGAGTGGGCCGATCGCGAGGTCGAGGACGTGCTGCAGAACCTCTCCAGCATTCCCGGCGAGGTGCAGGGCCCGGTCCGCAACAACGCCGGTGGCCACTACAACCACACGCTCTTCTGGCAGATGCTCAGCCCCGATGGCGGTGGCTCGCCGAGCGGCGATCTGGCTGCCGGCATCGAGCAGGCATTCGGCTCCTTCGATGCCTTCAAGGATCAGTTCAAGGAAGCCGGCATCGCCCGCTTCGGCTCCGGCTGGGCCTGGCTGGTCAAGGACGGCTCGGGCCTGGCGATCGTCTCGACGCCCAACCAGGACTCGCCGATCTCCGACGGCTCGACGCCGCTGCTCGGCTGCGACGTCTGGGAGCACGCCTACTACCTCAAGTACCAGAACAAACGCCCCGACTACATCGACGCCTTCTGGAACGTGGTCAACTGGGACTACGTTGGGGAGAGGTTCGCTCAGTAGCGGACGCTGCAAGCCGGCGCATCTCGGGGTCTTCGGTCGTCCGGGTTCGGGTCACGCACAACAAGTGCGCTCCCCTCACCGTCCTCCCTGCATCCCCCGACCTGCTTGGTTTTCGCGCCCGTTCCAGGGGCTGATAGGGACAGCTGGCCTCGCGGCCTCCGGCAGGTCGCGAGGCTCTGATCCCTCCTTCGGCGGGACGAGGCTCATCGCGTGCTCGGCCTTGGCGGTGATCGTCAGGCTCGGGTTGACGCCTGGGTTGGCGGGGATCGCTGCCCCGTCGGTGACCAGCAGGTTCTCGTAGCCGAAGACGCGGTTGGCCGAGTCGACCACGCCGCTCTGCGGGTCGGCGCCGACCACCGCGCCGCCGAGGATGTGGGCGGTCGAGGGGATGTTGCGGACCGACTCGGTGATCGCGCTCTGGGCGACGCCGCCGGTGCGCCGCTCGAACCAGCGCGCCACCTGCTCGGCGGCGGGGATGTAGGTGGGGTTCGGACGGCCTGGGTCCTGTTCGGTCTGCAACCGCACGCCGCCGCCGAAGAGCTTGCGCTTGGGGCGGAAGTGCATCGCCGCGTCAGCGGTCTGCATGACCAGCAGGATCACCGTGCGCTGCGACCAGCGGTGCGGGATCAGCATCCGCGCCGTGCGCAGCGGGTGGCGCAGGATGGCGGCGAGCCACTTGACCGGCCGGGTCAGCTTCGTCCCGGGGCCGGTCATCGCGGTGAAGGTGCTGGCCATCGCATCGCCTCCCTGCCCGTAGGTGACGACCTCGATGTGGGTGTCGGGATCGGGGTAGATGCTGGATGTGATCGCCACCGAGCGGCTGAAGTCGCGCTCGTCGTCGGGCGCGGTTACCGCCTGGATCGACTCCGAGTTGGTGCGGACCAGGTCGCCGAGCCGGTCGGAGATGCGCGGCAGGGCGCCGTTGTGGCGGCAGTTGGCGAGCAGGTTGTTGGTGCCCAGGGCGCCGGCGGCGACGATCACGCCGCGGGCCGTCAGCGTGCTGCGCCGCTTGCGCAGCCAGGAGCCGGAGCGCTCGCTGCTCACCGCGTAGCCGTCGGAGCCATCGGCGGCGCCGAGCGGGCGGATCTCGGTCACGTGGCGCTCGGGCTGGATCTCGACCCCCAGCTTCTCAGCGAACCAGAGGTAGTTCTTCATCAGCGTGTTCTTCGCCCCGTGGCGACAGCCGACCATGCAGCTGCCGCAGCGCATGCAACCGGTGCGGCTCGGCCCCTCGCCACCGAAGAACGGGTCGGAGACCTCGACGCCCGGCTGGTCGAAGAAGACGCCGACCCGCGTGTTGGTGAAGGTCTCGCCGACGCCGATCTCCTCGCCGTATTCCTGCAGCAGCTTGTCGGCGGGGCCGATGCCTTCGTACTCGACCACGCCGAGCATGCGCTCCGCAGTGTCGTAGTGGGGCGCCAGCTCACGCTGCCAGTCGCCGAGCTCACGCCACTGGGGGTCGTCGAAGAAGGCCGGCCGCGCTCGGTAGAGCGTGTTGGCGTAGCCCAGGCTGCCGCCGCCGACGCCGCTGCCGGAGACGATGAAGACGTCCTTGAAGAAGGTCATCCGCAGCACGCCGCGCATGCCGAAGCGAGGCAGCCAGAAGTAGCGTCGCGGGTGGCGCAGGTTGGACTCGGCAAAGTCCTCGTCGCGGAAGCGACTGCCGCACTCCAGCACGGCAACCGAGTAGCCCTTTTCCGCCAGGCGCAGCGCCGATACCGAGCCCCCGAAGCCGGAGCCGACCACCAGCCAGTCGAAATCAAATTCCGCCCGCGTGCTCTGCTCTCGCTCCTTCGCGCTCATCATGACCGGCAATCTCGCTCACTCGCTTCCGCGTCCGCCGCGGGCGGGCGAACTTAGGCCTCGCCGGGCTCCAGGGGGCGGAAGTCCGAGGTGCGGGCGCCGCAGACCGGGCAGAACCAGTCCTTTGGGATGTCCTCGAAGCGCGTTCCGGGTGGGATGCCGCCATCGGGATCGCCCTCGGCGGGGTCGTAGATGAACCCGCAGCTCTCGCAGATCCAGAGGGTCGCTTCGGTCGTCGCGCTCATGCCGAAATCTTAAAAGCTCAGTCTTTGCCGAAGCTGACTGAGACGGGTTCGCGCTGGGCGGGATCCTCGATCTCGAAGAACTCGCGCTGGGTGAAGTTGCCTTGCTTGGCGATGATCGAGGCCGGGAACTGTTCGATGTCCGTGTTGTAGGCCATCACGTTGGAGTTGTAGATGCGGCGCGAGGCCTGGATTTCGTCCTCGAGCTCGGAGAGGCTGCGGCTCAGCTGCTGGAAGTTCTCGGTGGCGCGCAGGGTCGGGTAGTTCTCGGCGACGGCGCGCAGGTCGGCCAGCGCCTGGGTCAGCTTCTGCTCGGCTTGGGCGGTGTCGCCGACGCTCTGAGCGGCCATCGCCTCCGCCCGCGCTTGGGTCGTCTTCTCGAACGTCTGGCTCTCGTGCTCGGCGTAGCCCTTGACCGTCTCAACCAGGTTGGGCACTAGGTCATGACGGCGCTTCAGCTGCACGTCGATCCCGCTCCAGGACTCATCGACGCGGTTGCGCGAGGCGATGATCGAGTTGCGCTTGGCGACGTAATAGAGAACCGCGACGACGATGATCGCGACCACGGCGATGAGAACCCAGGTCATGCGCGCATCCTACTTGGCCACCCGGCCAACTGCATCAAATTCTCGGTCTGCCAGATCGAGAATTTGATGCAGTTGGGTTGGCGCGCTTAGGATCGCCGCTCGATGGGGGCCAAGCAGGAAGCGCAGCAGTGGGCTGAGACCGTCGCCGGGTACGGCGAACGGCACGGTCTGAAATACGAGCCGGTCGGCGGGATCAACCCCAAGGACGGTCCGGTGGCGCTCTGCGTGGGAGGGACCAACCGGCTCACCGGCCAGCTCGTCGAGGGCTTTTGGGGCTCATCTTGCGATGCCGATGAGCGCCAGATGGGCGGCTTTCTCAACAAGGCGGTGCTGCCCACTGCTCTGCTGGCCAAGGCGCACATGCCGGACCTGGCGCAGGTCGTGCCCGCCTTCAACGTCGAGTCGATCGAGGGGCATGAGCACGTCACTCAGCGCTTCGCCCGCAAGGTGCAGTTCGAGTCGATCGAGTTCAACCGTCGCTTCATCGCCACGGTGCCGAGCGAGTACGACCCCGTCGCCTTGCGTGAGCTCTTCGGTCCCGGCTTCCTCGAGTGGACGACGACGATGACGGGCGAGATCGACTTCGGTGTCAGCGACCGCCAGCTCTGGTTCCTCTGGCGCCTGCGCGAGCGCAGCGAGGCGGCGCTCGAGGCGGCGCTGGCCAACGCCGGCCAGCTCTTCAAGCGGTTGCAGGCGGAGATGGAGGAGAGCGGCATCAACACCTATCCGCCGGGGCCCTGGCACGCCGGCCTGGAGCCCTTCCCGCAGGGGTGAGCTAGGAGGGTCTAGGCCGGGTACTCGGGATCGCCAGGCAGGACGACGCGGTGATCGTCCGGGGTGCCGATCACCTTGGGCAGGATCGGCTCGACCTCGGCGTCGCGATGGGCGGCGATTGCCTCCTCGGAGTTGCGGAAGGGGAGCAGCGATTCGAGCTGCTTGACGGTTGGGAAGGCGAGCACCAGCTCACCCGCGGCGTAGGCCTCGAGCGCTCCGGCAGGCTCGAACCAGCCGGCGTCGACGGTCTCGATCCCGTCCGGCCGCGGAGGCGAGTGCGCTGGCGCCAGGGCGAGGAAGAACCAGGCATCGAAGCGCCGCGAGACGACCTCGGGGGTGATCCAGCGCGAGAACAGCACCAGCTCCTCAGCCGAGTCGAGGGCAATCCCTGCCTCCTCCTCCAGCTCGCGCAGCGCGCAGGCTTTGAAGCGAGCTTCGTCGACCCCGTCCCCCTCGTCGACCGAGCCTCCCGGGAAGACCCACACGCCGGGCATGAACCTCGCCTTCTCGCTCCGCTTCAACAGCAGCACCTCGAGGGCCCGGTCGGCGTGCTTCCCTCCGCGCCTCAGCAGCACCACAGAGGCGGCTGGCCGGGGCTCCGACGGCTCACCGAGATTTGGCGCCTCCGCCGGCCCACGCTGTCTCTCCACCATCGAGCCACCATATACGGGCCCATCCGACATTCACCCCAGTGGGGTTTGGTCAATGCGTTACGCGTCAAGAGTCCGCTTGCGGCTGGCACGCAGCCAGGTGCGGTGGGCGAGCAGATCCATCAGGCCGCGTGGGCCATGCGGGGGGCGCCGTAAGCGGATGCCCTTGCTGCCTCGATCGAGTCGGCTGTGATCTCGACCAGGCTGCGCAGCTCGGGCTCGGAGATCGAGAGTGGCGGCATGAGGACGACGACATCGACCAGAGGCCGGATGATCGCGCCGCGCTTGCGGGCCTCGAGCGTCACCCGATGGCCCATGCGCAGGCTTGGATCGTGCTCGCCGAGGTCGATGCCGACCATGAAGCCACGGCTGCGCACCTCGGTCACCGTAGGCATCGTCGCGACGTCGGCGAGCAGCTCCCGCAGCAGGGCGGTCTTCGCCTGCAGGCGCTCCAGCGTGCGCTCGCTCTCGAAGGCGTCGAGGTTGGCGAGGGCGGCCGCGCAGGCGAGCGGGTTGCCGGTGTAGGTGTGGCCATGGAAGAAGGTGCGGTACTCCTCGGGCGCGCCGAGGAAGCCCGCGTAGATTCGCTCGGTGGCGAGCGTCGCTGCGAGCGGCAGGTAACCGCCGGTGAGGCCCTTGGCGAGGCAGAGCAGGTCCGGCGCGACGTCCTCATGCTCGCAGGCGAACATCGTGCCGGTGCGACCGAAGCCGGTTGCCACCTCGTCGCAAATCAGCAGCACGCCGAAGGCGTCGCAGAGCTCGCGCACGGCACGCAGGTAGCCGGGCGGATGAATCAGCATGCCGGCGGCGCCCTGGACCAGGGGCTCGACGATCACCGCGGCGATCTCCTCTTCGTGTACGGCCAGCACCCGCTCCAGATCGGCGGCGTCGCCCGGCTCGGTGACGTACGTCTGGAAGAGCAGCGATCGGTACGTGGAGTGGAAGAGGTCGATGCCGCCGACCGAGACGGAGCCGATCGTGTCGCCGTGGTAGGAGTCGCGCAGGTGGACGAAGGAGGTGCGGCGCCGGTGCTGGCCACCGCGCTGCTGCTGGAACTGAAAGGCCATCTTCAGGGCGATCTCGACCGCGGTCGAACCCGACTCCGAGTAGAAGACTCGCGAGAGGTCCCCGGGGGCGAGCTCGACCAAGCGCGCCGCCAGCTCGGCGCCGCCCGGGTGGGAGAGGCCGAGCATGGTCGAGTGCGCGATGCGGCCGAGCTGCTCGCTTACGGCGGCATCGATGCCCGCGTGCCGATGCCCGTGCACGTTGCACCACAGCGAGGAGACGCCGTCGAGGTACCGATTGCCGGCGTCGTCGAACAGGTAGGAGCCCTCGCCGCGCTCGATCAGCAGAGGCTCTTCCTCGCACCAGGCCTCTTGCTGCGTGAAGGGATGCCAGACGTGATCGCGGTCGAGCTGGATGGGATCGGCCGACATCGGGTAGTGCGACCTTAGTGAGGCGCCCGGCGGCAACTGAGTGCGGCTTCGCACATAAACCTTTACATCGATTGCTGCAATCATTGGTCGATGGCTGAGCGTGGAGCAACTCCGCAGGTTCCAGCTCTGCGTCGGCGGGCGTTGCACGCGGTCCGCTCGCTCTTCAGCCCGCTGCTCCCCGACGACTACCTCGAGCTGATCAACCCACTCTGGTCGACTCGCGAGCTGCGTGGACGAATCGAGCGGATCGACGAGGAGACCCCCGAGGCGGTGACCGTTCTGATCCGCCCCGGCTTCGAGTGGAGCGGCCACCGGCCGGGTCAGTACCTGAGGATCGGGGTCGTCGTCGACGGCGTGCACCACTGGCGTGCCTACTCGCTCACCTCGGAGCCCGAGCGGCCCGACGGCTGCATCAGCATCACCCCGAAGCTCGTCGATTCCGGCAAGGTCTCGCCCTATTTCGTCCGCCAGGCCAGGCCGGGAGACGTCGTCCGTCTCGGCGGGGTGGAAGGGACCTTCGTGCTGCCTGACCCGCCGCCGCACAAGCTGCTCTTTCTCAGCGCCGGAAGCGGCATCACGCCGATCATGAGCATGCTCCGCAGCTTGCATCGCAACGAGACGCTCGGCGACGTCGTCCACGTCCACTCCTCCCGCGATCGGGAGGGAGTGATCTTTGCCGACCTGCTGCGCGAGATCGAGAGCTCGCACGGGGGCTATGACCTGCATCTGCGGATCACCGGCGAGCAGGGCAGGATCGGCCCCACCGATCTCGACCAGCTCTGCCCCGACTGGCGCGATCGCCACGCCTATCTCTCTGGCCCGGCGGCGATGCTCGACGCGATGTGCGCGCTCTGGGAGCGCGACGGCGACCCCGAGCTGCTCCACATGGAGCGCTTCCAGCCAGTGATCGGCGGCGAGCCCGGCGAGGGCGAGGGAGGTCGAGTGCGGTTCGTCAAGAGCGGTGTCGAGGCCGGCTGCGACAGCGGCACGCCGATCCTCGTCGGCGGCGAGGAGGCGGGCGCGACCCTGCCCTTCGGCTGCCGGATGGGCATCTGCCATACCTGCGTGGGGAAGCTCTGCAAGGGGGAGGTGCGGGACCTGCGAACCGGCAAGGTCCACGGCAGCGAGGGCGAGATGATCCGCACCTGCGTCAACGCCCCCGAAGGACCGATTGAGATTGCACTTTGAAACCGACGAAAGGGAGACGATGAACGCAACGACTGCTGAGGTCGAGAGCCCGCTCGCGCGCCTTTCGGCGGAACAGCTCGACGACCTCGCGCGCGAGCTCGACGAGATCCGCGACCGGACCTTTGCCGACCTCGGCGAACGCGACCGGCGCTACATCGAGAGCATGATCGCGATGCAGCGGCGGCTGGCGGTGATCGGCCGCGTGCTGCTGCTCGGCGCCCGTTACCGCCCGGCCAAGGTTGCCGGCACGGCCGCTCTCTCGATGGCGAAGATCCTCGAGAACATGGAGATCGGGCACAACGTCCTGCACGGGCAGTGGGACTGGATGAACGATCCCCAGATCAACTCCTCGACCTGGGACTGGGACACGGCCTCGACGGCCGAGGCCTGGAAGCACTCACACAACTACGTCCATCACACCTTCACCAACATCCTCGGCAAGGACAAGGACCTGGGCTACGAGATCATGCGCATCGACCCGCAGCAGAAGTGGCACCCGGTCTATCTTGCCCAGCCGTTCTACAACCTGCTGCTGATGGCGTTCTTCGAGTGGGGCGTGGCCCTGCACGACCTGGATTTCGAGGCGATCCGCAAGGGCCGCAAGTCGAAGGCCCAGGTCAAGCGCGAGCTGGCCGGGATCCGCGAGAAGGCGAAGAGCCAGATCGTCAAGGACTACGTCGCCTGGCCGCTGCTCAGCGGCCTGGCGATGGCGGCGCTCGACGCCGGTCTCGAGGCTCGGAGTGGAGGCAGGCGCCGCGGCGGTCTCGCGGGCGTCCTGAAGCGATCCCTCCGAGGCGGCGGGGGATCCTACCGCGCTGCGGCCTCGGCCAACGCGACCGCCAACATCGTCCGCAACGTCTGGTCCTACGCGATCATCTTCTGTGGCCACTTTCCCGACCAGACGCACACGTTCACTCCCGAGGAAGTCGAGAACGAGAGCCGCGGTGGCTGGTACGTGCGGCAGCTGACCGGGGCGGCGAACATCGAGGGCAGCGCGCTCTTCCACGTCGCCAGCGGCAACCTCGGCTACCAGGTCGAGCACCACCTCTTCCCCGACCTGCCGAGCACCCGCTACGCCGAGATCGCCCCCCAGGTGAAGCAGGTCTGCGAACGCTACGGCCTGCCCTACAACTCGGGGCCGTTCGCGCAGCAGCTCGGCATGGTCCAGCGAACGATCCTGCGGCTTGCTTTCCCCGGGGGGACGCCGCGCCCCAAGCCCGGGCCCTACCGACGGCAGGATCACCCGGCTCTGTGATGGTGCTCACAGGAGCAACTTTTTCAGCCGAGAAATAGTTGCGGATGTGCAAGCATTGCTCATATGCAAGCGAGCGAGATCGCGGCGATCGCCGAGAAGGTCGATGTCCCGGAGGTAGGTGAGCAGGCGCAGGAGACGGCCGCACGGGTCAGCGCGCTGCTGCGCCATCTCTTCCTTTACGACCGCGGCAACCTGCTGCGGGTGATCGAGGAGAGTGGGCTCTCGATGACCCAGTCCAAGGCCCTGCTCGAGCTGGGTGGGCTGGGCGAGGCGACAGAGGCGCGGCAGGTCGGCGATCTGGCCGAGGCTCTCGGCGTCTCGGTCCCTTCGATGAGCAGGGCCGTCGACGGCCTGGTCAGGAAGCGCCTTGCCACTCGGATAGAGGACCCTGAGGACCGACGGGTGAGGCGGGTCGCGATCACCGCACGTGGCACGAAGCTCGTCGAGACCCTGATGGTCGTGCGCCAGGCGGGAATGGAGACCTTTGCCGCCAGCCTCAGTGCCGCCCAGCGGCGCAAGCTGGACGCCGCGATCGACTCGCTGATGGACCGCAAGGACATCGCCGAGGCCTATGAGCACTTGAGGCAGGTCGGACCGGCTTGACCCGCTACCGCCACCTGATCACCGACGACAACCGCAAGTGGTGGACGCTCGGCGCGATGTGCTTCGCGCTGTTCATGATCATGCTCGACAACACCGTCGTCAACGTCGCCCTGCCCTCGATCCAGCGCGACCTGGGCGCCTCGATCTCCGGCCTCGAGTGGACGATCAACGGTTACACGCTCTCCTTCGCCGTGCTGCTGGCGACGGGTGGGCGGCTGGGCGACATCTTCGGCCGCCGCCGGATGTTCCTCTTCGGCGTCGCCATCTTCGCCCTCTCCTCGGCGACCGCCGGCCTCGCGCAGAGCTCGACCGACCTGGTCCTCAGCCGCGTCGTGCAGGGGGTGGGGGCGGCGCTGATGATGCCGGCGACGCTCTCGATCGTCACCGACGCCTTCCCGCCCGCCGAGCGCGGCAAGGCGATGGGGACTTGGGCCGGCATCTCCGCCCTGGCGCTTGCCGTCGGGCCGGTGATCGGCGGCTTCCTCACCGAGCACGTCAGCTGGCGGGCGATCTTCTACCTCAACATCCCGGTGGCGATCGGAGCGGTGACCGCGGCGCTCTTCGCCGTGCGCGAGTCGCGCGACACGACGGTCGGCCGCGAGATCGACTTCGCCGGGGTTGCGGTGCTCACCGCTTCGCTGACGGCGCTGATCCTCGCCCTGATCGAGGGCAACGCCTGGGGTTGGGGCTCTGCCGAGATCGTCGCCCTGCTGGTCGGCGCCGGCGCCGGCCTCGCCGCTTTCGTCGCGATCGAGCTGCGGGTCAAGGTGCCGATGGTCGAATTCCACTTCTTCTCCGACCGCAACTTCCTCGGCGCCGTGGTCGTCGCCCTGATCGTCTCCTTCTCGATGCTCGGCGTCTTCTTCTTCCTCGCCCTCTACATGCAGAACATCCTCGGCTACTCGCCGCTGGAGGCCGGTGTCAGGTTCCTGCCCTCGACGCTTATGATCGTCGGCGTGGCGCCGGTCGCCGGCCGGCTGTCCGACCGCTTCGGGCCGCGCTGGCTGATCGCCGCCGGCCTCCTGATCGTCGCCGCCTCGCTCTACAGCTTCAGCGGCATCGCGGTCGACTCCACCTACCTCGACCTGCTGCCCGGCTTCCTGCTGCTCGGCATCGGCATCGCGTTGACCATGTCGCCGATGACGAGCGCCGCGATGAACGCGGTCGCTGTCGAGAAGGCGGGCATCGCCTCCGGCGTGCTCTCGATGTTCCGCATGGTCGGCGGCAGCCTCGGCGTCGCCGTAACCGGGGCGATCTTCCAGGGGGCGGTGGGGGCCAACTTCGAGTCGGCCAGCCCGCAGGAATTCGTCGATGCGCTCGGCCATGCGATGAGCGTCTGCGCACTTGTCGCCCTGCTCGGCGCGGTGGTCGGCGCCGCCGCGATCCGCGCCAGGCGCGACACGCTCAGCGGCGAGGCGGTCGAGGCGGCGGTCAGCCCGGGCGGCGAGGAGCTCGCCGGGCGCGAGGCCGTCGCCGCGGGCAAGACCGGCGCCTGATCGAATACCGCGATGGCTGAGTCCGCCGGCTTTCTATTCGGCCAGACGACGAACGAAGCCCCACTCGACAACGTTCCACGTGTCCGGTCCCTCGACATCGACGCTGGGCAGGGCCTCGACCTCGACCTCGGCCAGCGATTCGATCGTCTCGCAGTTTGAGCGCTCGATTGCTCCCGGCGTTTCGGGCCAGGGAGTGAGGACCACGGCGAGTACGTCGAGGCTGGCGGCTCGTGCAGCCTCGAGGGTCAGCAGGGTGTGGTTGATCGTCCCCAGGCCGGGCGAGGCGGCGATGACGATCGGCAGGTTGAGCTCGGCGGCGAAGTCGCGGACGAGATAGGAGGGCGAGAGCGGGACGAGCAGGCCGCCGACGCCCTCGCAGACGAGCACGTCGGCGCCTGCGGCGGCGGCGCGGGCGGAGATCAGCAGGCGGCCGGGCTCGATCTCCTCGCCTGCCTGCGCTGCGGCAAGGTGTGGCGAGGCTGGCGGTCCATAGCGATAGGGGGCGATCTCCTCCTCGCTCTGGGCAGACCGCGCCGCGGCGCGCAGCAGCTCATGATCGGCTGGGCCGGCGGCGGGGTGCTGATCAAGGCCGGTGAGGGCGGGCTTGAAGACGGCCACGCTGCGGCCCTGGTTGACGACGCTGCGGGCGATGACAGCGGCGATGACGGTCTTGCCGACCTCGGTGCCGGTGCCGGTGACGAAGACGCCGCGCAACGGCTCAGGCGGCGACGGCGAGTGGACCAGCCGGGGCAGCTCGCGGTGAGATTCCCAGCTCCCGCGCTGCGTTGCCGATCAGCTTGGCCGCGTCCTGCAGCTGCTCGGCTCCGTGGGTCGCCATCACGGTGAAGCGCAGCCGCGAGGAGCCCTCGGGGACGGTCGGCGGGCGGATCCCCTGGGCGAAGATGCCGCGCTCCAGCAGGCGCTCGCAGAGCGCCATCGTCAACTCCGCGTCGCCGACTTCCAGCGGCACGATCTGGGTCTGCGAGCCGCCGGCCGGGATCCCCTCGGCGGCGAGGGCATCGCGAAGGACCGCTGCGTTCTCGCCCAGCTGGCCGACCAGCTGCGGCCCGGCCTCGAGCAGCTCCAGCGCCGCCAGGCTCGCCGCCAGTACCGGCGGGGGAAGCGCGGTGGAGAAGACGAAGGAGCGCGCCGCGTTGACCAGGTACTCGCGGAGCTCCTCACCGGCGCAAACGTAGGCGCCGTAGGAGCCGAGCGCCTTGCCCAGCGTCCCCATCACCAGGTCGACCTCGCCGCTCAGCCCAGCGGCGGCGACCGAGCCGCGACCGCCGGGACCGAGCGCTCCGGTGGCGTGCGCCTCGTCGACCATCACCCGGCAGCCGTGCTGGCGCGCCAGCTTCACCAGCCCCTCCAGGGGCGCCACGTCGCCGTCCATCGAGAAGACGCCGTCGCTGACGATCAGCGAGCCGCGACCGCCCACCTCGCGTAGCCCCCACTCGAGGTGCTCGACGTCGCCGTGGCGGTAGACGAAGGTCTCTGCGCGGGAGAGCCGGCAGCCGTCGATGATGCTGGCGTGGTTGAGCTCGTCGGAGAAGACGACCTCGCCACGTCCGGCGAGGACCGAGATCGTGCCGAGGTTGGCCAGGTAGCCGGAGCCGAAGAGCAGCGCCGCCTCGTAGCCCTTGAACGCCGCCAGCCGCTGCTCCAAGCGCCGGTGTGGCTCCATATTGCCGCTGATCAGGCGTGAGGCACCGGCGCCGGCGCCCCAGCGCGTTGCCGCCTCGGCCGCGGCTTCGCGCACCCGCGCATGACCGGCCAGGCCGAGGTAGTCGTTCGAGCAGAGCAGCAGCACCTGGCGACCGTCGAGCAGGACCCGGGGCCCCTGTGGCCCTTCGACGAGGCGCAGTCGCCGGTGGAGGCCCCGGTCGCGAAGCTCCTCCAGCCGCTCCGCGACGTCGGTCATGCAGCGGTCGGGTAGGGCGGCGGCTTCTTCGCCTTCTTGATCACGCGCAGCTGGATCGAGGGGTCCCAGAAGTTGGCCTCGTCCTGGCGGTCGATCAGCTCGTCGATTGGCGTCGCCGGCACCTCGCCCTGGAGCCAGCCGTCGCGGTTGTCGGGACGCGGGTTGGCGCCGTTGTCCGGCTGGCGGGCCACGTTCAGGCCGAGTTCCTCGAACATCGCCCGGTCGTCCTCGGGCTCGGCGCCGAGCGTGGTGAGGAAGTTGCCCATCATCACGCCGTTGAGGCCGGCCTTGACCGCCAGCGGCTGCAGGTCGCCGAGGTTCTCGACCCGGCCGCCGCAGAGCCGGAAGAGCGCGCCGGGGATGATCAGACGGAAGATCGCCACCCACTTGACCACCTCCCAGGCGTCCATCAGCGGCCGGTCGCCGAACTTGGTGCCCTCGCGTGGGTTGAGCAGGTTGATCGGCACCGAGGTCGGGTTGAGCTCGGAGAGCTCGAAGGCCATCTCGACCCGCTGGCGCCGCGACTCGCCGAGGTTGAGGATGCCGCCAACGCAGGTCTCCAGACCCGCCTCCTTGACCGCCTCGATCGTGCGCAGCCGCCCCTCGTAGCGGACCGTGCTCGAGACCTCGGGGTAGTAGGAGCGCGAGGACTCGACGTTGTGGTGGACGCGCTGGATTCCCGCCTCGCGCAGCTTCTTGGCCCGCTCGGCCGACATGTGGCCGATCGAGGCGCAGCGCTTGAGGTTGGTCTGCTCGGCGACCAGCTCCGCCCCGGCGAGGATTTTCTCGAAGTCGCGCTTGGAGAGCCCCTGGCCCTGGGTGACCATGCAGAATCGGTGCGCGCCCGCCGCCTCGGCCGCCTTGGCGTGCTCGAGGATCTGCTCGGGCTCCATCATCGCGTGCATCGGCGTGTCCGCCTCGGCGTAGCGCGACTGGGCGCAGAAGCCGCAGTCCTCCGCGCAACCGCCGGACTTGGCGTTGACCAGCGAGCACATGTCGGTCGAGTCGCCAAAGTTCTCGCGCCGTACTTTCCAGGCGCGCTCGATCAGGTCGCCGATCTCCTGGTGGTCGCTGAGCTCGCCGAGGGCAAGCGCTTCCTCGAAGGAGATCAGGGACGACATGCGGGCGCAAGGCTAGGCGGCGCCCCGGACGGCGGGGCGTGTCTGAGCTAACCCACGTTATGTCGTGGCTAAGCTCAGACACGTGCGGGCTGCGACGTTTAGGCGACGGTGGATCGCGATTGGCGTTGCCTGCGGGTTGGCGATCGCCGCCTTCGTTTTCGGTGCGGCGCTGGGGGACGGCACGAGCCAGGTGCCGCCGAGCATCGCCTCGCGGCTGTCGCTAGCCCAGCTTGCCGGACAGCGCCTGGTCGTCGGCTTCAGCGGCACCGAGGCGCCTCGTGCCCTGCGGCGCATGATCCGCAGGGGGGAGCTCGCGGGCGTGATCCTCTTCGACGAGAACCTGCCCAGCCGGGTTGCGGGACGGCGCCTGATCGGCAGCCTGCAGGCGATCCGCCGCCCCCCGCAGCTGCGCGACCCGCTGCTCGTCATGGTCGACCAGGAGGGCGGGCTGGTGAAGCGCCTCGGTGGCGCGCCGACTGCCTCGGCCCGCCAGATGGGCGCCGCCGGCCCCGCCTTCGCCCGCCGTCAGGGCCGTCTCACGGCGGCAAACCTGCGCGATGTCGGCTTCAACGTCGACCTGGCGCCGGTCCTCGACGTTGCCCGGTCCGGCGGCACGATTGCCGAGACCAACCGGGGCTTCGGCTCGACCGCGGCGCAGGTCTCGGACACGGCGGTGTCCTTCGCCGCAAGCTTGCAGGCCGGCGGTGTCGCTGCCACGGCGAAGCACTTTCCCGGCCTTGGCGCAGCCGTCGAGAACACCGACTTCGCCGTCGAGCGGGTGCCGCTCTCGAAAGCCGTGCTGCGCACGGTCGATGAGGCGCCCTATCGTCGCTTCATCGCCGATGGTGGCGCGATGGTGATGCTCAGCACCGCGATCTACCCGGCTTTCTCGCCCCGGCCTGCTGCATTTGCCCGCCCGATCGCCAGCGGCGAGCTGCGTGATCGCCTCGGATTCGAGGGCGTCTCGATCAGCGACGCTCTGGAGAGCGTCGCCGTGCGCGACTTCGGCGGCCCGGCCAGGGCCGGGCTCGCCGCCGCCCGAGCCGGAACGGATCTTCTGCTCTTCGCCGACTACCGGGCGGGCGTACGCGCCGGCAGCGCCCTGCTGCAGGCGTTGCGCGCCGGGGCGCTCTCACGGCCCGCAAGCGAAGCCGCGGTCGCTCGCGCGCTGCGCCTGCGGCGCGGGCTGCCAGGTGCGTAGCCGCGACCGACCGAGTCGGGCGCCGTCACTCCACCGGTGTTTTGGCCAGCGACTCCCATAGGTAGAGCGAGGCGAGGCTGCGGTGCGGGCGCCAGGGCTCGCCGATCTCCAGCACTCGCGCCGGGGGCGGCATCTCCCCGAGGCCGTACTCGATCTGCACCGCCTTGCGGATGCCGAGATCGCCGCCGGAGAGCACGTCGGGGCGTTCCAGGTGGAAGATGAGGAACATCTCCGCGGTCCAAAGGCCGAGGCCGCGCACGGCGACGATCTCAGCGATCACCTGCTCGTCGGATAGCTCGCTCAGCCGATCGAGCTCCAACTCGCCGTCGATCACGTGTGCCGCCAGGTCGCGGACGTACTCGACCTTACGACCCGAGAGGCCGGCGCCGCGCAGCTCGGCCTCCTCGGCTTCGAGTAGCTGCTCGGGTGCCGGCGTGTGGCCGTCGAAGAGCTCGAGCACGCGGCCGTAGATCGTCCGCGCCGCCTTGGTCGAGAGCTGCTGGCCGACGATCGCCCGCAGCAGCGCTCCGTAGGCATCCGCCGGCCGCTCCTCGCTGCGCCGCGCGAGCCGGGTGGCGATGTCGATCTTGCCGAGGCGCTCGATCAGCGCCGCCATCGTCGGGTCGCTGGCGGCGAGCTGCTTGCGGGCCGAGGCGCTCATCGGCGCAGCCGCCTCATCTGCCCTTCCACTCGGGCTTGCGCTTCTCGGCGAAAGCCTGGATCCCCTCGCGGAAGTCCTCTGAGGCAAAGCAGGACTCGCGCAACGCGACGAGGCCTGCCTCCTGCTGTGCGTTGAGCACGGGGGCGGCGGCAAGCAGGTCGATCGCGCTCTTGTTGCCGCGCATCGAGAGCGGCGCGTTGGCGGCGATCTCCGCCGCTAACTCGACCGCGACCGCATCCAACTGCTCGTCGGCGACCACTTCGTGGACAAGCCCAATCTGTTCGGCACGGGCAGCGCCAAAGTTGCGGCCGGTGAGAAAGAGCTCCTTGGTGCGGGCCAGACCGATCGTCTCGAGGAACTTGCGCAGGCCGGTGTGGCTGTAGACGAGGCCGAGCTTGACAGGCGGCATGCCCAGCTCCGCCCCGGCCGCGCAGACTCGCAGGTCGCAGGTGACCGCCAGCTCGAGGCCGCCGCCGATGCAGTGGCCGTTGATCGCGGCAACCGTTGGCCAGGGGTGCGCGGAGAGCGCTTCCATCGCCGCGTGGAACGGATGGGCGACGAGCGCCTCGGCATCGCGTTCGAACGTCTCCGAGGGGATCGAGGCGATGTCGTAGCCGGCGGAGAAGACCGGCGGCGCGCCGGTGATCAGCAGGCAGCGGGTCTCGATCCCGCGGTCGAGCCGCGGCAGGGTCTCGGCCAGCGCGTCGAGGATCTCGTGGTCGAGGGCGTTGCGCCGCTCGGGATTGGAGATGCGGAGGCGGACGACCGCCTCGGCGGGAGAGTCGAGGAGGAGCTTGCCGCTTGCCAGCCGCTCGCTCACTGGAGGACCACGAGGACGTCGCCTTCGCTGACCGCCTGCCCCTCCTCGCAGCGAATCTCCTTCACGGTGCCGTCGTCCTCGGCCTCGACCGGGATCTCCATCTTCATCGACTCGAGAATGACAACCGTGTCGCCGTCCTCGATCTGATCCCCGACGGCAACCTCGATTTTCCAAACGTTGCCGGTGATGTGCGCCTCGATGTCTGCCATGGCGGGGGAGAATATCCGCGCGTGACGGCGGAGCGACCCAGGATGAACTCTGAGCCCGAGCCCGATCCCGCGGCTGCGCCCTCGCTGGCCGTGCTCGTTGCCGCTCGCAGCGAGGCGGACCGGATCGGAGCGACGCTGGCCGCTCTGCGGGATGCCTTTCCCGGCGCTGTAATCTGGGTTGCCGATGACGCCTCCGCAGATGGCACCGCGGAGCTGGCGATGGCGGCCGGCGCTCGCGTCGTCAGTCGTCGGCGCCCGCACGGCAAGGGCGCCAACGTGACCGCAGCGGCACAGGCGGCGCTCAGCGAGGGCGAGGCCCCGTCGCTGTTCCTGCTTTGCGACGGCGACCTGGCCGAATCGGGCGCACGACTGATGCCGTTGGTCGCTGCTGTCGAGGCGGGGGACTGCGACCTGGCGGTCGCTGCCTTCGGGCAGCGCATCGGCGGTGGCTTCGGCCTGGCGGTTGGCTTCGCCCGCTGGGCCATCCGTCGCCTCAGCGGCTTCGAGGCGAGTGCGCCGATCTCCGGCCAGCGGGCGATGCGCGCCGAGGTGCTGCGCGCCACGCTGCCCTTCGCCCGCGGTTATGGCATGGAGTTGGGGATGACCGTCGACGCGGTCCGCGCCGGCTTCCGGGTGGGCGAGTACGAGCTCGACCTCTCCCACCGCGCCACAGGTCGCACCTTCTCCGGCTTCGTCCACCGCGGTCGCCAGCTGCTCGACTTCGCCCGCGCCTATCTGGCCCGCTACCGGACACCATGAGCTCGTTGAAGCATTTTCCGGGCTGGGGTCCGGAAGATGCTTCAACGAAGGCTGGCAGGCTGCGGCCAGCCGCCGGCTGCGCGCTCGACCTGGCTGGCCAGCGAGAGCAGGGTGGCCTCGTCGCTCTCGCGGCCGAGCAGCTGGGCGCCGATCGGCAGGCCGGTGGAGGTGAGCCCAGCCGGGACGCTGATCCCCGGCCAGCCAACGACGTTCCAGGCGAAGGCGAAGGGACAGATGGCGCTGGCGGTGGAGCTGGTCGCCCAGTAGCCCCGACCTTCGAGTGCGCCGATACGCGGCGGCGGCATTGCCGTGGTCGGGGTGAGGACGACGTCGCAGCGCTGGAAGACACGTCCGATTCGTCGCCGCAGGCCCGGCTCGGCGGCGCGAGCGAGGCGCAGTGGCAGCCCGCTCAGTGCCTTGCCGATCCGAGCGTGGGTGCGCGTGCGCGGCTCCAGCGCCGCGCGGTCCTCGCCGTGGGCGCAGAGCCACGCCTCCACGCCGGCCATGCCGCGCGGGACAAGGGCGGGACCGACAAGGCCGTAGTCGGGATCATCCGGGAAGACTTCGTGACCGAGCTCGGCGAGGCGCTCGCCGAAGGCTTCGATCGCCGTGCGGTGCTCGGCGTGGAGCTTGGCGGGAACGCCGAAGGGAGTTGCGAACGAGACTGCGATGCGCAGAGTCCCCGGCTCGCGGGCCGCGGCGGCGGCGAAGGGTTCGCCAGGCGGCTGGGGACGGTGCAGGTCAGCCGGCACGTTGCCATGGATCGCATCGAGCAGCAGACCGGAATCCTCGACACTGCGTGCAAGCGGGCCGTAACAGCTGAGCCCGTGGAAGGCCTCGGCGTTCGGCCAGGTGGAGACCCGGCCACGTTGCGGCTTCAGCCCCACCAAGCCGGTCCAGGCGGCTGGGATGCGGATCGAGCCGGCGCCGTCGGAGCCGATCGCCGCCGGGACCACGCCGGCTGCGACCGCCGCCGCCGCGCCGCCGCTCGAGCCTCCCGGCGTGTGCTCCGGATTCCAGGGATTGCGCGTCGCCCCGTACAGCGGCGTCTCGGTGAAGTGCCACTGCCCGACCTCGGGGGCGTGGGTCTTGCCGATCACGATCGCGCCCGCCTCGCGCAGGCGGCGCACCGCCTCG
>DATNHC010000175.1:0-2165 GCA_035605155.1 Solirubrobacterales bacterium
GTAGCCGCCGCACTCGACGTCGTGCCAGATCACCGCATCGCTCATCGCCAGAACTCCTTCGCGACGCCCCGGTCGGCGAGCAGCTTGCGCAGCTCGAGCAGGGCGGTGTAGGTGGGCAGGGCGAAGAGGCGCCCCGCGGAATCGGCAAGCGCCCGGTCGAGCGAGTCGCCGATCTCGGGCTCGACTGCGATCCTCTCGGTGGGCAGGCCGGCGTACTTCAGGCGCAGCGCCATCTCGGGCGCCCGTGTGCCGGCACAGACCACGCGCCGCAAGCTGCCGGCGAGCAGCTCGAAATCAGCGTCCCAGATCCAGGAGACGTCGCGCCCGTCGGCGATGCGATCGTTGAGCGCGATCCAGAGGTCGAGGCCCATCTCGTCGGCCTCGAGGCGCAATGTGCGCAGCACCTCGTTGGCGCCCGCCGGGTTCTTGACCAGCAGGATGGCAAGTCGCTTGTCGCCGATGTCGATCGTCTCCATGCGGCCAAAGGCGGCGCGCAGCTCGGCCAGCGCCGAGGCGATGCGCTCCTCGGGCACGCCCAGCTCGAGCGCGGTCGCGACCGCCGCCAGGGCGTTGTAGACGTTGTAGAGGCCGGGAACCGGCAGCTCGACGTGCATCTCCCCGTCAGGCGTGCGCACCGTGACGCTTGAGCCGTCCATGCCGTGCAGCTCGATCGCGGTCGCCACCACGTCGGGCCGCGGACGCTGCGCCCCGCACGCGGGACACGAGTAATGGCCGAGGTGTGCGACGAAGGCGCGCTCATAGGCATACGGCTGACCGCAACGGCGGCAGTGCTTTGCATCGAATGCGTGCTGCAGCTCCGGTAGCGCCTGGGAGGCATCCTCGATGCCGAAGTAGACGACTCCGGGGCGCTTGCCGTCCCCGTCGCGCCCAAGGTCGGCGATCGCTGGATCGTCGGCGTTGAGGACAAAACGCGTGCGGCCCGAGCGCGCGGCGACGGTTGCCGCCCAGTCCTCAGCCAGGGCCTCGAGCTCGCCGTAGCGGTCGAGCTGATCGCGGAAGAGGTTGCCGAGAACGATCACCGCAGGGTCGAGCTGCTCCGCGACCTGCGGAAGCCAGGCCTCGTCGACCTCGAAGAGACCCTCTTCGCCACGCTGCTCGAGCAGCGCCGTGGCCACTCCCCAGGTCATGTTCGAGCCGGCCCGGTTGTGCACCGGTCGCCGTCCGTCGGCGGCCATCGCGGCAGCGATCATCCCAGCGGTCGTCGTCTTGCCGTTGGTGGCGCTGACGATCGTCGTGCCACCGGCCAGGCGTGAGCCGAGCTTTGCGATCGAGCTGCGGTCCAATCGCAGCAGCAGGCGACCGGGCAGCGTCGTGCCACCGCCGCGACCGCTTGCCCGACTGGCGACGCCGACTGCTCGCGCGGTGGCCAGCTTGGCGGCGAAGAGAGCGCCGTTCGAGGGCCGTTGGCGCCGCTCTGATGCCAAGCCGCTCAAGCCCCGGTCGCCGCTGGCGGCACGAGGATGCTGAGCGCACGCGGCAGCACTCGAAGCGTGGCCGGCAGCTCGGTGAGGTGCTCGCCGTCGGCGTAAACCGGGAAGGGTCGGCTGGCGCTCAGCTCCAGGTGCGAGGCCCGGAAGACGCGCACCTCGTCCTCGTCGACGTGGGTGCCCTTGAACACCTTCGGCAGGTTACCCACGAAGCGCACCTTGCCGACGTCGCCGACCGTGACGATGTCGAACTCGCCGTCATCGAGCTCGGCATCTGGCGCGATGTACATGCCGCCGCCGAAGGCACGGCTGTTGGCGACCGAGACCGAGTAGCCGGTGAAGCGGTAGCGCTCCTCGTCGACCCGCACCGTAAAGCGTCCTGGTTTCCAGCCGAGCAGCGTGCGCAAGGCTGCGTACGCGTAGACCAGGTTGCCGTGCAGGAAGCCGGTCTCGTTGGCGAGCCGGTTGGCTTCGGAGTCGAAGCCGACGCTGACGATGCCGAGAAAGCGCTTGCCGTTGGCCTCGCCGACGTCGATTCGCCGACTCTCGCCTGCAGCGAGCACGGCCACCGCGCCGGCTGGATCGTCGGGGATGCCAAGCACGCGGGCGAGGTCGTTGCCGCGGCCCCCCGGGATCACTCCGAGTGGCGTCTCCGAGCCGGCCATCGCCCCACCCACGGCGCCCAGCAGCCCGTCGCCGCTGACCACGACTGGAACC
>DATNHC010000176.1:0-24859 GCA_035605155.1 Solirubrobacterales bacterium
GAAGGCGCGCGGACCGGCCTTCGACTCGGGGGTCGGAAAGGGCGCTTCGTAGGCGGCAATCACCTCGTCGCCGGGATCGTGCTTGCAGCCGCCCCGGACCAGCATCCCGACCGGCACGTCGGCGTTGTCGCGGACGAACTCGCGGAACTGGAGCCAGGTCTCGCTCATCTGCTGATGGCCGGTGAACGGACCGGTCTCCATGATCACGATGCGTGAGAAGCGCTCGGGGTGCTCGACCGCGAGGCGCAGGCCGATCGGCCCGCCCCAGTCGTGGACGACAGCCGTCGCATCGCGTACGTCGAGCTCGGCAAGCAGCTCCGCCATCAGCTCGACGTGGCGGTCGTAGGTGTACCACTCGAGATCGGTCGGCTTGTCGGAGCGACCGAAGCCCACGTAGTCGGGGGCGATGCAGCGATAGCCGGCGTCGCGTACCGGCGGGATCACCTTGCGCCAGAGGAACGACCAGGTCGGCTCGCCGTGGAAGAAGACCACCGTCGGGCCCTCTCCCTCATCGAGGTAGGCGAGCCGCAGCCCGTCGACCTCGGTGTAGCGTGACTCGAAGGGGAAGTCGGGCAACCCGACCAGGCTCTCCTCTGGTGTGCGGAAAACCTCCATGGCCGCGCAGCCTATGGCACGGTCTGCTCACAAAGCGCAGAGCACCTCGGCCTAATCCGCCGAAAAGGCGTTCTCACCAGGGAAAATCAGCGCAGGAACGCCTCGTCCGGCACCGAATCCGCTCCTAGCATCTGACTGGCTCTATCCAAATCGCGTCAGGAAAGGGTTTCTATGAACGAGGAGAGCACACTCAGCGGTTGGTGGGTGTTTGCCGGCGTGCTGCTGCTGATCGCCGGTGTCCTGAACATCATCTACGGCATCGCCGCAATCGGCGACGCGAAGTTCTTCCTCGGCGAAGCCGAGTTCATGATCAGCGGCCTCCACACCTGGGGCTGGGTCCTCCTGATCATCGGCGTGCTCGAGCTCGTCGCCGCTTTCTCACTCTTCTCCGGGGGCGAGTTCGGCCGCTGGTTCGGGATCTTCATCGCGTCTCTCAACGCGATGAGCGCGCTGCTCTCGATTCCCGCCTACCCGTTCTGGTCGCTGGCGATCTTCGCCCTGGCGATCATCATCATCTACAAGCTGGCCGAGGGACCGGAAGGCACGGTCAGCTAGGCGACGATCCGACGACGCCGCTGGCTCGAAGGCCCCGGGGATCCGGGGCCTTCGCCGTCTCGGCGGCCACCGCGGCGGCGGCGCCTGCGAGCTCGAGGCGCGACCACGGCGCCGGCGTGCGCTCGTTGCTCTCGTAGACCACGTCGGCGCGGCTGAGGCGGTCGTTCCAGGCGCGCCGCCGCTCGTCGAAGAAGATGCCGAGGAATCCGAGGCCGAAGGGGATCCAGGCGAGCGCCATGCCGATCAGCCGCTTGACCGCCCGCCCCAAGGGCAGTCCTCGCCCCTCGACGTCGAGCCTGATGTCGACGAATCGCATGCCGGGGGTCTGACCGGCGAGCGACCAGAAGCCAACCAGGTAGAAGGCCCCGAGCGCCAGCCAGGCCGTCGTGCCGAGGGCCAGGGCGAAGCTGGAGACACCATTGCCGTTGCCGGCGAAAGCCGAGGCGATCAGCGCTGCGATTGCGGCGATCCCGGAGAGGCCGAGGTTGACGATCAACGCGTCGATCCCGAGGGCCAGCCCGCGCGTCGCCGCTCCGGCCCGGTCGGTCGGCTCCACCCGCCGCTTTCGGAAGAAGACGCGCCGCACAATCCGCTCGAGGACGCTGTCCAGCCGCCGCGTGCCGTTGCCGATCGTGTGGCCGACGTCCTCGATCAAGCCGACGCTCTGGGCGCTGATCGCGGCGCGGAGCTCCGGCGCCTCGGCGATCCGCTCGACCAGGTGCTGCGCCTCATCGCTGGCCAACAGCCGGCGCCAGACCTCGTCGACAAGCTCGCTATCGAGAGCCTCGACCAGGGCGCGCTTGACCGCGTCGCTCTCCAAGGCGGAGTTCATCGCCTCCTCGACGGCGGGTCCGCGCAGCACTCGAGCCAGGGCGCGTTCCACCGCCTCGCTCTCGATCGCAGCGACCATCGCCTCCTCGGCGGCCGCCTCGACCGCGCGATCGATCCCCGCCGCCTTGCTGACGCTGCGGGCGCTGCGCACACCGGCGCCGAGTAGGCGCACAGAGAGCGGCAACGGCCTGGCGGACGGCCCGTCGCCGGACGGGCTCGAGCTCAGATCGGGGCCGTCGACCATCGCGCGAGTATAGGTCGGCGTAACGCTCGTCCACGCTGTGGGGAGACAAGGCGTTGCAACCGCTACGCGACGACGTCGAGGAGCCGATCGAGCAACTCGGCCTGGGCGGCATTGATCTTGCGGCGCGCCTGCTCGACGTCGAACCACTCGGCCCGGTCGACCTCGGGGAACTCGCGCTCGCGGCCCGAGCGGGGCGGCCACTCCATCGTGAAGGTGTTGCTGCGCAGGGTCGCAGGGTCGAAGTCCGCTTCGGCCGCCCAGCAGTGGACGAGCTTGCCGCCCTTCTGGCGGATCGTGCCGAGCTCGGTCAGGTCGTCCGGCGCGAGCCCGAGCACAGAACCGAGCTCCTCCTCGAGCTCACGCAGCGCGCAGGCCCGCGGCTCCTCGTCCTCGCCCACTTCGCCCTTCGGAATCGACCAGGCCCCGAGGTCCTTCTTCGTCCAGAAGGGCCCGCCCGGATGGACCAGCAGCACCTCGATCGCATCGCCGGCCCGACGGTGGAGCAGGATTCCGGCGCTGGTCGCAGCCACCACCGGCACGGTAGTCGAACTAAGCGACCCTTCTCAGCTCGCGCGACGCCGCTCCGCTCGCGGCGAGCGCCAGCTGGCCCGCCTGTACCCCGCTCGCCCAGGCCACCTCTGAGAGCAGGCCGGGCGCAGCAACCATGTCACCGGCGAGGAAGACGCCGTCCCCCCGCTCGATCGCCGGACGGTCGCGCCAGGACTTGCCGGGGTGATCGAGCGGTCCTGTGCGCCCCTCCATCACCTGGCGGCGATGCCAGGTTTGGCGCCGGCGCCAATCCGGCAGCGAGCCGTCGAGCAGGCGCTCGAGCCGCAGGCCCGCCTGGTCTGCGCTCTCGTCGGGACGCACCGGCATCTGGGCCTGCACCAGCTCCTCCCCCTGGGGCGCAAGCGAAGCGTCCGGAGCGCTGAAGCGCTCGATCCAGGCCGCCTCGTCGAGGTCGGAGACGACGAACGGGTCACCGCGGCGGTGCTCGAGACCGAGGTCGATACAAACCGTGTGCCCGCTGGGCCAGCGCAGCGAGTCGTCGCCGAGCAGCTCACGGGCCTGGCTCAGCTCGGTGGCGACGATCAGCGGCGACTCAGGCAGCGCGTCGACGCTGCAACCGGTCTCGACCTCGACGCCGAGCCGCCGTGCCCTCGCCTCGAGCGCCTCGATCAGCGTGCTCCAGCCGCCGATCAGGTAGCGCGCCGTAGGCGGCGGGCTGAGCAGCACCCGCACCGAGTGCTTCCAGATGAAGGCCGCGGAGAGCTCTCCGGGGTCATGGTGGAAGGTGTAGACGCCAGCCGCCGCGGAGAGCATCTCCGCGGTGCGCTCGTCGGCATGGCTGGCAACCCAGCCGCGGAAATCCTGATCGACCGGCGCCTCCCGCCCGCGCAGGCGAAGCACCGCCGGGATCGTTCCCAACGGCGGCGTGCGGCGCACAGCGCCCTGCCAGCGGAAGCGGATGCCGGCCAGCGGCGGGCCCGCATAGGGCGGCAACAGCTCGCGCTCGGCGAGCCAGTCCCAGAGCGGCCCGTCCTTGTAGATGACGTGAGGACCGAGATTGGCCTTGTAGGGGCCGGCCATGCTGCGCGCCCGGCCGCCAAGTGCCTCGTGCGCCTCGAGCAGCCTCACCTGGGCGCCGCCCTCGGCTGCCGCGATCGCAGCCGTCAACCCAGCCAACCCGCCGCCCACCACCGTTACTCGCCTCATCGATTCTTCCCCTTTCCGCTAAAGCCGCGTTCGCACTTTGTCAGGCTTAGCCCCACAAAAGACGAACGCAACGACGATTGGCGCTCTAGCCGCCTCACGCCGCCACCTTAGAGAGCAACTGGTTCGCTATACAGTGCCAGTAATGGCACGTTTTAAGGGTCCAGTTGCCCCCAGCCTGCTGATCGAGCTCGATCGCGGCGACGGCGTGCCGCTCCACGAGCAGCTCGAGCGCTCGATCCGCGAGCAGATCCGCGCCGGGCACCTGGCGGCGGACTCGCGACTTCCCTCGACTCGCAGCCTTGCCACCGAGCTCGGAATCTCGCGTGGGGTGGTCAGCGAGGCCTACGGCCAGCTCGCCGCGGAGGGCTACCTGCGAGCGAGCCAGGGCGCGCCGACGCGGGTCGCCCGCACCGTGCGGGCGCCGGCATCGACCCCCACCCCATCGCTGCTGCCCAGCTTCACCTACCGTCTCGAGCCGGGGCTCCCGGACCTGGCCGGCTTTCCGCGGGATCGCTGGTTGCGCTCGCTGCGCGCGGCCTGGCGCCAGGCTCCGCTCGATGCCGTCGACTATCCCGATCCGCGTGGCGTCCCGGCCCTGCGCGAGGCGCTGGCCGAGTACCTAGGCAGGGTGCGCGGCGCCGCCGCCGACCCCGAGCAGCTGATCCTCTGCACCGGCTTCTCCCAAGCGCTCTCGCTGATCGCCCGTTGGCTGCGCGGACGCGGAGCCGAGCGCCTGGCGCTCGAGGATCCAGGCTGGCACGCACACCGGCTGATCGCCGAGCAGGCCGGGCTCGAAGTGGCACCGGTGCCGGTCGACGCCGAGGGGCTGCAGGTGGCCGAGCTCGAGGCAAGCGGAGCGAACGCCGTCGTCGTCACCCCCTCCCACCAGTTCCCCACTGGGCGGGTGCTGAGCAGCGAGCGGCGAGCAGCGCTGATCGAGTGGGCCGAGCGCGGCGAGCGACTGATCGTCGAGGACGATTACGACGCCGAGCTGCGCTACGACCGTGCCCGGGTCGGCGCTCTGCAGGGCCTCGCCCCGGAGCGGGTCGCCTACGTCGGCTCGGCCAGCAAGCGCCTGGTTCCGGGCATGCGCCTCGGCTGGATGCTGACCCCCTCCTGGCTGGGCTGGCCGCTGATCTCCGAGAAGGCGATCGAGGACCGCGGCTCGGAGGTGATCGGCCAGCTCGCCCTGCAGGACTTCATCGTCCGTGGCGAGCTCGACCGCCACCTGCGGCGCATGCGCGGTCGCTACCAGCGACGCCGCGAGGCGCTGCTCGACTCGCTCGCGCGCCACCTTCCCGAGGCACGCGTCGATGCGGCAGCCGCCGGGCTCTTCGAGCTGGCGCTGTTGCCGGAAAAAACCGACGAGGCGGCGCTGATCGCCGCGGCGGCCGAGCGCGGCATCGGCCTCGAGGGGCTCGCCCTGCACCGCTTCCGCCCCGGCGGGTCACCGGGTCTCCTGCTCGGCTTCGCCGGCATGCCGGAGCCGGCAATCGAGCAGAGCGTGCGCGGCATCGCCGCGGCGTTGGCGGAAGTCGAAAGCTAAGCGGCGACTGCGGCCGTGCGGTCCGCCCAGGGCCGCGCCGCTTCGAGCTGGGCGCCGATTTGCACCAGGATCGCCTCGCCGAACGGTCCGCCTGTAAGCATCGCTCCGACCGGCAGGCCCTCGGCGGTGCGATGCAGCGGCAGCGAGATCGCCGGCTGGCCGGTGACGTTGCCGAAGGCGGTGAATGAGACCGAGCTGACCGTGTCCGGCACTGCCTGGTCGGGGGTGGCGTGCTGGGCGGCGAGAACCTGTCCGGCCGGCGGCGGCAGGATCGCCGAGGTCGGCGTCAGCAGCAGGTCGAAGTCGCGACCCCAGCGGGCAACCTCGCGACGCGAGAGCCGCTCCAGCGCCTGGGTGGCGACGACGAAGTCATAGGCGCTGTGGCCCTTGGTCGCGACCTCGTATGCGTGGCGATTGTGCGGCTCGGTCTTCGCCCACTCGACGCCGTCGTAGTCGGCCAGGCCACCGCTGGTCATCACCAGGAAGGGCGGGACGAGCTCCTCGGAGATCGTCGGCACCTCGACCTCCTCCACCGAGTGACCGAGTTCCTCGAGCAGCGCCGCCGCCTCGCGCGCCGCCTCGACGCAGGCCGGGTCGGTGGGGATGCCGAGCGGCGCCTCGGCCATCAGGCCGATGCGCAGGCTCTCGACCGGGGCGGCGACCTCCTCCGCAAAGGGTCGCTCGGGGGCCGGCGCGTTGTACCAGGCAAGCGGATCGGGTCCGGCGATCGCGTCGAGCGTCGTCGCCGCATCGGCAACCGTGCGGGTAACGGCGCCCTCGACTACGGCGCCAAGCCAGCTCTGGGCGAGCCGCGGCACGCGTCCGCGGCTCGGCTTGAGGCCGACCAGGCCGCAGTAGGCGGCCGGTATGCGGATCGACCCGCCGCCGTCGTTGGCATGGGCAATCGGGAACATGCCGCCGGCGACCGCGGCTGAGGCGCCGCCGGAAGAGCCACCGGAGGAGCGACTCGTATCCCAGGGGTTGCGGGTCAGGCCGTAGCGGGTGTTCTCGGCCACGGTCAGGGGGCCGAACTCAGGAGTGTTGGTGCGCCCGCAGAGCACGAAGCCTGCCCGCTGGAACGCTTCCACCACCAGCTCGCTCTCAGCGCTCGGCTCGTCCGAAGCGCCGTTCGACCCGTAGGTGACCGGCCAGCCGGCGACCGGCGTCAGGTCCTTGATCGGGATCGGCACGCCGAGAAAGGGCGCCTCCTCGCCCGCCGCAATCCGCGCGTCTGCCTCCCGCGCCACCGCCCGCGCCCCCTCGTCGTCACGCCAGACGATCGCGTTCAGCTGCGGGTTGCGCTCGTCAACCGCGGCCAAGCAGGCATCGAGCAGCTCGACCGCCGACAGCTCCCCCGCCCGCAGCGCGGCGGCAAGGTCGAGTGCTGAAGAGGCCGGCCCCAGATCTCCCACGGCGGGGATCGTAGTTGCTTGCCTCACAGCGGGGCCGCGGCGCGATACCTTGCGACCGATGTCAAGCCGCGCACGCAAGAGAACGACCGCGGCGGCGGCGATCGCAATCGGCGGGCTGTTGCTGCTGCTCGCCGCCCCAGGCATGGGGGAGTCGTCGGTCAGCTGCGCCTACGTCGAGGCGGGCGCGCCAGGCGCAGCGGGGAACGTGCTCCGGATCGAAGACGGAACCAACACCGTCACCCACATCTACCGCGAAGGCGAGGACATCATCGTCTTCAACAACGCCAGCGATCGGGTGCCTTGCACAGGAGACGCGGCGACGATCTTCAACACCGATCGGATCGAGTACGTGAGCACGAACGGCGTGCCGTTCTTCGGCTACATCGGCAACGAGGCCCTGACTCCCGGCGCGACGCCCGAGCCGAGCGGCTCGGAGATCGAGATCGTCGTCCAGGAGAGCTTCCCGGCCGAGGTGCTCAACGTCGCCGGAACCTCCGGGTCGGAGACGATCGTCGCCGGCCAGCTCGGACGGCGCCGGCTCGGCGTCAATCTCAACGCGCAAGCCGACGGCGCCAAGCAGGACGCCGACGTCATCCTCGACGACGTCGATCCCAGCTGGGCCTTCGTCAGGGTGGCTGGCAGGGGAGGCGCCGACCGGCTTAGCGCGCTCGGCGGGCCCGGCTTCTCCGGCTCGCTCCTCGTCGATCGGCTGCAATTCTCCGGCGGGCCCGGCGACGACTTGCTGGCCGGTGGGCCGGGGAGTGATCTCCTCAGCGGCGGCGACGGAGACGACGTCATGCGCAGCGGGCGGGGAAGGGATCACATCTCGGTTGGGCCCGGCAGCGACCTGGTGAAAGCCGGGAAGGGAGCCGACAGGGTGGAAAATCACAGCGACGTCGGCGGGACACCCCCCGACCTCGGGCCAGACAGGGTCTTTACGGGTGCCGGCAACGACTACGTCAACCTCGAACGATCGCCGCGCGGCAACCTGCTCCGCTGCGGCACTGGCCGCCGTGACTCAGCGGTGGTCAACCTCGACGACCGCGTCGCGGAGTGCGAGCGGGTCGAGGTGACTCGCCGCTGAACCCGGGCCGCTCCGGGTTTGGTTGACTTTTTTTTGTGCATCCGAGAGCCTGCGCGAGCCGATGCCCTCTACCCCTGACTTTCTACTCGTAAGAGGTGCGGATCACCTCATCCTCGGCATCGGCTGGTCGGGCTTTGTGCTTGACAACAGTGGGGAGGGGCCGCGACTGACCGCGACGGGCGCTGGCGACCCCACCGTCACCCTCTTCTTCCCGCCGCAATCGATTGCCGAGGAGAAGTACCGCACAGCAGACGACTCGGCGTTGCGGGCGGCGCGCTTGGCGGGCCCCAGCCAGGTCGCCTTCATATTGCCGGCAGGCACCGAGATCCCGCTGCATGTCGAGGGCGTGCTCGAAGCGCTGGACATGGCGGAAGTCATCCCCACCGGCGAAGACATGCCGACGGCGATCGAGCTGCCCTGGCGCCTGCCCATCACGCCCTTGGCGCCCTCCGGCGCGGGGGTCGTGGCCGACCACGAAGCGAGGCCGGTCACCTCCGAGAGTGGCACCACTGGGCTGTGGCACACGCGCCTCAGCGCATGGGACAGCGGCGAGGCCGACGCCGGCCTCGTGCTGCTGCCGCTCGCGCCGAACCCGGACGACGAGATGCTCGACCTCCAACCGCTCTCCGGCGATCACCGCCAGATCATCTTCGCGATCGCCGACTCGGCCGATCCCTCGACCCTCGCCAAGGCCAGCCGCCTCGAGCTGAGCGCGTTGGGCGGCTCGCTCTCGTCCCGGCTGCAGACGCCCTCCTTCGCCTGGGATCACGACACGATGCTTGGCCGCGACCAAAAGGTGGGGATCACGTTGCGCGGCATCTGCTTCCCCACCAACCACGAATGGGTTTACACCGAGACGGCGGAGCGCCGCTTCGGCCCCGGCGAGGCCTCGACCGGCGCCGGCATTCACCGCGAGGTGACGCTGAGCATCACCAAACCAATCGTCTCCACTGCCGACGGCGACCCTGCCACGGTGCGCAGGTTCCCCTTCCGCGAGGTCGAGATCATGCAGCGCAGCTTCAGTGAGATCGACCCGGCGCAATTCGTCGACATCTACCGCACCCCGCGACCCCCCGACGACCTCAGCGCCGAACGCGACGCGGCGCTGAGCCGCATGGAAGAACTCGACCCGCTCTTCCGTGAAGGCTTCGACCTACTGCCCAAGGAACTCCCGGCCTACATAGATGCGGTGAGGGTGAGCAGCGGGCTGGCCGAAGCCGAAGAACAGGCGGGCAGGAGTGCCGCGGGCATGGAAGCTCTTCGCACCAAAAAGTATGAAGAAATCAATGCTCTGCGCAGCTCGATCCCGGTCGACCCCCCTCCACCCCCGCCCGACTTCAGCGGCGAAGGCTCGCCGCCCGAACCGCCACCGGCGCAGAACGAACACGAAGACATCGACCTGGCGATCCGTGGCCTGGAACTGGAAATCAACAGGGACCTGAACGACGAAGCAATCAGGCAGGTACGCGAAAACGAAGCCAGATGGCAGGAGACACTGGCCAGGATCCAGGCCGACGTCGTCAATGACTTCAACCGGAAGAGCACCTTCGAGGGCTATGTCGCAAGCCTTGGGACCCCAGAAGCGGAAGAGTATGGCGTGCTGAGCGTCAAAGCCGAGAAGCTGCACCAGCGGATCCAGCAGATAACCGAAGCGCAGAAAGTCCCCATACCCGCCTACTGGATGCCACTCGCCGGCGGGCAGCCGATGCGCTTCCCGCTGCGCCTTGCCGGCGACGCCGACGACGCGTTCGAATCCATGCCGCTGGTCCTCGTGCGCGACGAAGAGCTGCCGGAAAAGGACCACTTCGACCCGCTGTCGCTGGTCAGCGACCCCGAGGTCAAGGAAAAAGTGCGGGCGCTGTGGGAAAGCGTGACCGACAACGGCACGCTCTCGCTGCCCGGCACCCGTATCGACCTGATCCGCAGCGGCGAGGAGTCGCCGCCGCCGGGTGACGTACACGAGGTGCACGAGCTGCGCATGGTCGGCGTCTCCGTCGAGGGCGGCTACCGCCCCCAGCTCGACGACTTCACCGTCGAGCTGCCGGCGCTGCGCCAGCTCCTGCCAGAGCGGCCGAGCCGGGTGAAGCTGCGATACGCCGAGACGTTCCTCGAGGGATCGGGCATCCCGGAGATCCCGCTCGAGATCGCCGAGCAGCTCGACGTCGACTTCAGGCAGTCTGCCGACCGCTCGGGCGGGCTCGTCTCGCCAAAGTTCATCGCCGACGGCATCTCGCGCAAGCTCGGGCCGGTCGCGGCCGGTGCGCTGCCGCCAGCGATGGCCGGCCTGCCTGAGGGGCAGCTGCCGCACTTCGACCCGAAGGCGATCTTCGCCGAGGCGACGCTGCTCGGCCTGCCGCTCTCCTCGCTGATCAAGCTCCCCGCCGACCCAATGGGCGCCGGCGCCAAAGCGCTGCCGCTGCCGCCCGAGATCGTGCAGCTGGTCGAGGGCGGCATCCCCAGCGGGGTGACGATGAGCTGGAAGCTCGATCTCGAGAAGCACGGGCCTTTCGTGCCCACCGGCGCCACCAAGCTCGAGCTCTCGGTGAAACGCAGCCAAGCCGAGGAAGAGACAAAAGGCAAGGTGAACGACTTCCAGCTCGTGCTCCCGCCCGGCGAGGGGGATCACCTGCTGACGCTCAGCTTCAAGTCGCTGACATTCATCCAGAGCAAAGGGAGGGCGCCCGACCTCAAAGTCGAGGGGATGAGCGTCGAGTTCGGCGGCGCGCTCGAGCTGCTGCAGGAGCTGGCCGCCGAACTGAAGAAGGTCATCGAGCTGCCCGAGGCCACCCGGGTGGACGTCACGCCGAGCGGGCTCGAAGCCAGCTACGCGATCAGCGCGCCGCGCGTCCCGGCGGGAGCGTTCCTGCTCACCAACGTGGCGATGCGCACCGGGGTCGTGGTCCCCTTCGACGGCAAGCCGGTGACGGTCTCGCTCGCCTTCGCCACCCGCGAGAACCCGTTCAACGTGAACGTGCTGACCTTCGGCGGCGGTGGATACATCGACCTGACGATCGGGCCGCAGGGGCTGATGCGTCTCGAGGCCGCGATCGAGTTCGGTGCTCACATGGAGGTCGACTTCATCGTCGCCCGGGGCGAGGTGCACGCGATGGGCGGCGTGCGCTTCACCCAGAGCGGCGACTCCTTTCAGATCGACGGCTTCATCGACATCGGCGGCAGCGTCGAAGTGCTGGGACTGGTGTCGGTCGCGATCAGCCTGCTGATCGAACTCAGCTACAAGAACGGCAACCGGCTCGAGGGCAGCGCCACGCTCGTCCTCGAGCTCGACCTGACGCTGTTCTCGGAATCGGTTGAAATCAGCAGCGGCACGTGGACCCTGGCCGGCAGCGAACGGGCGTCCGGCGACCGCGAGCTGGGCGGTGGCGAACCGGACTCCGAGCAACGCGATCCACTCGAGGACTGGAAGCTCTACCGGGGAGCGTTTGCGACGGCATGAGCGAGCTCCTTTGGATCGCGGTCCCCGGTGGAATCGACGCAAGCGGCAAGCGGCTCCTGCGGGTGCTGGTCGTGCCCAAGCTCGACGACGGCACGCTGGAGGACTCCGGCATGGCGCAGTGGCCGCCGCCGGGCTTGCTCGAGAACCCCACGCTCACGGTCGAGTGGCGCGTGGATGAGACTGCACCCCCGACCGAGACGCGGGCGGAGGGCAAAGACGTCAGCTTCAATGCCCAGTCTGGCCTCTGGCAGCGCTATTTCGAGCCGCGCACCGAGGTGGGCAACGGCGCGCGGACGATCGCCTCACATCCCGTGCCCGCGGTCAGCCCGACCTCCGACCTGGCGGAGACGATCGAGGCGACATACGCCGAGCCGGCGGCGGCGGCGTTTGCCGCCACCGCGACCGACCTTCCCGAGGGATACGAGAACCAAGTCGTGAACGGGCTCGCGGCCTGGCGCGCCGAGGACAAATCGCCGCCACCGCCCAGCGATCGCGCCCCCAGCCAACCATCTGAGTTCCACCGCACGATCTCGCTTCTCCGCGAGCACCCGGCCGCGCTGCGCAACCTGGGCCTGATCTTCGAGCTGCAAGTCGTTCCCCCCGGCGACCCCACCGAGCTAGGCGATAGTGGGCAGCTGCGCGTGCGCTGGCCCGAGGCCGACACCGGATTGCCGGCGATCGTCTCACCCTGGACGCGCTATGACCGGGGCTTCTTGCCGCACTCGACAAGCGGTCGCATCAGCGCCGGGATGGTAACCCTGACTCCCGACCCGAGCGTACCGACGGGTGCCGACGACGGTGGCTGGAAGGTGGTCACCTTCGACGTCGAAGGGGGCACTCGCAAGCTGCGCGACGCGGCGCAGCTGCTGGACGGCATCCCCGACAGATCTGCCGCGGACCCCGGGGCGACGGTGTCATTGCCGGCGATGCGCAGCGCCGGGCTGCAATTGGTGCGGGTCGGCCGCAAAAAGGACTTCGACGAGCGCAACAAGGCCGCTACCGCAAACGCGAAACCGGGTCACCTCGCGGACCACGTGCTCGACGCCGACGACCTCGTCCTCGGCTACCGGATCGACGTCAAACGCGGTGGTGGCGAGTGGCTCTCGCTGCACGAGCGGATCGCCGATTACAACATCGCCGGCGTCCCGATCGAGCAGGGGCTGCACGAGGAGGGTCACCTGAAGGCCAACGGCGCTGTGCGCGAGGCCGATGACTCGCTGCGAGCCGACGAGGTCGTCGCCCGCTGGGATGGCTGGAGTCTGGCGCTGAATCGCCCGCGCTTCGCCGCGTTGCCGGGCGTGGCGGGCCCGGAACGAACCGACGGGGGGTCGAAGTTCTGGTTCGAGTTCGTCCCCAAGCCCGAATCGCTGCCGGCGCTGCGCTTCGGCGCCCAGTACTCGGTCCGCGCCCGCGTCGTCGACATGGCGGGCGGCGGGCTGGAGCGCCACGATCCCGACGCCGACCGCTGCGCGATCGCGGAAATCTCCTACGGCCGCTACCAACCGGTTTCAGCTCCCGGCTTGCACCTGCCAGCGGGGGAGGAGCCCGAGAACCTCGGCCCCGCCGAGGCGGTCGACCGCGTCGTAGTGCGCAGCGGCCCGGACGTTGGCTGCGAGGCGTTCGACGCCGCCAACCCCGGCTACACCACGCGCGCGAGGCGCGAGCTGCGTCGTCCACGCGGGGCGCTCGATCTCGCCGAGCAGCACCGGATGCTCGATCGCGACGACGACGAGCAGACCTTCGCCTGGGTGCAGCGTGCGCTTGCCGCGGCAGACCCGGCGCTGGAAGCTGCTCCTCCCGACGAAGGGCCCCTGCCCGACCCTGCCGCGGGCGGCGTGCGCGCCGCCCCGCTGCCCGCTCCCAATGCTCCGAAAGCGGATTTCCCGCGGCGGGAAGACTGGCCACGGTGGCCACAAGACGAGGGCCCAAAGACCCTGGAGCTGCGCGACCGCAAGCCCGGCGAGGCGCCGCTGCAGTGGGAGAGCGGAACGCTCGTGGTGCGGCTGGCACCGGCAGAGCAGCTGACGCTCGAGCTGTCCTCGGCGCTGACCGAGGACTTCATCGACCACTTCGCCCTCAGCAACGAAGCGTCCGAGCAGGCGACCAAAGGGGGGCGCAATCCCCTGATCACCCCATGGCAGCCGGTCACCCTCGTGCACGCGGTGCGTCGCCCGTTGCGCGAACCCAGACAGGACACCGTGCTGCAAGCGCGCGAATCCGAGCCGGGCCAGACCTTCGCGATCCTCGATCCCGACCGACCCCTTCTCGGCCCGGACGCGATCGACACCAACAGCACGGCGCGGCTCGAGATCACCGGTAGCTGGAGGGAGCGCCGCGATGAGGAGATCCACGACGTCATCAACGCGAGCGTCCAATCGATCGACGTCAGCCCGGGCGACGCGGTCCCCAAGGACGAGCTGCGCCACGAGCTCGGCGACACCCGCCACCGCGAGGTCACCTACGGGCTCTCGGCTCACACTCGCTTTCGCCAGTACTTCAAGGCCGACGAGGATGGGGAGGCGTTCGTCGCACGAGCACTGCTCAACACCACGGTCACAATTCCCAACACCGCCCTGCCCAGCCCTCCGCAGGTGCTCGGCGCGCGGCCGGCGTTCACCTGGAGGGAGACGCGTGAGGACGGACCGGGGACCACGACGCTGCGCCGTCAGCGGCTCGGCGGCGGCCTGCGCGTCGAGCTCGCCCGGCCCTGGTACGAGACCGGCGACGGCGAGCGATTGGCGGTGCTGCTCTGGGACAGCCTCGACCCGGCAGCCGCCGTCGGAGCGCCGGATCCCACACGACAGCCCTACCTCACCCAGGCCGGGCGCGACCCGATTTGGGAAACGCCCGACCCCGAACGCTGGCCGGGCGCGAGCATGCTCAGCGGGATGAGCGGCGCGGTCGGCAACCCGGCGCTCGTCGAGAACGCCGGCGAGGTGCTGGCAGTGCCCTACGAGCCCTGGTTCCACAAAGGGCGCTGGTACGCGGATGTCGCGCTGCCCGGCCTGGCGGCCCAGTCCTACTGCTCGTTCGTGCGGCTCGCGCTGGCCCGCTACCAACCGCAGAGCATCGCCGGCCACGAGCTGTCGACGGTCGTGCGAACCGAGATGGTGCAGCTGCTGCCCGAGCGCACCCTGACCGTGCGGCGCGAGGGCAACACGCTGTTCATCAACCTGGAGGGCCCTGCACCCACGGGGCCGACCGTCAACCGCGTCGTCGCCGCGCTCGAAGAATGCCTGGCGCCGGCCGGAACGGACGCCGGCACGATCGACCTCGCCACGCTCGGCGCAGAAGCCACGGACGTACCTTCATGGACCCCCTTGCCCGGCGGGGCTCTCCCAACCATCGTCAACGGCCCCGCCGCCCAACTCGAGATCCCACCCGAGGCAGGACCGTTGCGCGTGCGGGTGCGCGAGATCGAGCTCTTGGAAACAGAGCCGGAAACCTCAACACCCGCCGAGCTCGCCGAGCGTGTCACCTTCACCGACGTCGTCGAGCTCCCCGAGTGACCGGGGTTAGCTTCCGGCGCCGCCCGCGACCGCGAAGAGACGCCACTGGTCCGGGGCGCCCTTGAGACGATGACTGCCCCGCTCCTCGAACTCGATGCCGGAGCCGACGACGAGCTCGCGCACGGTGCTGGAGACCAGCACCTCGCCCGGCGCGGCCAGCGCTCCGACCCGGGCGCCGATGTGGACCGCCATGCCGCCGACGTCCTCGCCGATCGCTTCGACCTCGCCGCTGTGGATGCCGGACCTGATCTCCATCCCACTCCGACCCAGCTCATCGTGAATCGCCGTAGCACAGCGGATCGCCCGTCCGGGCCCGTCGAACGTGGCAAGGACGCCGTCTCCCAGCGTCTTCACCTCGCGGCCGCGGTGCAGCGCGAGCTCGCGTCGCACGGTGGTGTCATGACGCTCGAGCAGATCGCGCCAGCGCTGGTCCCCGAGCCGTGCCGCGGTCTCAGTCGAGCCGACGATGTCGGTGAAGAGGATCGTCGCCAGCGACCGTTCGATCCCGTGTGCGCCGCGGCTGCCGACGAGGAACTCCTCGACCTCGTCGAGCAGCGCGTCCTGGTCGCCGACCGTGGGCAGGTGGTCGGCGCCGCTCAGCTCGACGTAGCGAGCGCCGGGGATGCGATCGGCGAGATAGCGCGCCTGACGAACCGGAACCAGGCGATCGTCACGCCGGTGCAGGACGAGCGTCGGCACCCCGATCGCCGGCAGGGTCGCGCGAACGTCGATCTCGCGGTAGAGGTTCATCAGGTCGATCGCTCCCGCGGGGCTCGTGCCCTGGCGCAGCAGCCGCGCCCACCAGCGTTCGAACTCGGGGTTGCCCTTGCCGCTGGGCGCCCAGAGGTCGACGCCGACCGGCCCGCCCCATTCGCGGCGCACCTGCTCGCTCCACGCGTCGAAGCGCTCCTCGCCGACGCCCTGCGGGAAGTCGGGCGCCTTGACCAACCGGGCGAAGGTCCCGTAGAGGACGAGGGAGGAGACGCGCTCGGGATGGGTGGCGGCAAACAGCGCCGACATCGGCCCTCCCTCGGAGACGCCGAAGATCGCTGCCCGCTCGCTGCCGGTGGCGTCCATCACCGCGCCGAGGTCGTCCATCGACTCTTCGAGCGTCGGCGGCCGGCCAAGACGATCCGAGAGCCCCTGGCCGCGCTTGTCGAAGACGATCAGACGCGAGAACGAGGCAAGCCGCCGCAGCAGGCGGGCGATCGCCGGCTCTTCCCAGATCAGCTCGACGTGGGAGACGAACCCCGGCACGAACACGAGATCGAGCGGCCCCTCGCCGTGCACCTGGAAGGCGATGCTGACACCGTCCGCTGACTGCGCGTATCGCGTCGAGGGTTCCATCCGCCTCGACGCGACTGTAGCGCTGGAATCTCCGAGCGGACGCCGTTTACGCCACGACGTCGGTGCCACGCGTCGTGAGCTGGACGATTGGGATCGTCCGGTTCGCCAGCGCGGCTTCGCGTCGATACGCCGCGTAGGGCGCGAAGACCCGGTCGGCGAGCGTCCAGAGCCTCTTGCGCTCGGCCTCGTCTTGGACCACCGTGGCCCGCATCGGGATGCCACCGAACGTTACGTCCGGATCGACCCGCAGGTTGTGAAACCAGGCCGGGTCCTCGGGGAGGCCGAGCTTCGAGGGAACGATCGTGACCCGCTCCCCGTCGTGGAAGTAGATGACGACGTTGCGTCGCAGCGCACCGCTCTTCGCGCCCCGGGTTTCGAGCAGAGCGGTCGGCATGACCAGGCCCATTCCGAGGCGGCCCCGGGTCGCCCGCATCAGATACGGATCGAGCTTCCAGACGAGGTGGATCGAGAGCCACCGTCCCAGGCGTGTATTGGCGAACGCGGCGTAGGCGCGACTGAGCAAGCTTGGCGGCCGATGGGGGTCGACGTACTTGAGCCGGGCGGACATCTCCAACCGGACGATATTGACCAACGAATCAGCGGGCTCTCCAAGGCCCTGAGCGCTGGCCGAATCGCAACTCGGGGGATAGGCTGAGCAAACCCAATCAAGGAGGAGCTCGATGAGCGTCCTTATCCGCTTTGCCCCCTCTGCCCTGACGGCCGCCCAGTACGACGAGTCCGTCAGCAAGCTCGAAGCCGCCGGCGACTTCCCTCCCGACGGACTCGACTACCACGTCTGTTTCGGCACCGAGGGAAGCCTCCGCGTCAGCGAGATCTGGGATTCCCGGCAGCAGCTCGAAGCATTCGGGGAGCGACTGATGCCCGTCCTTGCCGAGGTCGGCATCGACCCCGGCGAGCCTGAAATCCTCGAGATCCACAACATCGTCAGGCGCTGACGGGCGACAAGAACCGGGAACGCTTGGGCCACCCGGTGGTGGCGCGGTCACTGAATCGGCCTAACCGGACGGTATTTGAACCAAGAGATCCGCAAGCAGATCGAGGCGCTACACATCGCCGCCGCGCCTACTCTTCGTCTTCCGGCGCCCTGAACCCGACCGGGCGCTTCGGCCGGGCAGGCGGGGCGATCGGCTGCCGTAGTGTCTTGAAGATCTGGTGCAGTTGCTCGTCATGCCCACCCAACTCCCGCTCGATCTCTTCGAGCCTCTTCTCAATCCAGGCGTAGGAGCTTGCGACCCGGCGAAGCTCGACGAACGTCCGCATGATCTCGATGTTCACGGCGATGGCGCGGTCGCTGCGCAGGACGCCTGAGAGCATTGCGATGCCCCCCTCGGTAAAGACGTATGGCGCGTAGCGGCGACCCTCGTTTGAGATCACAATTTGTGATCTCAAAACTTCTGCCTCGGCTCTTGTCGGCTGGAACATGAAGTCCCCCGGGAAACGCTTTGCGCTGCGCTTGACCTGCTGAACAAGAATCCTGGTTTCGACGCCGTAGAGATCAGTCAGATCCTCATCGAGCATCGCCTGGCGCCTGCGGACGAAAAAGATCCGCTTCTCGATCGCAGGAGTCGCTATGACTCCAGCGAGTCGGTTTCCTCTGTCGCATGAGCCATCCAATCAGCATGCCAAACGGACCGGATGCTTTTGTCTGCGACTCGGCGCCGCTTCGATCGAGGCCGCGACCTCTCATCAAGGGACCGAGTACACATCGGATCTCCGGAGTATCTCCGCTCCGATAGGTTCCTGAATTCTATGTCGGAGGTGGACGACCGAGCAGTCCAAATACTGATAGCTGAGTATCAGTACGTCTCGGGACTCATCCCCTTCTATCGACGCGCAGAGTTGATCGTGCTAGCCGCCACCGGCGCCCTCCTCTCCGTGATGGTCGCCGCGCTGGCAACGCTAGAGGCGGCGGAAGAAGCTCAGCGTCACGCTGAGGGGATCCTGCTTACCCTCGGCGCCTGGGTTCCAGTTCTACTACTGCTCATCGAGGCCATGGCCCTCACTCGTCTCATGCGTGCGTCACGCTACATCCTCGATTGCCTGAACCCCATCGCCTGCGATCTTGGGCAGGCTAGTTTGCTGGAGTTCGAGCGGTCTCCCGGCGCACAGTTGCTAGCAGGAATGAAGGGTCGAAGAGTCTCGACCACCCCGAAGAACGCAGGCTCCGGCGGCAAGCCCGACGCAGTTCATCACGGCGTTCGCGAGCGCTTTGCAATCTTCTTCTTCTCGAGCACCCCCGTGATCATGGCAATGGTCGCGGCGTCGATTGGGTTGGCGCTGGGTGGGATCATTTTGGACTTCAGACTGTTGACCCTTCTCGCAGGGGGGCCTGCTGCGGTCAGCGCGACCGCAGTCGGGCTCTACGCGATATCAACGACGCACACCCATGAGTCGCGGGGCTTGAAATCGGGCGGGGAGCCCTGACCGTGGAAGCGCTCAATCCCGCCCGATTCGGTTTCGGTACCAAGAGCGGTACTACGAGCCGGTCTGAAGCGTAACTCGAGCCAACGAGTCGGCTTCCCAAGCCGACTCTGAAGAATCAATCGGGGAGACAGGATTTGAACCTGCGACCGCTCGGCCCCCAGCCGAGTGCGCTACCAGACTGCGCCACTCCCCGTGGGTGGCTCTATTCTGACGAATCCGCGCGGCGGTAGCTCAATGGTAGAGCCTCAGCCTTCCAAGCTGATGATGCGAGTTCGATTCTCGTCCGCCGCTTTGCCGAACCCATCGGGGGGCAGCTGAGACGGCTCAGGCTCCCGCGCTCCCGACCAACGACCTCGAGCTGATCGGCTACAGCGATCGCGTTAATCGTCGCCTCGCTGAGAGCGCAGCCGAGCCCGTCCCGTCAAGGCTGCCCGCCGGTCGTCTGCGGCGGCTTCGGCTCATCCCGCGGCTCGAGCTTGAGGTCGCGCTCGGCACCGCGCCGCCCTTCCTCGATCTCCAGCCCTCGCTCGCGCTCGGCGTTCAACTGGTGGCCAAAGAGAATTGCCAGGTTGGTGATCCAGAACCAGACGAGCAGCGCCACCAGCCCGCCGAGCGTCCCATAGGTCTTGTCATAGGAGCCGAAGTTGGCGACGTAGAGGGCGAAGGCCGCCGAGGCAAGCGCCCAGATGACGACGGCGACGAGGCTACCCGGCGTGACCCACTTGAAACCGCGCAGCCGCACGTTGGGCGAGGCGTAATAGAGGATCCCGATCATCGTGATCACCAAGGCGACCAGCACCGGCCACTTGGCGAGGTCCCAGACGGTGACCGCGGTGTCGGAGAGGCCGATCGGCTCGGCCACGGCCTCGACCACTGGTCCGGTCATCACCAGGCCCAGCGCCACGATGGCGGTGAGCAGCACCATCACGAAGGTGACGAGCAGCTGCAGCGGTCGCAGCTTCCAGAAGGGGCGCCCCTCAGGCGTCTCGTAGATGATGTTCGAGGCGCGCATGAAGGCGCCGACATAGCCGGAGGCTGACCACAGCGCGACCGCGAGGCCGAGCACCAGGGCGAAGCCCGCGGTGCTGCGATTCGAGGTGAGCGATTCGATCGGGCCGGAGAATGTCTGCGCCGCAGACTCCGGACCAAGTGAGGTGATGATTTCGGTCAACGTCTTCGTCGTCTCTTTGGGATCGCCCACGAGGCCAACCAGCGAGACGAGCGCGATCAGCGCCGGGAACAGCGAGAGCAACCCGTAATAGGTAAGCGCCGCCGCCCAGTCGCTGAGATTGTCGTCCCGAAACTCGGTCAGCGTCCGCTTCAGCGTCGCCATCCATCCCTCCTTGAAGTAACCGGTGACCAGTCACCTTCAACTGCCCGGCGAGACCAGAGCCAAACCAGCAGAATTCACCAGCGCGCTCGATCGCCGTGATCGCCGAATGGACGATGCGGCTGGTCTTCGAATCATCGGCTTAGACCAAGGCGCCGGCCTCCTCCAGGACCCGGTGGTGGTAGACGATCCTCGGCAGTGGCTCGTCCAGCGCCGCGGCCAGCTCTTGCTGGCTCATCCTGCGCTCTTTCAGCGCAGCAGCTATTCGCACCCGCAGCTGGTGCCCCAGCGCGTACTCCAAGCGCTGGTTGTCTAATGCAGGCACCCCTTGGTCTTTCGCTCCAGACTCCATCCTTCCGACCTCACCCCTCTCGAATGGCTTTGCTGCCCCTGGGCAGCCTTTCCCGCCGCACTTCCGCGGGCGAGTCCCACAGCTGTTGGCTCCTCGAAGTTGCAGCTGGTTAGCGCTGGGGCTGCTGGTCGGAGTCGTCGGGCGTCAGCAACGACACCGGCTTGACTTTGATCTGAGCAGCGATGCGCTCAAGGCTCTTGAGGGTCAGATTGCGCTCGCCTCGCTCGATGCCTCCCATGTAGGTGCGGTGGACGCCAAGCACATCGGCGAACGCCTCTTGGCTTAAGCCGCGAGCCTTGCGGTATGCCCGCAGATTACGGCCGACGATGCGCTGCAGCTCGCCCTCCATGAGGGAGACGCTGCCTGTTTGCTACTTGACAGTCTACAGACTGATAAGTAGCGTTTTCGGTACCGTCTGGTCCAGGCAGGGAAAGGTCGTTAGCTGCCGCCTGGCCAGACGGTGGTCGCGGGGGGGTGCGGACTGGGCGAGCTGCACATCGAAAGGGCTCAAGGGGGAATGACCTGCCTGCCAAGCGGGATGACGGCTCCTCAAGCCAACGGCGGCAAGCGGGCCAGCCAGGACTCGAACCTGGAATCCCCGGTTTTGGAGACCGGTGCCTTAGCCAATTTGGCCACTGGCCCAAGGCATCCCATGCTAGCCGGCCCAGACGGCAATTCGCCACCTGGGGATCAGGTTGGCCATCGCGAGTGCGGGCGGAGGGACTTGAACCCCCACGGGCCGAAGCCCACCAGGACCTAAACCTGGCGCGTATGCCAATTCCGCCACGCCCGCGTGGCTGCCCCCGGCAAACGGGGCTTAACGCGCGACCAACATGGCCGCGTCGCTTCTAGATTCTATGATCGTCGCGTGGCGGTTGGAGAGGTAAGGCCGGGTTATGAGCTGTGGCGGCCAAATCGGGAGAAGGCCGAGTCGATCACGACCAAGTTCGTGCTCGTCTTCCTGCTCGCGGCGACGGCAACGATCGCCTTCCTCGTCACGATCACCGGCTTCTCGCTGATGACCGGCGGCAGCGGCATGGGCGTCGTCTGCCTGATCTACGCCGCGCTCTACGCCTTCTTCGCTTTCCTCGTCTTCCGCTGGAGCCGAGGCATCCTGCCCGTCGCCGCCGCTCTCTCGATGATCCTCGCGATCTTCTGCGCGGTCGGCGCCGACAGCTGGTTCGCCCGCGACAAGGCCGGTTTCGAGGAGGCGCTGATTCCGGTGCCCCTGATCGGCCTGCTGGTCGTCATCCTCGCCATCCTGCAGCTGATCCTGGTCGCCGTCGCGCTCTACGCCTTCAACCAGAACTGGCACGTGGAGGAGGAGCGGCCGATCGGCTCCGGCGAGGACTACGGCGCCGGCGCCTCGCCCGATGACGGCGCTCCGCTGCCGGCCTGATCGGCACTACGCCGCACAGGCTCGATGCCGGAGGTGGGAGTCGAACCCACACGCCCTTTCGGGCAATTGATTTTGAATCAATCGTGTCTGCCGTTCCACCACTCCGGCGCAGCCCACACGATAGAGGTAATGCCAGCGATCTTCCTGACCGTCGCCCGCCTGGCCGAGCCCGAATAGACTGCCCCGGCGCCATGCTCGTCCACCACCTCAACTGCGGCTCGTTCTGCCCCCACGGGAAACGCCTGATCAACGGCGAGGGCGGCCTGCTCGAGAGGGGCTCGGTCTGCTGCCACTGCCTGCTGATCGAGACCGGCGAGGCCCTGGTCCTCGTCGACACTGGCTTCGGGATGGAGGACGCACGCAGTCCAGGCCAGCTCGGCGCCGGGTTCCGCCTGCTGATGAACCCGCGTCCGAAGGCCGAGACGACGGCGCTCAAGCAGATCGAGGCGCTCGGCTTTGCCGCCACCGACGTCAAGCACGTCGTCGCCACCCACCTCGACCTCGACCACACCGGCGGCCTTCCCGACTTCCCCACGGCCGAGGTTCACGTGCTCGCCGACGAGCTGGCAGCGGCGTTGCACCCGCGGCTCGACGAACGCCTGCGCTACATCGGCGGTGCCCACTGGAAGCACAGCCCGCGCTGGGTGGAGCACGGCACCGACGGAGACGACTGGTTCGGCTTCGGCAGCGTGCGCATCCTCCCCGACCTCGACGCCGAGGTGCTGCTGGTGCCGCTGCAGGGCCACTCGCGCGGCCACACCGGCGTGGCGGTCAGGGATGGAGAAGGCTGGCTCCTGCACTGCGGCGACGCCTACTTCAACAACGGCGAGATCGCCACTCCGCCGAGCTGCCCGCCGATGCTGCGCCTCTTCCAGAACCTGACCGGCTCCGACCGCAAGGCGCGCATGGCGAACCAGGAGCGGTTGCGCGAGCTGGCGAGCAACCACGGCGACGACGTCAAGCTCTTCTGCTCGCACGATCCGTGCGAGCTCGAGCTGGCCCAGGCGAAGGCCACCAGCGCCGCGGTGTGAGGGCCGGCGCGCCCGAGAAGCTCTGGGAGCCCTCGGCGGCGCTGATTGAGCGCTCGCGGCTGCACGAGTACATGGGCTGGCTCGAAACCGAGCGCGGTCTCCGCTTCAATGGATACGAGGAGCTCTGGCGCTGGTCGGTCGATGAGCTCGAGGCCTTCTGGTCCTCGATCTGGGACTTCTTCGACGTGCAGGCGGACGGCGAGCACGAGCGTGCTCTGGGCAGCCGCGCGATGCCCGGCGCCCAGTGGTTCGCCGGCACCAGCCTCAACTACGCCGAGCACGCCTTCGCCGGCAAGGACGACGCCGAGACCGCGATCCTGCACGCCTCGGAGCTGCGTGAGCTGGAGCAGCTGAGCTGGGGAGAGCTGCGGGCCCAGGTCGCCGCGACCGCCGCTGGCCTGCGCACGCTGGGAATCGAACGCGGCGACCGGGTCGTCGCCTACCTGCCGAACATCCCCGAGGCGATCGTCGCCTTCCTGGCCACGGCCAGCATCGGCGCGATCTGGTCGAGCTGCTCGCCCGACTTCGGCCCGGCCAGCGTCATCGACCGCTTCGCCCAGATCGAGCCCAAGGTGCTCTTCGCCGTCGATGGCTACCGCTACGGCGGCAAGTACTTCGACCGGCGCGAGACGCTGGCCGAGCTGCAGGCGGCGATACCTGGCCTCGAGAGCACGGTCGTCCTCCCCTACCTCGATCCCGAGCCCGACCTCTCCCCCCTGCGCAACACCATGGGGTGGGAGGAGCTGCTTGCCTCCGGCGAGGGCGCCGAGCTGCGCTTCGAGCGGGTCCCCTTCGAGCACCCGCTCTGGGTCCTCTACTCCTCGGGCACCACCGGCCTGCCGAAGGCGATCGTGCAGTCGCAGGGCGGCATCCTGCTCGAGCATCTGAAGAAGCTCAACCTCCACGTCGACGCCCACCCCGGCGACCGTCTCTTCTGGTTCACGACGACCGGCTGGATGATGTGGAACTTCCTCGTCTCGGGACTGCTCACCCGCGCGGCGATCGTCCTCTACGACGGCAACCCCGGCCACCCCGACATGGGCGTGCTCTGGGACCTCGCCGAGCGCGCCGGGGTGACGATGTTCGGCACCAGCGCCTCCTACATCGCCGCCTGCATGAAGGCCGGAGTCGAGCCCGGGGCGGGCCGCGACCTGAGCCGGCTGAAGGCGGTCGGCTCGACCGGCTCCCCGCTCTCCCCCGAGGGCTTCGACTGGATCTACGAGCAGCTCGGCGCCGACACCTGGCTCTTCTCGACCAGCGGCGGCACCGACCTCTGCACCGCCTTCGTCGGCGGCGTCGCCTTGCTGCCGGTCTACCGCGGCGAGCTGCAGGGCCGTGCGCTGGGCGCCGCGGTCGAGGCCTGGGACGAAGACGGCAATGCTGTGGTCGACGAGGTCGGCGAGCTGGTTGTCACCGAGCCGATGCCCTCGATGCCGGTCTTCTTCTGGGGCGATGAGGACGGCAGCCGCTACCGGGCCAGCTACTTCGAGCACTACCCCGGCGTCTGGCGCCATGGCGACTGGATCGAGATCACCTCACGCGGCACCGCCGTCATCTACGGCCGCTCGGACTCGACGATCAACCGCTCCGGCATTCGCATGGGGACGAGCGAGATCTACCGCGCCGTGCTCGGCCTCGAGCAGATCGTCGATGCGCTGGTCGTCGACGTGCCGCGGCCCGGCACCGAGGGCTGGATGCCGCTCTTCGTCGTCCTGCGGGAGGGGGCCGAGCTCGGTGACGAGCTGCGCAAGGAGATCGCCCGGCGCGTCCGCACCCAGTGCTCTCCGCGCCACGTCCCCGACGAGGTCTTCGCGATCGCCGAGGTGCCCCGCACGCTCAGCGGCAAGGCGCTCGAGGTGCCGATCAAGCGAATCCTGATGGGCACCCCAACCGAGAAGGCCGCCAGCCGCGACTCGCTCGCCAACCCCGCGGCGCTCGACTACTTCGTCGAGCTCGCCGCGACGCTCGATCGCTGAGCCGGCTCAGGCC
>DATNHC010000177.1:0-3815 GCA_035605155.1 Solirubrobacterales bacterium
CCTGGGCCGACGCGACCGTCGACCTGGTCGAAGACCTGCGCGACACGACGATCCCGCAGGCGCTGCGCGGCACCCAAGCGTCTGCCTACATCGGCGGCCAAACCGCCGGCTACATCGACCTCGCCACGCAGATCGGCGACAAGCTGCCGCTGATGATCGCGATCGTCGTCGGGCTCAGCTTCATCGTCCTGCTGCTCGCCTTCCGCTCGCTGCTGGTGCCGGTCAAGGCGGCGGCGATGAACCTGCTCTCGGTTGCGGCCGCCTACGGCATCGTCACCGCCGTCTTCCAGCTCGGCTGGGGGGCCTCGCTGATCGGGCTCGACCACTCGATCCCGATCGTCAGCTTCGTGCCGCTGCTGATGTTCGCGATCCTCTTCGGGCTCTCGATGGACTACGAGGTCTTCCTGCTGACCCAGATGCGCGAGCACTACAAGCAGAGCGGCGACGCGCGGCAGGCGGTGATCGAAGGCCTAGCCAACACCGGCCGGGTAATCACCTCGGCGGCGGCGATCATGGTCTGCGTCTTCACCAGCTTCGTGCTCAACGGGAACCCGCTGGTCAAGGAGTTCGGCGTCGGCCTGGCCGTGGCGATTGCGATCGACGCGACCCTGGTCCGCTGCCTGCTCGTCCCGGCGATCATGGTCCTGCTTGGCAAGCGCGCCTGGTGGCTTCCTTCCTTGCTCGGCCGCCTCGTCCCCCGCGTCAGCATCGAGGGTGAGGAGTTCTTCGCCCGTCGCGATGCAGCCGCAGGTGCGGCTGGGGCGAAGGGTCGAGCCACAGTCGACATCCCGCGGCCCGCGGAGGAAGGCGACTGAGCGGGATGTTCCCGCTCAACCTCCCCAACGCCCTCACCCTGCTGCGGATTCTCGCGGTGCCGGTCGTTGTCGTCGCCCTGCTGGGAGAGACGCCAAACGGCGACACGCTCGCCGCCGCCGTCTTCGCGCTCGCCGCGCTGACCGACGGGCTCGATGGCTACTTCGCCCGCTCGCGCGGTGCGGTCACCACCTTCGGCAAGCTGATGGACCCAATCGCCGACAAGCTCTTGATCGTCGCGGCGCTGGTCTCGCTGGTCTCCCTCGACCGCCTCGAAGCATGGGTGGCGATGGTGATCATCGCCCGCGAGTTCGCGGTCACCGTGATGCGGGTGATCGCCGTCGAGCGCGGCATCGTGATCGCCGCCAGCTGGCTGGGCAAGCTGAAGACCGTGCTGCAGATCGCCGCCGTGATCGGCCTGATCGCCACGAATCCCGCCCCGGCGGGAGTCGACGCGCTCGTCTACCTGGCGGTCGCCGTGACCGTGATCAGCGGCGCCGACTACTTCTTCGGCCTGCGCCGCCGCATCGAGGCCGAGCGGCGGGCGCGAGCCAGGCCGAAAGCCACGCCAAGCTAGGTGCTGGGCGCCTCCAACCACTCGCGCATCGTCATGTGGCGCTCCTGGTGCTTGCCGGAGGCGAGCTCCTCGCGCAGATCACCGAGCGTGCCGTAGCGCTCGGCGACGACGTTGTGGCGGTGGATCGTCTCGAGGTTCTCCTGGCGGGCCATGACGAATGCCTCGGTCGGCAGGTGGGGATAGCCCTCGACCACGGCGCGCACCATCTCCCGAACGCAGTCCTCGACGAAGCGCGGCTGCGCGTGCGCCTTGGCGACGACTGCCAGCTCATCGGGTCGCTTCATCAGCTCGTAGATCTCCGAGCTCATCGAGCTCTCGACGATTTTCAGCAGCTCCGGGGCATCGATCCACGCCTCGCCACCCTCCGGGCAGCCGATGTAGAGGGTGCCGATGCCGCGCTGGTTGTGAGTGGCGACCGGTACGGCGGCGATCGCCTGCTCGACCTGCTCGGCGTCGAAGCCAGCGGCGGTGAGCCGTTCGCGGCCCAGGCCGGCGACCATCTCCTGGGCACAGGGGCAAGCGGTCATCCCCTGCGCCTGCACGCCGGTCAAGGTCCGCGTGCCCCGCTCGGAGGCGACCGCGGTACCAAAGAGCCCGTAGATCTCCTGGGTCGAGTGGCCGGTCGCCGGCGTGCTCACCGTCTCGGGATAGCGCGCCTCGACCGAAACCTCGGCCCGGCGCCCCTGCTGGCGCTCGCGCACCCGCTGGGCGATGTGGGCGGCGAGGATCTCTGCCCGAAAGGCCTCACCGAGGACGACCTCGTCGATTGCCTCGCCGACGATCTCCTCGAAGCGGGACATGTGGACGCCCGCCTGCCGCGGCTCGAGGTCGATGAAGCACTCGAAGTTGGCGTGGTAGAGGTTCTCGGTGCCGTCGGCCTTGACCCTGATCACCTTCTCGACGCCGGTGACGCCGACGCGCGAGAGGCTTACCTGGGTAGCCGGCACCGACGCCTGCACGTCGGGTGCGGAGATCGTTGGAGTAATCGTCGTACGGCTCGCCACGGCTTATGAAGCGTAAGCGACCGGCCTCCTCTGCGGCGCCGCGGGACTTCGGTCGATTCGATTCATCTGCCTATACTTCGCCCCGGCCGGAGCGTTGGGGTCGGCTTCCCCGGGGAGGGGAAAGGGTTGCACCGGAGGCAGTGAGATCGAACCGTTGGAGACGGTCCCGGAGGGACTCGACCAGGACTCGGATGAGCAGCCGTTTGCGGAGCCCGAAGAGCTGCGCGGGCTAATCACGCTGGGCCGCGAGCGCGGCTACCTCACCTTCGAGCAGATCGCGACCACGCTGGAGGAGGTCGAGGTCACCAAGGAGCAGATCGCCGGCCTGCACGCGCATCTCGTCGAGCAGGGAGTCGAAGTGCTCGCCGAGGAGGGCGTCGACGCCTACAAGGAAGCGCGCGCCGAAGCGGTCAACGGCGGCACTCCGAAAAAAGAGGAGCTCGATCTGACGGTTGAGCCGAGCCTCGACTCACTGCGCCTATACCTGCGCTCGATCGGCCAGGTCGAGCTGCTCACCGCGGCGGAAGAGGTCGAGCTGGCGAAACGGATCGAGCGCGGCGACATGCTCGCCAAGCGGCAGATGGTCGAGGCCAACCTGCGCCTCGTCGTCTCGATCGCCAAAGGCTATTTGGGCCGGGGACTCAGCTTCCTCGATCTGATCCAAGAGGGCTCGCTGGGCCTGATCCGCGCCGTGGAGAAGTTCGACTACCGCCGCGGTTACAAGTTCTCCACCTACGCGACCTGGTGGATCCGCCAGGCGGTGACCCGGGCGATCGCCGACAAGGCGCGCACGATCCGCATCCCCGTTCACATGGTCGAGAAGCTCAACCGTGTTGCGCATGTGGAGCGCCAGCTGGTGCAGTCACTGGGTCGCGAGCCCGAGCCGACCGAGATCGCCGCCGAGCTGCGCTGGCAGCTGGACGAAGTGCGCGACATCCTGCGCGTCTCCCAGCTGCCGGTCTCCTTGGAGAAGCCGGTCGGCGACGAGGACGAATCGGAGCTCGGCGACTTCGTCGCCGACGAGGAAGTCGCCGAGCCCTTCGAGGAGGCGAGCGAGCGTCTGCAACAGGAGGGAGTGCGGCGCGCCTTGGAGGTGCTGCCCGAGCGCGAGCGCCAGGTGATCGAGCTGCGCTACGGGCTCTCCGGCCTGGAGCCGCTGACCCTCGAGGAAGTGGGGCGGACCTTCGGGGTCACCCGTGAGCGGATCCGCCAGATCGAGACCAATACGCTGAAGAAGCTGCGCGCTCTGCCAGAGGCGCAGATGCTGCGCGAAGCGTCCTGACGGGCCGAGTGGCCGTCATGCGGCGTCCTCGGTCGCTCATTGGAGAACCTCTCCTCGCTGATTTCCGGAAATAGGGATGTCGCCCGAGCGCAGCGAGGGCGAACCGTGATCCGGTGCAGCGCATAGAGCCGACCCCCGC
>DATNHC010000178.1:0-24132 GCA_035605155.1 Solirubrobacterales bacterium
CGGTGTTGATCGCGGCGCCGAGCCCGGTCGAGAGCCCGCAGGCGAAGAGGCAGGCGTGCTCGAACGGCGCCTCCGGACTCACCTTCGCCAGCGCGATCTCCGGCATCACCGTGTACTCGGCGAAGGTCGAGCAGCCCATGAAGTGACGGATTCCGTCGCCCCCGCGCGAGATGCGGGTCGTGCCGTCGGGCAGGAAGCCCTTGTTCTGCTGCTCGCGGATCGCCAGGCAGAGGTTGGTGCGCGGGTCGAGGCAGTGGACGCACTCGCCGCACTGAGGCGAGAAGAGGGTGACGACGTGGTCGCCCGGAGATAGTGAGGTGACATCCGGGCCGATCCGCTCGACTACGCCAGCGCCCTCGTGGCCGAGCACTGTCGGCGCGTAGCCCGACGGGTCGGCGCCGGAAGCCGTGTAGAGATCGGTGTGGCAGACGCCGCAGGCAACCAGACGGACGAGCACCTCGCCGGCCTGCGGCTCGGCCAGCTCTACCTCCTGTACCGCGAGCGGCTCTCCAAACTCCTCGAGCACCGCGGCGCGCATCTTCATCGTCTGCCGCGCCCTTCGATCCGTCTCAGCCGCTCTTGAAGCGAGCAGCTTCCTCAGAGCCACCCGTGGCGTCGCCCTCGCTGTAGGAGTGGGCCCCGGTGCCCGCTAGCGTGCCGCCGTCGACGATCAGGTACTCGTCGCGGATCGGGCGCCCGGCGAACCAGCACTCGAGGATCTCGCGCGCACCCGCGGCGTAGCGGGCCTGGGCCGAGAGGCTGGTGCCGGAGGTGTGCGGGGTCATCCCGTGGTGGGGCATCGAGCGCCAGGGGTGGTCCCTGGGCGCGGGCTGGGGAAACCAGACGTCGCCGGCGTAACCCGCCAGCTGGCCGCTCTCGCAGGCCCGCGCGACCGCGTCGCGATCGCAGATCTTGCCGCGCGCAGTGTTGATCAGATAAGAGCCGCGCTTCATCCTCGCCAGCAGCTCGGCGTCGAACATGTTCTCGGTCTCGGGGTGCAGCGGCGCGTTGATCGTCACCACGTCGCAGACCTCGACCAGCGACTCGACGTCGGGGTGGAAGGTGACGTTCATCTCCTCCTCGACCTCAGCCGGCAGGCGGTGACGATCGGTGTAGTGCAGGCCGACCTCGAAGGGCGCCAGCCGCCGCAGGACCGCGGAGCCGATGCGCCCGGCGGCGACAGTGCCGACCTGCATGCCCTCCAGGTCGTAGGAGCGCGAGACGCAGTCGGCGATGTTCCAGCCGCCCTCGACCACCCACTGGTAGGAGGGCATGTAGTTGCGAACCAGGGCCAGGATCATCATCACCACGTGCTCGGCAACGCTGATGCTGTTCGAGTAGGTCACCTCGGCGACGGTCAGGCCCGCCTTCATCGCCGCCTGCAGGTCGACGTGGTCCGAGCCGATGCCGGCGGTCAGCGCCAGCTTCAGCTTGGGCGCCTTGGCGATCCGCTCGGCGGTCAGGTATGCGGGCCAGAACGGCTGGGAGATGACGACCTCCGCCTCGGGCAGCTCGCGCTCGAAGACCGAGTCCGGGCCGTCCTTGTCGGAGGTGACGATCAGCCGGTGCCCGGTCCCCTCGAGGAACTCGCGCAGCCCCAGCTCGCCCGAGACGCTGCCGACCAGCTCACCGGGCCTGAAGCCAAGCGCCTCGGGAGTCGGCGTGACCTGACCGTCGTGGTAGCGCTCGATCGCCGGCACCTCGTCGCGCGCGTAGGTCGGCGGATAGCCGTCGACCGGATCGTCATAGAGCACGCAGAGCACGTTTGCCATGGGGTTCACCCTCTCATCACCCGGCCCCGCGTGCAATCGGTGCTTGACAGAGGGGCCGGCGTCAGATAGACCGCGACCTGACGATTAGTGTGGATACTTCTATTAATGAAGCGCCACCGCAGGAGTCGGCAGGCTCTCACAACCCACCTGGGGAGTCGCCAGCCTGGGATCGGGTCCAGGAACAGATCGCCTGGTATGACGCCAAGAGCCAACTCAACCAGAGCTGGTTCAAGCGGCTGAAGATCTGCCAGATAGTCACCGCCGCCGCGATCCCCGTGGCGGCCGGGGTATCGGCGCCGGTCTTGCTCGTGGGCGGCGGCGGCGCCTTGATCGTCGTGCTCGAGGGCCTGCAGCAGCTCCAGCAGTACCAGCAGAACTGGACCACCTACCGAGCGACCTGCGAGCGGCTCAAGCACGAGCAGTTCCTCTTCATGTCGAAAGCCGGTCCCTACGCCGTCGCCCCGATACCCGAGGCACTGCTCGCCGAGCGGGTGGAGGGGCTCGTCTCCCAGGAGCACGCGGCCTGGGTCTCCCAGCGCCAAGAGGCGGGCAAGGTAGGTGGTGAAGGATGAGTCAGGGGTCAGCTGGAGCAGCAAGACCTCGGGAGTCGCACAGCGTCTTCATCTGCTACCGGCGCGAAGAGACCGCCGCTCACGCCGGGCGTCTCTACGACGCCATGGTGGCGCGCTTCGGGGAGCGCAACGTGTTCATGGACGTCGACCTCGAACCTGGCGTCGACTTCGTCACGCGGATCGCCGAGGTGGTGGCTGCCTGCCACGTCCTGATCGTGGTCATGGGACCGAACTGGGCGACGGCCAAAGACGAGGAGGGCGGTTTGCGGATCGCCGATCCAGAAGACTTCGTTCGACTCGAGGTGGGGACCGGGCTCAGCTGCCCCACCGTAACCCCGATTCCGCTCCTCGTCGCCGGCGCACGAATGCCAAGACGCGAGGACCTGCCGGAGGAGGTGCAACCGCTCACGCGCCGCAACGCGCTCGAGCTGAGCGAGGCGCGGTGGAGCTATGACGTCGGGCGCCTGATCAGCACGCTCGACGGGCTCCTGCCCGATGCCAACGGAACCAGCGAGCCGATCGCGACGCCGTCGAGGCCGGCTCCGCCGAGTGGGCGCCTGGCCCTTGAAGGCGCGTTGGTTACCGGTGCGGCGGCGTTCGCGGCGCGATGGCTGTGGTCCGGAAACACCGACTCGACCGACACCGCGAGTGAGATCGCCAGCGTGATGCTGAGGCGGGCAGAGGCATGGGCGCTCGCCGGCGCTGCCCTGGCGGTCTGGTTGGCGCTGCGCACCGGAAGAGCGAGCCCTTGGCGCCTTGGCACGATAGGGCTGCTGGTCGGCGCGATCGGCGGCGCCCTCGGTGGGGCGACCTGGGCGCTGCCGGTCTTCCTGCCCAGCGAGGAGCTCAGCGCCGAGGCGATGAAGCTGCTCGAGGTACCGGCCCTCGCCGTCACCGGGGGCTTCGTCGGCGCCCTGATCGGGGCGCTCTGGCATCCGCCCCGGCTGGCCGCCGGGCTTGCCAGCGGCGTGCTCGGCGGCGCCTCGATCCAGCTCATCCTCAACAGCACCCTGGAGAGATCGTCGGACTTCCGGGTCGCCCTCAGCTTCGGCCTGGGAGGAGCGGCGATCGCGGGCTTGACGCTTGCCGCCATGCTTGCCCTCGACCACAAGCGATCGGCGAGCAGGTCCGCCCCCAGCATGGGCACCGCCGACCCATAGCATTGGCAACTGGATGGGCGATTTCCTCGTCAAGCGCGACGATCTCCGCGAGTGCCGCATCGCCAAGTCCGAGCCGCCCGCGGTCGGGCCAGGCGAGGCGCTGTTGCGGGTCGACGTCTTCGGCCTCACCGCGAACAACGTCACCTACGCCGTGATGGGCGAGGCGATGTCCTACTGGGACTTCTTCCCGGCTGCGGACGGCTGGGGGCGGGTTCCGGTCTGGGGCTTCGCCGAGGTGGAACGCAGCGAGGTCGACGGGGTCGCGGCGGGCACTCGGGTCTACGGCTACCTGCCGCCCTCCTCTCACCTGCTGGTCAGCCCCGTCAGCGTCAACGAGCGCGGCTTCACCGACGGCTCCCCGCACCGAGCGGCCCTGCCATCGGCCTACCACCGCTACCTGGCGACCGGCGGCGATCCCTTCTACCGGGCGGACACCGAGGAGATGCAGATGCTGTTGCGACCGCTCTTCTTCACCTCGTTCCTGATCGACGACCAGCTCGCCGACGAGGGACTGACGGAGCGGGGACCGATCGTCCTCTCCAGCGCCTCGAGCAAGACGGCGATCGCCGCGGCCTTCCTGCTGGCGCGGCGTGAGGGGGTCGAGCTCGTTGGCCTCACCTCGCCGCGCAACGCCGAGTTCGTCGAGGGTCTGGGGATCTACGGACGCACCGTCACCTATGACGCGGTCGACTCGCTGGGCCCAGGCCCCGCCACCTACGTCGACATCGCCGGCGACGGCGCCGCACGGATGGCGGTCCACTCGCACTTCGGCGACGAGCTTGTCCACAGCATGGCGGTCGGCGCCTCGCACTGGGAGGCGCTTGGCTCGGGCGGGCTCGGTGCAGGTACAGGCGCAGGCGGAATGCCGGGGCCGGGGCCGGTCTCCTTCTTCGCTCCCGACCGGGTCACCAAGCGCTCCGCCGAGTGGGGCCCCGCCGAGCTCGAGCGGCGCGTCGCCAAGGCCTGGCACCCGTTCTGCGAGTGGACCGCAGGCTGGCTCGAGCCGATTCACGGCCAGGGCTTCGACGCGGTCAAGCGCGCTTACCTGGAGGTCATCGAGGGTCGCGTCGCCCCGCAGACCGCCCCGGTGATCTCGCTCGCCTAGGACCACGCCCGTCGTCGGCGGGCAATCGCCAGGGAGATCACCGCCCGGCGACGTGCAGCTCGAGCGCGTGGATCTGGCTCTGGCCGTAGGAGCCCGTCTGCACAGGTCCGGCAGCGCTGATCAGGTCGCCGATGCCGGGCAGCGGGCGCGGGCGCAGTCCCGCGCGCACGTCGATCGCGGTCAGGCCGGGAAGGGTGATGCCCTGCGGGTCGACGATGACGAAATGGGCATCGCCGTCGCCATCGGGATCGACCCGCTCGACGAAGGTGATCCGCCCTTCGGTGGTGCGGCAGCTCGGCAGTCCGGCTCGGCAATGCGAGGGAGCAACGGTCTCGGCCGCGGACTGCTCCTTACCCTCGGCGGCTGACCGCTCGACGATCGACGGCGCCGTGCTCGAACTCGTCTCGCCACCATCCGCACACCCCAAGCTCGTGGCGAGCGCCGCAGATGCCGTCAGCGCGGCGACGCCAACCGTTCGCCAGCTGAGCATGCCATCAGAGTAAAGCCGAGGCTGGATTCCGAGGCTTAGCGGGTCGAGCACTCAGAAGCGGGGTCAACCCGCTGCGCTCACCCGTCCACGCCCGATCCGCTCCAACATCTCGCGCTCGCTGCGCAGCGTCCCGACCGAGCTGACGACCTCGGCGGCGCCGGCCTCGCGCAGCTCGGCCTCCGAGAAGCCACCGGTGAGAACCGCGAGGGTGGGGACCCCAGCAGCGCTGGCCGCCTTCACATCCCAAGTCGAGTCGCCCACCATCGCGGTCGGCCCCTCTTTTCCGGAGATCTCCAAGGCGGCGTTGATCAGGTCCGGACGAGGCTTGGTCCTCTCGACGTCGGCTGCCGTCGTCCAGCCCTCGACCAGACCGCGGGCGTCGAGCAGGTCGAGGTAGTGATCCATCTCCTCCGGCCTCGCCGAGCTGGCGAGGACCGGGCGGGCACCATCGCGGCGCAGATCCTCGATCAAGCCGCGAGCGCCGTCCATCGGATCGACTTCACCGATCAGCTCGCCGTAGGCATCCGCCTCGTCGGCTCGGATCTCGTCGCCTTCCCTTTCCTCCGCCTCCTCTCCGACCAGCGCCGCGACGATCTGATCGCCGCCCATGCCGATGTGACGGTGGACCTCCCAAATCGGCACCATGTGCCCATGGGCGCGCAGCCCCCGGTGCCAGGCCAGGGCGTGCTGGTAGTTCGTGTCGACCAGGGTGCCGTCGACATCGAGGATCACCGTGAGTGACTTTGTGCTGTTCATTTAGCTGGCTCTTACCATCGATGGCTGCTCATCTGCGGGAAGAGCGGGCTGGTTTTCGAGCACGTCTGGCTTTGGCGGGACTTTTGCGCTGAGCCCTAGGCACCTCTTCGGTGACGACCGCCCCGGTCAACGACTTGATCTGGCCCTCGAGGAACTTCGCCATCCGTTCCTCCTCGCGGCGTATCCCCTTCGCGAGCTTCGCCGTCTCCCGGTCGCCGACTTTCTCGGCGAGGGTCTCGATCGAGAGATAGGTGGCGATCTCCTCGTGCTCGTTGAAGTACTCGGTCTTGGCGTTCTTCAGCATCTTCTCCTGCTCGCCGCTGCCTCGGAGCATGTGCAGCGGCCCCTTCGCCGCAGCCATCGCCTTGCCGACCACGGTCTGGGTCAGCTGCCCGCCGCCGCCGAGCTTCTTGATCCGGCGCTCGAGACCCTTTGCATGAGCCTTCGTCTCTTTGAGGTGGGCTTTGAGCCGATTCTTGTACGGCGCCTTGGTGGTCATCGCGATGTGCGCCTCGAGGCTGGTCTCGAGCTCCTTCTCCTTGCCATATGCCTCGCTCAAGTACTGAACCAACTTCGCGTCACGCTCTTGCAGATCTGACATGTGGCTCCCTCGATCGCTTGGTTCGTGACGGGCTACCCGGCGAGCCAGGTAGGAAACGGCAGCGGTCTCCGGCAGGTCTAGTCCCGCAGCTCGTCGAGGGTGCGGCCGCTGAGCACCGAGTGCGGCCGTTCGGCAACCACGTCAGAGCCCGGGCGAGCGTGATCGTCGCGGCGCTTGATCAGCAGCCATTGGGGCTTCTGGCCCGAGTGCGTGCGCTGCAGGGCGAAGCCGCCGCGCAGCTTCTCGCCGTGCAGCACGAACACGGCGTGGCCGCGGTCGAGGGCCTCGGGCCAGGCGACCCGGCCGCCCTGCTCGTAGCGCCCGCGATCCCAGACGATCACGCGGCCGCCGTCGATCCTGCCCTCGAAGGTGTTGTGGGCGATCGCGTGGTCGTCCACCTGCACGGCGAGGCGCTTGACCGCTGGATCCATCGACGGGCCCTTGGGGACCGCCCAGGAGCGCATCACCCCACCGACCTCCAAGCGCAGATCGAAGTGATGGGCGGTGGCGGCGTGCTCCTGGACGACGAAGGCGCCGGCGCTGACGCCGCGCACGGCGAACTGCTCGTGGCCCTCGACCTTGACGTTCTCGGTCTTCACCTCGGCAACCTGGGCGGCCGGCGGTCCCTCTTCCAGGAACGCGACCAGCTTCTCGACCGCTCTCCTTGGACCCTCTGCGTGGACAAGCACCGTGCCGTCCGCAGCGTTCTGCACCCAGCCCATCACCTGCAGGCGGCGCGCCCGCCGCAGCGTCATCTCGCGGTACCCGACACCCTGCACCCTGCCTCCCACCGTTGCACGCACCGCAATCTCCTCGGCGCCTGCTCGCTCGGTCATGGCCCTATCGCGACTCGCTCGACCCCGCCAAGCGGCATCTGCAGGAAGCGAGTGCCCAGATCGCGAAAGGAGTCGGCGTCGCCGGTGCAGAGGAAGCGGTAGCTGCCCTCACTATCAGTGGTACAACTGAGACCGCGGCGCTCGAGGCTGCGCTGCACAGCGGCGGCAACCGCGTGGCCACCGCTGACCAGACGCACGTCGCGGCCGAGGATGCGCTGCAACATCGGCGCCACCAATGGATAGTGGGTGCAACCGAGAATCAGGGTGTCGACCTCAGCGCGCTTCAGCGGAGCGCAGTACGTGCGAGCCATCTCCAGCACGCTCTCGTCGAAGGGCGAGCCATCCTGGATGAAGGGGGCGAGGTCGGGCGCCTCGACTTCGGTTACCTCGAGCGCCCGGCCCTGCGCTTCCAGCGCCCGGCGGTAGGCGCCGCTCGCCACCGTGTTGGGCGTCGCCAGCACTCCGACCCGGCCGCTGTCGGTGATCGCCGAGGCGATCTCGGCCTGCGGTGAAACGACCGGCACGACCTCCACCCCGTGCTCAGCCGCCACCTCACGCGCCACGTCCTCACCGATCGAGGTCGCCGTGTTGCAAGGGATCACCAGCAGCTTGGCGCTGCTGCCGAGCAGCAGCTCGGCGATCGAGCGAATCCGCGCCCGCAGCTCGCCCGGATCCTTGGTCCCGTAGGGAAACCAGGCCGTGTCGCCGAGGTAGACGTAATCCTCTTCGGGCAGCGAGACCAGGCACTCATGCAGCACGGTGAGCCCGCCGACCCCGGAGTCGAACATCGCCACCGGGAAGGAGGGGTCGAGCTTGGCGTCGTTGGCGGTCGGAGCCGTCAGGATCGCGCCCTAGAGGAAGGGCTTGTACGACATGAAGAAGATCGTTACGACGACGATCAGGCCGGCAAGGCTGCCGACCCTGCCGATCCTTTCGCCCAGAGCCGTGAACTCGTCGCTGAGCGTTTCGCCGGCCTTCAGGTCGCGTTCGGCGAGCGTGCGGGCCTCGCGCACCTTCGGCTGGAAGAAAGCGTGCTGAAGGCCGAAGAGAACGACGATCGCCAGGAAGCCGACGCTGATGAACGCCGAGCTCGTCTCCCAGTCGCCGTCGACCAGCAGGTAGATCCCGGCGAGCAGCAGAATGATCATCCCCGGATTGACCAGGTAGCGATCGGTCTTCTGGATCCCGGCGAGAATCGCCGGCGTCGCGCGCGGGAACTGCGGCACGACGGAGAAGAAGAGCGCGTAGCCGAAGGTGGGGCCGAAGGCGAGCACAACCGCGAGGATGTGCAGGAAGAGCGCGAGCTTGTAGCCCGGGTCGACGATCGTCGCCAGCATCGGCGCCAAACATACAGCTAGCGGCGGAGCAGAAGCGCGGCCCAATCTCCCTGCAAGCGACGGTCCGCCTCGGTGAGGCCGGCGGGGGCGAAGGCGGCTGCGGTGTCGTCGAGCTCCGAAGGGAGGAGGCCCGAGAGGATGAGCGTGGCGGGAGTCGGGGGAGGGCTCACCGGAGCGACAGCGGGGAGGCTCCGTCGAGCCCTCCCCCGACTCCCGCTATCGGCGAGCTGCTCGGCTACGACCCTGAGGATCGGGGCGGTCATGTTGGCCACGGTCGTGGGCGCAAGCGCCGGCAGGACCTCGCGGAGATTGAGCTGTTTGACCTCGAGGTCGATGCCGTTGGCCTTGGCGTTGGCGGCGGCCGTCTCGACCGATGCTGCCTCGTGGTCGTAGCCGCAGACCGGGGACCAGCCAAGCTTGGCGGCGGCGATCGCCAGGACGCCGGAGCCGGTGCCAAGGTCGGTGAGTGGTCCCGTAGCCTCGCCGGTGTCGGCCAGCTCCAGCAGCAGCTCGAGACAGAGGCGGGTGGTCGGGTGGGCGCCGGTGCCGAAGGCGCGTCCGGGGTCGACGACGACGTCGATGGCGTCCGCGCGGGGCTTCTCCCATGACGGTCGCAGCCAGAGCCGTTTGCCGACCAGCAGCGGCTTGTGGAAGTCCTGCCAGCGATCGGCCCAGTCGTCTGGCACCTCGGTCGCCACCACGTCGACCAGGCCATCGCCAGCAGCGACCTCGATCTCGCCCAGCTCGGGCAGCTCGCCCTCGCCGCCGTAGATCGCGTACTCGACGTAGCCGGGCCCGCGCTCCTCCTCGACCCCGTTCGGCGCCAGCACGGTCAGCTCAGCGAGCACGACCTCGGCCTGCTCGGGCTTGCAGCGAACCGCGAGTCGGATCAACCGAAGGCTCGGCGCATGCGGGAGAAGAAGCCGTCGTCGCCCTGTCCGGTGCGCAGGTTGCGATCCTCCAGCGTTTCCTCCAGCTTCTCGGCAAGCTCGCGCTGCTCCTCGGAGAGGTCGGTGGGGACGATCACGTGGACGACGATGCGCAGATCGCCGGGAGGGCCCCCGTTGGCGCCCGGTAGGCCGTGGCCGCGCAGGGCGAACTGGGTGCCGTGCTGGAGACCGGGCGGCAGCTCGATCTCGCGCTCGCCCTCATGGCTGGGGATCTTCAGCTCGACGCCGAGCATCGCCTGCAGGGCTGAGATCTCGACCGCGTGGACCAGGTCCTGGCCACGCATCGGCCCACGCCGCACCTCGAAGCCGAAACTGCTGCCGAAGAAAGCCTGGAAAATGTCCTCGACCGAGCCGAAGCCGGCACCGGCCGGTGGGAAACCGCCGGAGCGCAGGCCCTCGTGACCGAAGCGATCGTAAGTCTGGCGCCGCTCGGGGTCGGAGAGCACCTCGTATGCCTCAGCCGCCGCCTTGAATTTCTCCTCGGCCTCGGGGTCGTGGGCGTTGACGTCGGGGTGCAGCTCACGGGCGAGCTTGCGGAAGGCACGCTTGACCTCCGTCGCGGAGGCGTCGCGCCCCACGCCGAGGAGCTCGTAGTAGTCGCGTGGCATCCGCCTGGATTCTAGACGGGGCCCGGAGGGCCGCCGGGGCCGACTCGGCGCGGCCCCGGCGGAAATGGCATCTAGCTGTTCATGTCGCCCTGGCTGCGCCTATAACTGTTCTAAGGCCAGCCAGAATAAGCGCGTCCCTTCCTCGGGAGGGGGTGTTTTGCCTAAGCTGAGGATGTAGTCGCCTTTCCACGTGCCGGTCGCAGGGCAGAGACCGCTGCCACCGGGGCCGCGAGACAGGGTTGCGTTAATTAAGACCACATCCTTCTCCTTTTCCTCGCCTATCCAGTCCGGATGTTCCACAAAGTGGCGGTCGACTAACGATTTGAACGCCCCGCTGGAGTAGACGCAGGTGGTCCCAAATGGGCAGCCTAATTGCGTGAAGATGACTTTTTCCAGTTTGAAGAAGAAATGGTCGAGAGCTTCGACTTCGAACCAGCCGCCCACCGGTGCGGCGGCGTGGATGCCTCCGGTGCATGGCCCCGTGCAGCCTTCGCCTAATTTCGGCGTCGGTAATTTCCCGAAAATGAAATCGGTGACCGTAACCGTTAGCACTTCCCCCATTTCGGTTCCGAGCAATCCTTTGATCAGACCGTCCTGGCATTCGATGGTTCCCAGCGAACTGATGAATTTCGGCGCTGTCGCTAAGCCGGTGAGTTCAGTTCCCTGCGGCAATAGTCTTCCTGGCGGGCATAAGCCGGTCAGTACGACTAATTCTTCGCAGAGGCCTATTTCTTTGTCCGCTTCGGCGGCGGCGATGCCGCTGCCGACGAAGGCCATCGCGGCCAGCACCGTGAGAACGGCGAGGCCGAAAGCCTTGAGGTATCGCATGTCCTTCTCCCTTGTCGACGCGACGGGGTGGCCGCCGCGTGCGTTTGTGGGCACGCCGGGACGGCGCGCCGGGATAGCCCTAACAGATGGGCAGCCTTAAGGCAAGAATTCTTTAGCTGTCGTAGACGGTCTCGCAGTAACGCGAGAGCTCGCGGGCGGCGCCCCGCACCGAGGCGATCGCAGTCGCGTAGTCCATGCGCAGCGGGCCGACGACGCCGACCGAGCCCAGATTGCGGTGGGCAAGGCCGTAATTGGCGCCGACGACGCTGACCGAGCGCAGCTCCGGCTGCGGGTTCTCGCCACCGATCCAGAGGAAGACCGAGCGCCGGTCGAGCGCCGTGCGCAGCATGCCGAGCAGCGTCGCCCGCTCCTCGAGCGCGGTCATCAGACGGTCGGCGCTCGGCAGGTCGGCGCTGTGTGCTTCGGAGAGCAGGCGCGAGGCGCCCTCCGTGTAGAGGTCGTCGGGAGACTGCTCCCCCTCCAGCTCGGTAAAGGCGGTGCCCAGGGTGGCGAGGAACTCCATCTCCGCCGGCCCCAGCTCGGGGTCGGTGAGCCGGCTGGCAATCATCCGCGCCCCCAGTTCCATCCCAGCGAGCGACTCGTTCAGGTAGCTGGAGGCCCACTCGACCAGGCCGGAGTCGACCGGGTCGGGGAAGTCGAAGACGCGCTTGGCCAGGGCCCCGTTGGAGGCGATCGCGACGACCATCACCCGGCTCGGGGGCTGCAGGCGCAGCACCTCGACCCGGTGGATGGTGGCCGCGGCCGTCTCAGGGGGCGCGGTCACGAGTGCCATCAGATCGGTGACCTGGGCCAGCGCCGCCGTGGTCTCCCGCAGCGCCTGGTCGATCTCCCGCCGCAGCTCCAGCTCAACGGCCGGCCCGACCGGCAGCGCGCCGCCAGCAAGCAGGGAGTCGACGTGGCGGCGGTAGCCGGACTCGGTCGGCACCCGGCCAGCCGACGTATAGGGGTGCATCAGGTAGCCGGCAGCCTCGAGCGCGGCCAGCTCGGCTCGCACGGTCGAGGGCCCGCAGCCGACCTCGGGCAGGCCGGCGATCCTCTTCGAGGACACTGGCTTGCCCGACGCGAGATGCGCGTCAACCACCAGCTTGAGAATGAGCTCTTGCCGTGGCGAAAGCACGCTTCGAAGTCTAAGAGGAGCCTAGACCTGGACTTCCGCCTCGGCGTTGCGAATCGTCTGATTGTCGCCCTGAGCCGCAACCGTGTCGATGACCACCGTGCTGCCATCGACACTCTTGACCGTGCCGCTGACGACGATCTCGGTCTCCGGCGCGCCCATGCCGCGGAACTGGACCGTGAGGCGCTTGAGCGCCTTCGGGTCGCCGCCGGCGACATCGGTTGCCGAGCGCGCCACGAGACCCATCATGTAGAGCCCGTGGAGGATCGTGTTCGGCAGGCCGACGGCCTTGGCGAACTCGGGGTCGATGTGGATCGGGTTGAAGTCGCCCGAGGCGCCGGCGTAACGATGCGGGAGGTACTTGTCCGGCGTGACACGCAGCTCGGGAATCGCGTCCCCCGCGTTTAGATCCGCCATCTCAGACTCCCCTCACGATGTTGGTCCAGGTACCGCGCACGACCTGCTCGCCATCGCCGTTGACTGAAACGGTCTCGAAGACGTAGAAGCCCTTGCCATCCTTCTCGTAGATCTCCAGGCACTTCGACCTGGTGGTGATCTCGTCGCCCGCGCAAGCCGGCTCGCCCCACTCGAACTCCTGGCCGCCGTGCACCATCGCGGCAAAGTTCATCCCCACCTCATCGTCGAACATCGCCGGCCCCAGCGCCGGAGCGCTGTAGACGACACAGAACATCGGCGGCGCAACGACGTCGCGGTAACCGGCCGACCTGGCCGCCTCGCGATCGAAATAGACCGGATTGTCAAGCCCGATCGCCCGCGCATACTCCCCGATCTTCTCCTTGCCCACCTCATAAGTAGTGGCGGGCCATTCCTTGCCTATCGCATCTGTCTTTATCGCCATGGCGGCGGCATTCTAGACACGCTCTGCCGATCCTGGTCGTCTGGCCAAATGGCATCCGTCGGGCTTTGCGTTAGTGGGCGCCTACTCGTCTATCTCCAAAACTGCGAGGAACGCCTCTTGCGGCACTTCCACTCGACCGACCGACTTCATCCGCTTCTTACCCGCCTTCTGCTTCTTGAGCAGCTTCTGCTTACGGGTCACGTCGCCGCCGTAGAGCTTCGCGGTGACGTCCTTGCGCAGCGCCTTGACCGTCTCGCGAGCGAGGATGTTCGAGCCGATCGCAGCCTGCACCGGTACGTCGAAGAGCTGGCGGGGGATCGTCTTGCGCAGCCGACCGACCAGTCGCTTGCCCTGCTCGTAGGCGAATTCGCGGTGGACGATGATCGAGAGCGCGTCGACCTTGTCGCCGGCAAGCAAGATGTCGACCTTGACCAGATCCGACGCCCGATTGCCGATCGGCTCGTAGTCGAGCGAGGCGTAGCCCTTGGTCGAGGACTTCAACAGGTCGAAGAAGTCGAGCACGATCTCCGCCAGTGGCATGTCGTAGCGGATCTGGACGCGCTGCGGGCTGAGGTAGTGCATGTCGACGTGGGTGCCACGGCGCGACTGGCAGAGCTCCATCACGGCGCCGACCTGCTCGGAGGGGCAGATCACCGTGGCGCGGATATAGGGCTCTTCGATCGTCTCGATCGTGCCGGGATCGGGCAGGTCGGTCGGGCTGTGCACCTCGACCTCGCTGCCGTTGGTCAGGTGCACCTCGTAGCGCACGTTCGGGGTCGTCGCCAGCAGATCGAGGCCGTACTCGCGTTCCAGGCGCTCGCGCACGATCTCCATGTGCAGCAGGCCGAGGAAACCGCAGCGGAAGCCGAAGCCGAGCGCCTCGGAGGTCTCCGGCTCCCACGACAGCGCAGCGTCGTTGAGAGCCAGCTTCTCGAGCGCGTCGCGCAGGTCTTCGAAGCGGTCGGTGTCGATCGGGAAAAGGCCGCAGAAGACCATCGGCCGCACCTCGCGATAGCCCTCCAGCGCCTCGTTCGCGGGACGGTCGAGCGCCGTCACGGTGTCGCCGACGCGCAGCTTGGCGACGTCCTTGATGCCGGTGATCAGGTAGCCGACGTCGCCTGCCTCCATGCCCTGCACACCGGTCATCGTCGGGCGGAAGAAGCCGATGTCGTCGATGTCGGCCTCGGTGCCGTTCTGCATCGCCAGGATGCGACCGTGCTTGCGGAAGGCGCCGTCGACCATCCGCACGTAGGCGATCACGCCGCGGTACTGGTCGAACTCGGAGTCGAAGATGAGCGCGCGGGGTGGCGCCTTGGGTTTGCCCTCGGGCGGCGGCACGCGGGCGACGATCGCCTCCAGCACGTCGACCACCCCCTCCCCGGTCTTCGCCGAGATCGGGATCGCATCGCCCGCATCGCCGCCGAGCAGGTCGGCGATTTCGCCCCCGACCCGCTCAGGCTCGGCGCCCGGCAGATCGACCTTGTTCATCACCGGGATCAGCTCCAGCCCGTTCTCGATCGCCAGGTAGGTGTTGGCGACCGTCTGGGCCTCGACGCCTTGGGCGGCATCGACGACGAGCAGGGCGCCCTCGCAGGCGGCGAGGCTGCGCGAGACCTCGTAGGAGAAGTCGACGTGCCCGGGCGTGTCGATCAGGTGCAGGTGGTAGATCTCACCGTCGGCGGCCCGGTACTCGACCCGCACCGCCTGGGCCTTGATCGTGATCCCTCGCTCGCGCTCGAGGTCCATCGAGTCGAGCACCTGGGCGCGCATTTTCTTCGGGTCGACGGCGCCGGTGATCTCGAGGATGCGGTCGGCAAGGGTCGACTTGCCGTGGTCGATGTGGGCGATGATCGAGAAGTTGCGGATGTGGTCCATCGGCAGAGGCGGAGTATGGCGAGCGGGGCTGGCCGACGGGTCACCTACACGCCGATGGACTCAATCCGTTGCTCTTCAGCTTGTAGATGACGGTGGGCGGGGTGCGTAGGACGACGGTTGCTTCGGGACCAGCGGTCCAAGCTGCGGAGGGGGGGTAGTTGGGCTTGCCGGGTTCGATGCGGTCACGGCTGGCGATGATGTAGTCGTAGTTGCCGGCGTTGATCAGCTGTCGCCAGGCCGGGCACGTCGTAGGGGCGATGAAGCCGCCGTGGGGTTGCTCTTCGCCAATGTAATCGACGTGGTTGCTGAGGTCGCGGCCGAAGAGGGGGTACTGGCGGGTGCTGGTCGTCGCGATGCGAGCGTCGGTGATGTCCTGGGCCCACTTGAAGGCGGCGTTGAGGCCGGGCGTGGTGAAGGTGGGGTTCTCGTAGCGGTTCTCGAGGTAGTGGCGCTGGATTGGATAGCCGATGGCGGCCGCACACAGGATCAGCACGACAAGCACCCCAGCTGCCGACGACGCCCCAAGCCGAGTGCGTTCGCTGTTTGTCAGTCTGTTCCTGACAAACAGCGAACGCATCGAGAGGTTGGCCAAGCATCCCCGTAGTGGGGGCGCTGCAGGGAGGAGGGTCAGGCCGAGGACCAGGGCCGGGGCAAGGTAGCGGAGGCCAGACTCGAAGCCGCCGGGAAAGCCGTCGGGACCTGAGGCCGACGGGGGGGCGATCAGCCAGGCGAGGGCCGCGGCCAAGCCCGCGACGGCGGCGAGGCGCAGGACGGGATCAGAGCCACGGCCAAGGCAGAGGAGCAGGCCAGCGACGGCGGCGAGAACCAGCAGCGGCCAGAGGAAAGTGAGGCCGTCATGGAGCCCGGGCAGGAGCCAGTCCGACCAGACCGTGCCGTCGGTCAGGTAGCCGAGCACGCTATGCCCTTGGCGCCCGCCGAGCGCCTGCTCGGGCGCGGGCAGATCGATTGGCCCGAGATGCTTGATCCAGGGCAGCGGGTTGCCGGTGTGCGCCAGGTTGCGCAGGTACCAGTAACCGCCGCCAGCCAGGGCAGCCAGGGTTGCAACGAGAAGCGCGCGTCCGCGCGTTCTCTTCGGCGCAATCAACGCCAGTCCAAACACGAGGACAGTTGCAGGCAGGAGGAAGTTGAGCTTGGTCCCAGCTGCCATCCCCGCCACGAGGTCGGCGACAACCAAAGGGCCCATCGCGAACGCAGCTCCTGCTTGCATGTGGGAGCTGCGCTCGCGATGGGCCCTTGCTCCAGCGTTCAGAGCAACCGCAACAGCAGCAAGTAGGAAGAAGATCCCGACGATGTCGTTGCGCGCCTCGCCGGCTTGATCCGAAAGGGCAGGCACACTCAGCGCGATAGCGCCCAGCGCCAGTGAGAACGGTGCGACTCGGTACGGCCGTCCGATGCACCAGCTGGCCACCAAACAGCCAACGAACCAGCCGAGATTCATCAGCGGCGAGAGCAGATCGCGGTCAAACGCCAGCATCCCCACCCCGTGGAACACCTCCGAGTTCGCGGGGTAGAACCAGGCCAGGAACTGCGGCGCGATGAAGTGCAAGCTCCACGTATCGCCGCTCTGAAAGAACCCGGCAGCAAACGGCCCGTGGTACCAGGTCGAATCGAACCCGGTCATACCGGTGCTCAGCTTCGGCTTCACCTCCAAACCGAACTTGACGACGGCGATTGCGGCTATCAACAGGGCCATCAGAGTGGATAGAGCGGGAGGGTGGGGGTGCCCCTCCGTCTTGCTGGGTTTTTCGCCTGTTGAGTTTGCGGCTGTCCGCGAGCGTCGGTGGGGCGAAAAACGGGACGCCGCTGCGTCGGAGGGGCACCCCCACCCTCCTCCCACACGCAACCAGAGCCCCATGCCAACGACAGTCACGGTGACGAGATACGGCAGCGGCTCGAAGAGGCCGAAGCTGCCAAGCAGCTCTGCCATCGCGAGCAGGATGAACAGCCCCAAGACCGTGGTCGCGAGATGAGCTGGCCCGCCCTCGAGCTCCGGCACCAGCCGCCGGCGCAGCGCCGTTGCCCCGAGCCAGGCGAAGCCGACGAGCAGGCTTAGCTCCGCGGCCCCCAACAGATAGCGCCCCACGCCGAGCATCTAGCGGCGGCGCACGAGGCGCAGGATCTGGTCGAGCTCGGCGATGCGCAGGAGCTTCGCGACGCCGAGATACACCAGCCCGCCGAGGCCCAGCGCTACGCCCAGGGAGACGATCTGGCCAGCGAGACCGCGGCCGAGGGCGCTGTCGAGGACATCCCAGGCGCCGAAGCTGACCGCAGCCAGGGCGGCGGAGGCGACTGTGATGCGGATCGCCGTGTCGAGCAGGCGCCCCAGCTCCAGTCCGTGCAGGATCTGGCGCAGGAGCACGCCCTGCAGGACGACGCTGGCAGCGGTGGCGATTGCGGTCGAGGCGACGATGCCGCCGACGCCGAGGTGGTACAGAGCGAGCGCCGCGAGCGCCGTAATCGCCAGGTTGGCGGCGGCGATCCCGGTCGGCACCCAGGGCCGCTGAAGGCTGAAGAAGGTCCGAGTGAGAAGCAGGAAGAGGCCGTTGGTCGGCAGCGAGAAGGCGAACCAGAAGAGCGCTGTGGCGACCAGCGTCGTCTGCTCGGGCGTGAACTCGCCGCGCTCGTAGACAAGCCGGATCATCGGCTCGGAGAGGACGAGCACCGCCGCCGCTGCCGGCACGAGGACGAAGAGGATCTGGCGCATGCCGTTGGCCATCGTCGCCCGCAGGTCGTCGAAGTCGCCCCGCGTGGCGAAGCGAGCCAGGGTCGGAAAGAGCACGGTGGCGATCGCCACCGAGAAGATGCCCTGCGGCAGCTGGTAGATGCGGAAGGCCTTGTCGATCGCCGCCGGCGCCTGGTCTGAGACCAGCGTGCCGAAGAGGCTGTTGATCAGCAGGTTGAAGTTGATCAGCCCGAGGCTGATCGTCACCGGCAGCATCAAGAGCAGCACCCGGCGCACGTCGGGGTTGCGCCATTCGAAGCTCCACTCGAACTTGAACGGCGTGTTGCGCAAATCGAAGACCGGGATCAGCAACTGGACCAGGGTCCCGACCAGGATGCCGATCGCATAGGCATAGATGCGGTCCTGGCCCTCGAACATCGGCGCCAGGACGACGACCAGCAGGATGATCGTCAGGTTCCAGAACAGCGGCGCGATCGCGAATGCGCCGAAGCGGTCGTAGCTGTTGAGGACCCCGACCACGACGCCGCTCACCCCGAGCAGGATCAGGATCGGGAAGAGAACCTGGGAGAGGGTGACCGTCAGGTCGAGGATCGAGCCCTCGAAGCCCGGCGCGAAGAGCGGCATGATCAGCGGCGCGGCGAGCACGAAGAGCGCCGTGACAGCCCCCAGGACCAGCGTGACCAGCAGCAGCAGCGTCGATGCGAGCCGGAACGCCTCGCGGTAGTTCCTGCGCTCGAGCTGCTCGGTGAAGATCGGCACGAAGGCGGGCTGCAGGGCGGCGTCGGCGAAGAGCGCGCGGACCAGATTGGGCAGCTGGAAAGCGATCGTGAAGGCCGACATCGGCCCCGAGACGCCGTAGTAGGAGGCGGCAACGATCTCCCGACCGAGGCCGGCGACGCGCGAGGCGGCCGTGGCGATCGAGAAGAATGCCGTCGAGCGAGCCAGGCGACCGCCCTGGGCGGCTGGCTCCTGCGGCGTCTCGATGGTCTCCAAGCTCTATCTCACTCGCTATAGTCGGCCGCCGCAAACATGGCCAACATAGCCTCACAGAAGAAGCGGATCCTACGCAGCGAGCGCGAGCGCACGGAGAACCGCCTGTTCACCAGCACGGTGAAGACCTACTTCCGCCGCTTGGAAAGCGCCGTCGCAGACGGTGACGCGAGCAAAGTCGAGGCCGAGCACAAAGCGCTCGTCTCGAAGATCGACAAGGCCGTGCAGAAGGGCGGGATGCACAAGAACACCGGCGCCCGCAAGAAGTCGAGAGCGGCCAGGCTCGCCGCTTCTGCCGCCGCAGCGAAGTAGTCAGGCCGCCGCGCCCGCAGCTTTTCTGAGCGCCAGCGTGAGCGCCAGCTCGTCGCCGTAGTCGGCTCCGCCGCGGCACCAAACCTCCAGATCGGCGAGGGCGATGGTCGCCTCGCGCAGCCCTTCGACGCTCGTGTGACCCACTCTGGAGACCAGCTGGCGAGCCGCGTAGGGATGCATATCGAGGCTCGACTCGACCTGCTTGGGTGGCACACCCTCCTCAATCTGCGCGGCCGCGGCACAGGCGTTGCGCAATCGCGACGCCAGCCCGTAAATCAGACCGGTGACGTTCTCACCCTGGGAGACGAGCCGCTCGGCCAGCGAAGCGGCCTTCGCCGGGTCACGCTCGAGCAGCGCATCGGAGAGCGCCCAGACAGCGGCTTCGGAGGTGTCGGCGACCATCGCTTCGAGATCGGCTGCGGTCACGCTCCCCCCCTCGCCGGCCCAAAGCGCCAAGCGCTCCAGCTCGCAGCGCAGGCGAACCGGGTTGGCGCCCATGCGGTCGACGAGGATGCGGGCGGCAGCGGGCTCCAGGGCAAAGCCGAGCCGCTTGGCGTCGCCGACCAGCACGCGCGGCATCTCGCGCGCCTTGGGCGTCTCGAACTCATGGATCTCGCCCTTGGCCGCTTTGACTGCCTTGCTCAGTTTCGCCGGCGCCTTGTCGCGGGCGATCAGCACGACCGTTAGGTCGGGCGGCAGAGCGACGATCGCCTCGGCGACAGCCTCGTGCTGTTTGTCCCGCCAGCGCTCGACTCCGTCGGCGAGCAGGTAACGCCGCGTCTCGGTCAGCGACATCGCCGGGATCGCCGCAAGCAGGGCCTCGTGGTCGGGCGCGCCACGCCCCTCGCTCGGCTCGAAGACCTCGAGCGCACCGGCGCCACCATCGCCTTCTGCCCGGGCACGCAACCGCGACCGGGTTGCGTCGATCTTCGCCTGGTCGGTGCCGGCGATCAGGTAGAGCGCTGCCAAGCCCTCGGCCATCGGCGGCCGAGTCTAGTGGCCTGCCCAGCTTGGTTTTCCGTGTCCGACTTCCTTGGCGACCGCTCCGTCGCCGTTGGCCGCCCAAGGCGGGGGGCCCGTGCCGGGGGTGTGCCCGGGGGCTTCTGCGGATCTGCCAGGGGATCTAACGGGAATTTGCTCTTCAGGGGCGGGAGGGACGACTGGCGCCGGCGCTTCAACGGGGACCGGCTGAGACGGGGCCGGAGGGGGAGCGCTCGTCGCGGGAGGCTCGGCAGCGGTCGGCACCCGCGCCGGCCCGGGTGCCGGCACCGGTGCCGGTGCGGGTGCGGGTGCCTCGCCTGGCTGAGACGCTGGCGACCGGATACCCGGGGCTGCGCCGCCGGCCGGGCCTTCGCTACGAGGCGGGCGTGCCGGGCCTGAGTCCTCAGCCGCCGGCGACCCCGCTTCTGACCGGCTTGAAGCGACCTGGGCGGGAACCCCACTGGCATCGCCGTTTCCGGTGTGCGCGGAGGAGCCAGCCAGGCCGAGGGTGTCGTTGTGGACGACCCCGGCCAAAGGCAGCCCGGGAAGCGGGGCGTTTACCTCGCCGGGAAACTCCTGCTGGACGAACATTGCCACCAGCCCGAGACCAACCGCCGCGACCAGCCCAACCAAGCCGATCGAGACGCTGCGCAGACGCACCGGCACCGTGTCTCCGGCCAGGCTGACGCTCAGCAAGGAACGCTCTGGCCTATGTCCAAACCTGGAGAACACCTTTACGACCATCGGCGGCCTCTCCGGCTGAGCGTAGGAGCGAGGGCAGGAAACCCCACTATTCCGTCGGGCATTCGTTGAGGCGGCGCTCAGCTGTCGGTGTCGATCGCGACCGAGTCGCGGCTCACGTCGAGAACCACCGTCCCGTCGAGGTCGGTGCGCAGAACGGAGACGCCGTGGGCTGCGAGCGTCGTCAGCGTCGATGCGGTTGGGTGCCCGTAGGGGTTCTCGGCGCCGACCGAGATCACCGCAAGGCGCGGCGTGGCGCGGTCGAGGAGCGCACCGAGACCAGCGTCCTCGCTGCCGTGGTGGGCGACCTTGAGCACGTCGAGAGGTCCCGGCTCGATCGCCGCCGCCTCGGCCTCGGCGTCCCCGGTGAGCAGCATCGAGAAGCCGTGCCAGCGAGCGATCAGCACCAGGGCCTGCCCGTTGGGATCGGCGCCTGCCAGTGGCGAGCCGAGCAGCGCCCGCGGCGGCCAGAGCGCTTCGAGCCGCAGGGCTCCGGAGCGGATCTCGGCGCCCGCGGCGATCCGAACCGGCTTGGCTTGCACCGCTGCGGCCCTGGCGCGCAGAGCTCGGCCGATTCGCGCGTAGGCCAGCCTCGCGACGGAGAAGCGACCGAGCAGTTCCTCGATGCCGCCCGTGTGGTCCGACTGTTCGTGGGTGACGATCGCCGCCCCAAGCCGGTCCACTCCGGCGGCGCGCAACTGCTCGGCGAGGTCATCGCCTGGCGGCCCGCCGTCGACGAGGACGGCGGGCGCAGCCGGCGGCTGCAGGAGGATCGCGTCACCTTGACCGACATCGAGGATCGAGACGCGCAGGCCGACGGGCGGCCGAGGTGTTCCCGCCCCACCCTCCAGAACCCAGCCAACCGACACGATCGCCGCAATGGCGCCGACCACCGCAATCCAGCTCCATCGCTTCGATACCTGGCGCGACGCGCATGCCCGATGGGGCGGAGAAACGCTGCGCCCGGGGGTCATCTGGACCGAGGCGCGCTTCAGCGTCGCGAGATGGCATCGTCGCGCAAGGAACGGCGCCCCGATCGCCGATGCAACGAGTGCCGCGTAGGAGACGACCAGGCCGTCGACGCCCAGCCGTACGTCGAGGTAAGCCCAGCTCGGGCCGCCACACCAGGCGGCCACCTGGGCGATATAGGCGAGCAAGGGTCCGTTGACGGCGTTGAGCAGCTCCACCGGGAAACCTGGAACCTGTCCGGCGGCGACGACCAGCATGCCGAGCCACATCGCGGGTGCCACAGCGGGCAGCGCCAGCAGGTTGGCGAGCAACGTCGTGGTCGAGAGCGCTTCGAAGTGAAAGGCGGCCAGCGGAGCGGTGGCCAAGGTTGCGGCAATCGTCATCGCCGCACCATCGACCAGCGCGCCGCGCCAACCGCGCGATCCCACCCAGGTGCCAATTGCGCGCCGCAGCGGCCCGGCGAGCCCGACGATGCCGAGCGTTGCGGCAAAGCTGAGCTGCCAGCCGACCTCGCCGCCGAGGCGCGGGTCGATCGCCAGGGTGACGATCGCCGCCAGAGCCAAGGCATAGAGGCTGGAGCTGCGCCTGCCGGCCAGGGTCGCCAGCAGGCCTAGGGCGCCCATGACGCCCGCCCGCAGGATCGACGGGCCGGCGCCGGTCAGGGGCACGTAAACGGCGATTGCCGCGAGGATCCAGACGAGGCGAGCACGCAGAGGCATGCCGAGAGCGGCGAGCAACGGCATCGCCAGCAGCCCGAGCAGAGCCACGTTCTGACCCGAGACGGCGAGCAGGTGCGCCAACCCCGAGCGCCGGAAGCTCTCGACCGTCGCCTCGTCGATTCGATCGTCCTCGCCAAGGACGAAACCGCGCGCCAGCTCGGCCTCGCGCTCCTGCATGCCGCGCCCCAGGGCGGCTGCGGCACGCGCGTGGATCTCCTCGCCGTGGGCCAGCGCCAGGCCGACGACGGCGAGCAGTCCGAGGACCACGAGCGAGGAGGGCCAGCCGCCCCGCATCCCGATCTAGGGCTGCAGACGCGCGCGCAGCGAGTCCATCGTCGCCGGTCCGATGCCGCTCACCTGGTCGAGCTGGTCGACCGAGGCGAGCCCTCCCTGCTGGTCGCGGTATTCGAGGATCTTCTCCGCTGTGACCGGCCCGATGCCGTCGATCTCTTCGAGCTGCTCTACGGTCGCCGTGCCGAGGCTGATTGGCCCGGCTTCTGCTGCCGCGCCCCCGCTCGTCAGCGGCACACCGCCCGGACCGCGCTTCGGCACGACCACCTGCTGACCGTCGGCGAGCCGCGCGGCCAGGTTGATCGCTTCCAGCAGTGCGCCGCCGTTTGCCCCGCCGGCCCGCCGCACGGCATCGGTAACCCGCGCACCCGCCGGCAGCCGGTAGACCCCTGGACTGACAACCGCGCCGGTGACGTGGACGACGACGTCGGAGCCGGCGCCGCCCTGGAGGCTGAAGCCGCTTTCGTCGTCAGCCGCCCTGACCGGGATCGGATCGAATCCCGAGCCGGCGTCGCCCTCCGCCCGGATTGCCCTGGCGCCGAGCAGCAGGAGCACCACGGCAACGGCGCCATAGAGGGCGATCTGCGACCTGCTCAGCTCGGGCATGGCCACAACGGTCGAGGACCGCAACGCGCATGTGGCGCGCTATATGACGCGTAAGCCTCGCAAGAAGCAAGCAGATCAAGGACGCAGGGAGCGTGGCGTGCTCTGCACGCGAGCGACCGAGGACGCCGAGATGCGCCGCTTATCGCGAGGCTTACAGATCGTCGTCGTCGAAGTCGTAGCCCGAGACCTCGGCCAGCTGATCGCTGTAGAGCTCGGATGCCGCGACCGGTGGCGACTGCACCGAGACGCAGGCGAGCTCGCCCTGGCCGTCATTGGCGATCGAGTGGTCGGTCGCCGGCGGTACGAGGATCAGGTCTCCCTCGGCGACCTGCTGGGTGTCGCCGGCGACGGACATCGAGCCCGAGCCGCTGACGATGACGTAGACCTGCTCAGCCTCTTCGTGCGAGTGCAGCGACTGCTCGGCGCCGACGGGCAGCTCGAGCCATGTCACCGAGAGGTTGCGCGAGCCCAGTTCGCCGGCGTCCATCAGCACGCGTGCACGCAGGCGGTGCCACTCCTCGACGGGCGCCTCAGAGAGCCTCCTTACCAACACGCGCGCTTTGTACCAGATCGGTAGGGACGATAACCAGCGCATCTCTGCGTCCTCGATCGCTCACGTGCAAAAGCGCGCTTCGCTCACTGCATCCTCGATCTGCTTGGCTCGCGTCCCTACCGAACGACGAGATTGACCAACTTACGGGGGACGACGATCTCCTTGACCACCTCTTTGCCATCGAGGAAGCGGGCGACCTTCTCGCTCTCGCGGGCCAGCCGCAGAACCTCGTCCTGCGGCGCCTCCGCATCGACCTCGACCCGGTCGCGCAGCTTGCCGTTGACCTGCACGACGAGGGTCACGGTCTCGCTGCTGAGCAGCGCGGGGTCGGCGGTTGGCCAGGGCCGCTCCCAGACGCGACCGCCCTCGAGCCGCTCCCAGA
>DATNHC010000179.1:0-31495 GCA_035605155.1 Solirubrobacterales bacterium
AGGCAGGAGGGATCTCCCAAATGGGCCGCGCCACCCAGGGCGTCCGCGTGATGAACATGAAGGACGACGACTGCGTCAGCGCCGTCGCCCTGGTGGTTGACGACGACAGCTCGACTGAGTCTGAGCCGGACGGCCAAGAGCAGCTACCACCCGAGTAGTCGGGAGCAGCGGGCAGAGTCTCCAGAGTGCCCACGCACCGCCAAAAGGCGGTGCGAACCTGCTTGCCCCCTTCGGGGGCACAGAGACACTCTGCGGAGCCGCTTCGCGAGGCACTCTGGAAACTCTGCCCGCTGCTCTGCACTCCTCAGACGGCTCCTGCCGACGAGACAAGGTGGCCTGGGGATAGAGGACGGCGGGGGAGGTCCTGACGGTTCCTCGCGAAGCGGCTCTGCAAAGTTGTTCTAAGCCGCGAAGCGGCACTTGATTCGCACCGCCGTAAGGCGGTGCGTGGGAACCGGCGGGACCTCCCCCGCCGTCCCCCACCTAAGCCGCCGCAGGCAAGTACTGCTGCCAGGCGGTGGGAATGTTCGGACTGGCCACCTGGATGAAGACAGTCGGCCCCGGCGCCTTAGGCTTGCTCTGCGGGTGCATGTGGATCTCGCGCGGCAGACGGTTGCCCTTGCGACGGTTGCAGCTGGCGCAGGCGGCGACGATGTTCTCCCAGACCGATTTGCCGCCGCGGCTGCGGGGGATCACGTGGTCCACCGTGAGGCCCGACTTGCGCGCGCCGCAGTACTGGCAGGTCCACGAGTCCCGCGCGAGCACTGCGCGGCGGGTGATCTTCCTCCTGTGCGCTTCCCGGGGGATCCGCACGTAGCTGACCAGGCGGATCACGTCGGGGCGCTCCATCGTCACATGCTCGGAGTGGATCGCGCCCTCGCGCCGCTCGAGCAGCTCGGCCTTTTCCTTGAGCAGTAGGACAGCGGCTCTCCGCAACGTGCAGACGTTGATTGGCTCATACGTTGCGTTGAGTACGAGCACGCGTGCCATGCTGCTCGGGAATTCTACGCAGGCGTTGTCCAGAACCCTCGAGGGATGCCCCTCGCCCGCACATTGCCGGTCTTATGAGGCTCTGATCCGCAAGTTCGGCTGGGCTACGCAGAACTCGGCTGGCGAAGGACACCAGCCTGATCGAGTCGCTCGCTGCTGCACCTTGGCGTCGGGGTAGCGCTCCTGCTTTTCATGGCCCGACAGGCGTTCAGCAAGAGCGTTGCGCCGCGCCCGGAGCTACCTCACGACCCTGAAGCTCAGCGAGGTCGCCGCGGAGCGCTGGCCGCCGGAGCCAGTGGCTATGACGGTGAGCATGTACCGCCCTGGGCTCAACTTGTCGGCTTGCGAGAAGCGTCCTGAGAACACCACCCTGTTCACTCCGGGGTGGCCAGAGAACGAGAGTGCTCCTGCGGGCACCGTGCGACGGCACGCCTCGCCTTTACGATTCCGGCTCGTCTCGGCGATGCAGCGGCCGCCCTCTTTGCGACCGGCAAGTCGCCTGCTGAACTCGAACACGACCGTCGCCTGCGTGTCAAGCCTGAAGGAAAACGTCGTCCCTACTGGGGATGAGCTGCGGTTGTCGGGATGCCTTTTGCTGATCCGAGCAAGTCCACTGCCCACCCGCCAGACGCGGTGGGATGCCCTGAGCTCCGTCACTACCGGAGCGCCAGCGGCCGATCCTGGAGCGGTCTCGGCCGCCCTCCCGGCAAGCGAGATCGTCAGCTGCCTCGATGCCGGGATGCCGTCGCTGTCGGCGACCGTGACGATCGGCGCGTAGCTGGCCGGCGGCTGGGGGCAAGGCCAGCGCACGCATATCGCAGTCAGCGGAATGCCGGTGATTCGCCCGCTCGCTTGATCGATCGAGAGGCCCGGCGGCAATCCCGTCGCCGACCACCGGTACGGCGGGGTTCCACCGGTGGCTTCGACTTGGGCCTCGTAGGGAGCCCCCGCGACGCCCGCCGGCAGCGTGTTGGTGGTGACCGCCAAGGGCGCCACGATGGCCGAGGGGTCAAGTGTCGTGATCTTGCCACTTGTCGTAGCGGCCGCGCAGAGCGACGCAGACCCGCAGGACACGCTCGTGAATGGGTCGCCGCCGCCATAGCGCATGGCCCAGCCTTCGCCTGCGTTCGTGGAGCTGAATAGCGAGCCATTACCGTCCGCGACTGCGCAAGTCGAGCCCGTGCAGGAGACCGCGGCGAGTTCTTTCGCGCCGTCGATGGCTTGCCTTGTGGCCACCGCTTCGCCAGTGGGGTCGATCGTGAGCTCGAGGACCTCGCCGCTGCGATCGACGGCAATGCATGACGTCGTCGAGCTGCAGGCGACGCCGCGCAGGGCCGTCGTGCCGTCCACATTGGTGGAGGTCCACCCGGCGGCTTCTTTGATCCCTTGCTCGGTCGTGGCGACGTGGACGTTGCCTGAGTCGTCGACAACCGCGCAGAACGACGAGGACAGGCAGGAGACATCCTTCATCGCCCCCGCTCCAATGCTCACCGCCGTCCAGGAGATTCCCGAGGGGTTGGTCGAGTAGCGAATGAAGCCGCCACCTTCATTCGCGGTCACGCAGAAGGAGGCTGACGGGCAAGAGATGGCGCCGATGCCGTTAGCGGGCAGGACCGAGGTGGAGAAGGCGCCGCCGAGGGTGGTCGCGCGGTAGAGGTTGCCCCCGCCGCCTTCGACTTGGCCGGCGGCGAGGAGGCAGAGCGTGCTCGCCGGGCACTCGACGGCCTCGCTGGGGCTTTGGTCGCTGGGTCCGCTCCACGGGGTCCAGGTGGCTGCCGCGGTTGCGCTCACGTCCGTCGCATAGAGCGCGTCGCCTTGGCTGTTGGCAGCAATGCAAGTGGTTGTCCCAGGCACGCACGAGACGGCGTTCAAGCTGTTGCCGACGTCAATCGCCTGCGTATGGGTGGCGGCGCTGGCCGAATCGGCATTGATAAGCACCGACACCGACGCGACGGCGACCAGGAACTCAACGATTCGCCGGATCTCCCGATTGGTCACCTTCACAGCCATCTAGGGCACCCCTCCTAAAGAACCAGCCTGTACATCAAGATTACCGGTGCATCTGGCCAACCGGGTAGGACCCGAGCACTCGGACCGATTCGGCTTTGGCGCGCAGGGCGGCGATTGCATTCGCTACGGCTGGGCTTTGCTCGCTTCCTTCCAAGTCGCAAAAGAACATGTAGCGGCCCAGGCCTTGGCGCAGGGGGCGGGACTCGATGCGGGTCAGGTTGATGTCGCGGGAGGAGAACTCCTGCAGGGCCTCGACCAGGGCGCCGGGATGGTCTTCGCCCAGCTCGGAGAAGACCAGCGACGTCTTCCAGCGCTCGCCGGCCGCCGGCTCGGTGCCTGCCGGGGCGATCCAGACGAAGCGGGTGACGTTGTTGGCCTCGTCCTCGATCCCTTCGGCGAGAATGGTGCCGCCGTAGACCTCCGCAGCTGCCCTCGCGCCGATCGCCGCCCACGCCTGACGGGAGTCCGCCGACTCGCACACCAGCCGCACAGCCTCGGCGGTGCTCGTCGCAGTGACGCGCTCGGCTCGGGGCAAGCGCTCGCGCAGGAAGCGAGCGCACTGGGCGAGTGGCTGCGGGTGGGAGAGCACCGTCTCGATCGCCTCCAGCTCGAGCGGCTGTTCGGCGATCAGATGGGCATGCACGGCGAAGTCGTGCTCGCCGACGATCGTCACGCCGCTGGTCTCGAAGGCGAGCGTGTCGAGCGTGCTGCGCACCGATCCCTCGATCGAGTTCTCGAAGGGGACGAGGGCACGGTCCGCCTCGCCGCTCTCGACTGCGAGGATCGCGTCGTGAACGGTTGGGGTGCGCAGCGCCTCGAAATCTCCTTCGTCACGCAGCGCCTCACCCAGGGCGTCCTCCGTGAAGGTGCCCGCCGGTCCCAGGTAGGCGATCCGCACAAGCTCCCGCCTATTCGAAGGCGACCGTGTAGCTGGCTTCATTGTTTTCGGAGACCAGCTCGCCCGGCACCGTTTCGACCTCGACTTCGAGCGTCGCTTCACGGCCTGGCGCCGGCGTCAGCGGGATCGAGACGCTCGAGCTTTCGCCCGCCCCGATGCTGTCGATGGCTTCCTGCAGGGTGTTGCCTCCGTCGACGGTGACCGAGACCGTGACCCCGTTCTCCGTCGATGCGCCCTGGTTCTGGACTTCGACTTCGACTTCCGGTGTGCCTTCGCTGGGTACCGAGGTGACGCCTTCGGCCGAGAGTTCGGTGCCGTTGACGCTGGTCCCGATCAGACCCAGCCCATGCACCCCAGGGGTGGCCGCGCCAGTGGCGCCGCTGACCGCGCCGAGCGCCGCGCTGACTTCGTCTTCGTCCAGCCACTTGGTTTCGTCGGGCACGAAGACGCTTTTCGGCACGTCGTTGCCCTCGATCCCGTTCTCCTCGAGCACGGCGTCGATCTCCGGCCGCACCACGGCCGCGTAGAGCACGTCGCTCGCCGCCAGCACCCGCAGCTGCCTGGCGATCGCCGCGGTTGCCTGCTCGGAGCCGACGTCGCCGAGCGCGGTGCTCATCTTGTCGGCGATTTCGTTCATCGCGCTGCTGCGCAGCTCGTAGACCAGCTCCAGGGTGCTCTGCGCGTGACTCATGTCGCCCGGCGCGCCGAGACCGTCGACCCGCACCGCGTAGCTGTCGATCGCGCTGCGGTCGGCGTCGACCTGGGCGATGAAATCGGTCACCGAAAGACTGCCGGGATCCTCGAGCTTGTCGAACAACGATTTGCTGGTCTGGTCGGTCTCCTGGACGATCTGGGTGACGTCGCCGGCGTAATCGCTGAGCGCCCGGTTCTTGCGCGCGTCGAGGCAGCCCTTGACGCCGAGCACGATGAGGATCAGCAGCAACAGACCGCCACCCAGCGCGAGACCGCGGCGCAGCAGGATCTGCTGACGCTCGGGCCGGCGGCGCGGGCGCGGCCGGCGAGCCTCCCTGGTTGCGGGGGAATCCTCCAAGAAGCAGGGAGTATGTCGCAGGAGGAAGCGGATTCGCGGCGAAGGGGGAATGTGCGTGGTCGGCTCGCTGGTCCTCAACCGCTTCCTGATCGAGCGCCGCATCGGCAGCGGCGGCTTCGGCACCGTCTACGAGGCCTGGGACGGACGGCTCGAGCGCTCCGTGGCGGTCAAGGCGATCGAATCCGGCGGCGGTCCCGCCTCGCGCCGTGTGCTGCGCGAGGCACAGGCCGCGGCGCGGCTCAACCACCCAGGCATCGTCACGCTCTACGAGCTCGGCGAGGAGGACGGCAACGCGTTGCTCGTCACCGAGCTGGTCGATGGCTCGACTCTGGCTGACCTCAACCACGCCGGCACGCTCAGCGATCGCGAGATCGGCGAGATCGGCGCGGACCTCTGCGAGGCCCTCGACCACGCCCACGATCGCGCCGTCGTGCACCGCGACATCAAGCCCCAGAACGTGCTCGTCACCGAGGACGGCGAGCCGCGCGCCAAGCTGATGGACTTCGGCGTCGCCCGACTCGCCGACGGCGCCGCGCTGACCGCCCCGGGTGACGTCGTCGGCACCCTCGCCTACATGGCGCCCGAGCAGGCAGAGGGCCGCACCGCCGGGCCGGAGGCCGACGTCTACTCACTGGCCCTGATGCTCTATGAGTGCTGGAGCGGCGAGAATCCCAAGCGCCGCGGCAACCCGGCTGCGACAGCGCGGGCGATCGGCGCCCGCCAGCGGCCTCTGCGCCGCCTGCGCCCCGACCTGCCGCGCGAGCTGAGCGACGCAGTCGACGCCTGCCTGCAGTCCCGCCCGGATCGCCGCCCGTCGCTGGAGGAGCTCGGCGGCGCGCTCGAGAGCTCGCTCGACCTGTTGGCCGAGCACCGCCCGCCCGCCGATCTCTCCCTGCGCCTGCGGCTCGCCGCGGTCGCTGCCGCCACGGTGCTGGGAGCTTGGCTGGCCGCCGGTCACGGCCCCCTGCTCCCGTAGGATTTCAGCCGGCTCCCCGCGCCGCGGGCGGCCACCTCGCCCGCTAAAGGAGCCACCGATCAGCGTCCTACGCAACCTCGAGAGTCGGATCGAAGGCCTCGTAGAGGGTGTCTTCAGCCGCGCCTTCAGCTCGGAGGTGCAGCCGGTCGAGCTCGCCCGCAAGCTGGCCAAGGAGATGGACGCCCACAAGACCGCCGGGGTTGCGCGGGTCTACGTCCCGAACGAGTACACGGTCTATCTCTCGAGCAAGGACCGGGTCAAGCTCGAGGGCTACGAGCGCTCGCTCGAGCAGGAGCTGTCCGGCTATCTACTGGAGCACGCCCGGCGCCGCAACTATGACCTTCTGACCCGCCCGGCGGTCGAGTTCAAGACCGACGAGCGTCTGCGCCTCGGCGAGTTCGGCATCCAGACCCGCCTGGTCAAGCCGCCGACACATGAGGGAGAGAGCCCAAGCCAGGGGGAAGAGGGTCACACGATGGTCTACTCGGCGGTCAAGGAGCGCCCGCCGAGGAGTCCCGAACAGCGCGCCGAGGCGATGGTCGCCACCCGCGCGGTGGTATCGCTCGAGGACCGGCGCTACGTGCTCGAGGGACCCCGGGCGACGATCGGCCGCTCCAAGCAAGCGGAGTGCGTGCTCGCCGATCCCAACGTCTCGCGGCGCCACGCGGAGCTGAGCCGCTCCCCGTCGGGCGACTGGACGATCGCCGACCTCGGCTCGACCAACGGCGTCAAAGTCAACGGGCGCCGCGTTTCCTCGAGCCGGCTCAGCCCCGGCGACCAGGTGACGCTGGGCACCACGACCTTCCTGTTCGACCTCGAGCAGTGACGGCCTAGTGGACTACGAGCCGATCTCCGTCGCCCTCAAGTTTGGCTTCCTGGCCGTGCTCTACCTGTTCCTGCTCTGGATCGCCCGCAGCGCGCTCAAGGATCTGCGCCGCACGGTCTCACCGGCCCCCGACGCGACCGGCTTTCACCAGGCACCGGCCTTCGCTGCGCAAGCGAGCGCAACCGATGCCTGGCTGATCGCCGAGCGCGGTGGGGGCCTCGAGCCCGGTGAGCGCTTCGACCTGATCGGCGGGCTCTCGATTGGGCGCTCAGCCGAGGCCGACGTTCGCATCGACGACCGCTACGCCTCCGGACTGCACGCGAGGATCTTTACCCGCGACGGCCACGCCTATGTCGAGGACATGAGATCGACCAATGGAACCCAGCTCAACGACGCGACGCTCAGCGGTGAGGCGGAGCTGATCGACGGCGACGTGGTGCGGATCGGCGACACGGAGTTCAGGTACGAGGCGCATGCTTAGGATCGACGACCAGGCCTTCCGCTCCGACACCGGTCGTCAGCGCAACGCCAACGAGGACTCCTTCTTCGTGCGGGCGCCGATCTTCGTCGTCGCCGACGGGATGGGGGGCGCCCAGGCCGGCGAGGTCGCCTCGCGAGCGGCCGCCGACGCCTTTGACGTCGACCTGCCGCAGGGGCCGCCCGAGCGAATCCTGCGCGAGACGATCGTCAGCGCCAACCGCGCGATCCACGACCTCGCCCGCGCCGACCCCTCGCGAGCCGGGATGGGGACGACGCTGACCGCGGCGATCGTCGATGCGGAGGCCGAAGAGGTGGCGATTGGACACGTCGGCGACAGTCGGGCCTACCGCCTCCGCGCCGGCAAGCTCGAGCAGCTGACCCGCGATCACTCGCTGGTCGAGGAGATGCGCCGGAAGGGCCAGCTCACCGACGCGCAGGCCGAGGACCACCCGCAGCGCTCGATCATCACTCGCGCGCTTGGGCCCGAACCCGAGGTCGAGCCCGACCTGCAGACAGTGGCCGCAGCGCCCGGAGACGTCTTCCTGATCTGCTCGGACGGTTTGACGACGATGCTCGGCGAGGAGCAGATCGCCAAGCAGCTGGGGCGGGCCAGCTCGATGGATGCCGCGGTGCGCGCCCTGGTCGACGAGGCGAACCGCGCCGGCGGTCGCGACAACATCACTGCGCTTGCCTTCCGGCTCGAGGACGCCGCCGCGCCGCAGCGTCGAGACGAGGGCGCGACGCTGGTCGGCTCCGCGGCCGAGGAGGCCGGCCTGACGGCGACCGAGGTGCGCCGCCGCGCCGCGGCCGCAGCTGCTCGCCAGCGCCGCGAGCAGCTCGCCGCCAAGCCGCCGCGCCGCCGTCTGCGTCGTGTCGCCGCGGTCCTTGGCACCCTCGCCCTGATCGCCGCCCTTGCCTTCGGCGCCTGGTACGCCAATCGGCAGGTCTGGTTCCTGGGCACCGACGATGGCGGTCGCGTCGCTCTCTACCGGGGCCTCCCCTACGAGCTGCCTTTCGGTATCGAGCTCTACGAGGAGCGCTACGCCATCCCGGTCCAGACCGAGTCGTTGCCGCAGCGTCGCCGCGACGCGGTCAGCGGCCACGACCTGCGCTCACGCGACGACGCCGTCTCGCTGATCGAAGACATCGAAGGCTCGCAAGGAGCTCGATGAGCGCCCGCAATCGGGAGCTCACCGCCCTGGTCCCGGTCGCCCTGCTGCTCACCGCCGGATTCGCCGCCGTCTTTGCCCAGGAGAGCGCCCGCGTCGACGACGCAAGCCTGATCTACGGGGCTTACTTCTTCGCGATCTGCCTCGCCACGCACGTCTACCTGCGCGTGCGGCTGCCCGCCGCCGACCCTTACCTCTTCCCGCTGGTTGCCTTGCTCACCGCCTTCGGCCTGGTGATGGTCTACCGCATCGATCCCGAGCTGGCCCGCGACCAGGCCAACTGGTTCGTCCTCGGGCTTGTCCTCTTCGCCCTGACGGTTCACTTCCTGCGTGACTACGACGTGCTCGAGCGCTATCGGTACACGATCGCCGGCGTCGGCCTGCTCCTCCTGCTGGCGCCGCGCCTGCCGGGGATCGGCCAGCAGGTCAACGGCGCCTACCTCGGCGTGAAGATCGGCCCGCTGGCCTTCCAGCCGGCCGAGTTCTCGAAGATCTGCCTCGTCGTCTTCCTCGCCAGCTACCTGCGCGAGCACCGCGAGGTGCTGATCGTCGGCGCCCGGCGGGTGCTCGGCGTCACCCTGCCGCCGCTCAAGCACTTCGGCCCGATGCTGGTCGTCTGGGGCGCCTCGATGTTCATGCTCGTCTTCATTCGCGACTTGGGCAGCTCGCTGATGTTCTTCGCCGCTTTCCTGGCGCTGCTCTACGTGGCCACGGGCCGCTTCTCCTTCGTCGCGATCGGCTTGGCGATGTTCCTCGTCGGCGCCTGGTTCTTCGCCTCGACCGTTCCCCACGTCCACGACCGGATCGAAGTCTGGCTCGATCCCTACGCCCACCCGCAGGCGGCTGGGTACCAGATTCTCCAATCGATCTTTGCCCAGGCCGACGGCGGCCTCTTCGGCAAGGGGTTCGGCCAATCGATGATCACGATCCCAGGCACCGACGCGGCGCTGCTGCCGGCGGCGCAGACCGACACGATCTACTCGCTGATCGTCAACGAGCTCGGCCTCTTCGGCGCCTGCGCGGTGGTCCTCATCTACCTGCTGATCGCCGCTCGCGGCTTCAAGATCGCCCTGCTCGCCGCCGACGGCTTCTCGAAGCTGCTCGCCACCGGCCTCACCGCGGTCTTCGCGATCCAGGCCTTCGTGATCATCGGCGGCGTCACCCGCGTGATCCCGCTGACCGGCGTCACTTTGCCCTTCATCAGCTACGGCGGCAGCTCGATCGTCGCCAACTTCGTCCTCCTCGCGCTGCTGCTGCTCGTCTCCGATCGCGCCCGGCGCGAGATGGTCGCCGCGCCGCCGTCCGGGCTGGCATTGGAGGGCCGGTGAACCGCCAGATCGTCAAGCTCTTCGCCTTCATCGTCGTGCTCTTCGCAGTGCTGATCGGCTTCACCTCGTACTGGTCGGTGTTCGATGCCGAGGCGCTCAAGGAAGAGGACGCCAACAAGCGCCCGCTGCTCGAGCAGCAGCAGATCGAGCGGGGCCGCATCCTCGCCGCCGACGGCACGGTGATCGCCCGCTCGGTGGCCAAGGGAGAGGGGGACTCGCTGCGCTACGTACGCCGCTACCCCGAAGGTTCGCTCTTCGGCCACCCGATCGGCTACAGCTTCGTCCAGCAGGGCGACAGCGAGTTCGAGCAGTTCCACAACGACGAGCTGGTCGGTGAGGAATCCGAGTTCACCTCGATCCTCGACGAGCTGCGCGGTCGCCAGCAGGAGGGCAATGACGTGGTCACCAACATCGACCCCGTCGCCCAGCGGGTCGCGCTCGAAGACCTTGAAGCGGCCGGCTTCGGCGCCGTGGTGGCGATCGAGCCGCAGAGCGGCCGCGTGCGGGTGCTGGCTTCGAACCCGCCCTACGACCCCAACAGGATCCCCTTCGAACTGACCGAGCTGAACGAAAACACGCTCGAAAGGCCGCTCTTCGATCGCGCCACCCAAGGCCTCTACCCGCCAGGTTCGACCTTCAAGGTGGTGACCGCCGCGGCCGGCCTCGACAGCGGCGCGATTACGCCGGAGACGCCGATCGACGCGCCCGGCTCGCTCGAGGTCGAAGGGCTGCCGCTGGAAAACGACTACAACCTCGACTTCCCCGGCGCCACCCTCGACACGGCCCTGACCAACTCGGTCAACACCTGGTTCGCCCAGCTCGGCCAGCAGATCGGCCAGGACACCCTCTTCGAGTACATGGACCGCTTCGGCTTCAACACCAAGCCGGCGATCGACCTGCCCGCCAACCAGCTTTCGACCAGCGGCCTGTTCGACGGAGAGGACCTGCTCACCCGAAACGACCCGATCGACCTGGCCCGCACCGCGATCGGCCAGGAGCGGCTGCTGGTCACGCCGCTGCAGATGGCCGAGGTCGCCGCGGCGATCGCCAACGGCGGCCGGCAGATGCGGCCGCAGATCTGGAGCCGTGTGGTCGACCCTGACGGCCGCGTCACCGATCGCCTCGACCCTGCCGAGTACAGTCAGCCGATCGGCGAGGAGACGGCGGCGGAGCTGAACACCGCGATGCAGGACGTCGTCACCGAAGGAACCGGGACCAACGCTGCTATCCCGGGGATCGCCGTGGCCGGCAAGACGGGCACCGCGGAAACCCCCTTCAACGATTCCTGCGGCGGCGGCAGCGATGAGAACCAGGCCTGGTTCATCGGCTTCGCGCCCGCCGATGACCCCGAGATCGCGATCGCGGCGACGGTCGAGTGCACCGAACAGTTCGGTGGCGACGTGGCCGCGCCGATCTTCCGCGACGTGGCGGAAGCGATTTTGAGCGGCGAATGAGCAAAGGGGAGGAGCGGCAGCGTGGCTGAGGTGAGCGAGGGAAGCGTCGTAGACGGGCGCTACCGGGTCCTGCAGCGGATCGGCTCGGGGGGCATGGCGGACGTCTGGCTCGCCGAGGACACGCATCTGCGGCGCCGGGTCGCCCTCAAGGTGCTGCACGCCCGCTTCGCTCAGGACCGCGAGTTCGTCGAGCGCTTCCGCCGCGAGGCAGAGGCCGCCGCCGGCCTCCAGCACCCCAACGTCGTCTCGGTCTTCGATCGCGGCGACGTCGAGGGCACCTACTACATCGCCATGCAGCACCTGGAGGGGCGCACGCTGAAGCAGCTGATCGAGGCCGGGCTCACCCCTGAGCAGGCGGTCGGCTACATCCGCCAGGTGCTCGAGGGAGCGCGCTTCGCCCACCGCCACGGCGTCGTCCACCGCGACCTCAAGCCGCAGAACGTGATCGTCGACGCCGAGGGCAAGGCAACGGTGACCGACTTCGGCATCGCCCGTGCTGGGGCCTCGGAGATCACGCAAGCGGGCGCGGTCATGGGCACGCCCCACTACCTCTCGCCCGAGCAGGCCCAGGGCTTCGACGTGACCGCCGTCTCCGACCTCTACTCGATCGGCGTGGTGCTCTACGAGGCGCTGACCAGGCGGGTCCCCTTCGAGGCCGACTCGGCCGTCGCCGTGGCGATGAAACAGGTCTCACAAGCGCCGCAGCGGCCCAGCTCGATCAACCCGCAGGTCTCTCCGGCGCTCGACGCGGTGGTCATGCGGGCGCTGGAAAAGGAGCCGGGCCAGCGCTTCCAGAGCGCCGATGCTTTCATCGCCGCGCTCGATGCGGCGATCAAGGATCCGAGCGGCGGCGCGGACAACACGGCTGCATTCGCGCCACTGCCGCCGGTCGTCGCCACCCCCGAGGAGCCTGTCGCCGAGGGCATGGACCCCGAGGAGGAAGAGGCCCGGCGTCGCAGGCGGCTGATCTCGGCTCTGATCGTCGCAGCTGTGCTGATCGGGTTGCTCGTCGGCTTCGCCCTCACCCGCGACACGACGACCGAGGTGCCGGAGGTTGCCGGCAACCAACTCAACGTGGCGATCGCGTTGCTGCAGCAGGACGGCTTCGGCGTCGGCAAGGTCACGCGGGTCGAGCGCGAAGCGCCGGTCAACACGGTGCTCGAGCAGGACCCCGCTGCCTCGCCGCCGGCCGACCAGGCCCCGCTCGAGTGCGCGTTTCTCAGCTTCTTCTGCTCGAAGCCGAAGGTGATGCTCACGGTCAGCGCCGGGCCGGGAAGCGCCCGAGTGCCCTCGACCGCTGGGCTGAGCACCGAAGAGGCCGAAGAAGAGCTGGAAGAGGCCGGCTTCAAAACTAGGGTCGAAACCGTCAACTCGGACAAGGTCGAGGAAGGGCTCGTGATCAACTCGCTGCCGCCGGGTGGCAGCACCGCGGTGCGCGGCACCGAGGTCCTGCTGCGCGTGTCGAGCGGGCCGAAGCTGAACACCGTGCCGGTCCTGGTCGGCAGCCAGCGCTCGCTTGCCGTGCAGCAGATCCGCGGCCGCGGTTTCACGCCCAGCGTCGAAGAAGCTGCGGACTCGGCTCCCGCCGGGCAGGTGATTCGCCAAGCGCCAAGCGCCGGCTCGAAGCTGCCGCCGGGCTCGACCGTCTCGATCGTCGTCTCCGAAGGCGAAGAGATGGCGACGGCGCCCAACGTGATCGGCAACCAGCGCGCCGAAGCCGTGGAAGCGCTGCGCGCCGCGGGCCTGCAGCCGAGGGTCGAGGAAGTCGAGACAGAAGTTCCCTCTCAGGTTGGCCGCGTCGTCGACCAGTTCCCGCCACCCGGATCGGAGCTGAAACCCGGCAGCGAGGTGACCGTCAGGGTTGGCAAGGCGCCAGCCGGCGCGACCGAACCGGAAGCCGGCGAAGAAGAATGAGGGTCGCGGTGCTGGCCGGCGGGCGCTCCTCGGAGCACGACGTCTCTCTGCGCTCAGGCGAGGCGGTGGCGCGCGGTCTGCAGGAGGCGGGTCACGAGGCGCTGCGTGTGACCATCTCTCGTGAGGGGATCTGGAGCTGCGACGGAGCGGCGGTCGAGCTGGTCCCCGGCGAGGGACTGCTTGGCGCCGAGGCCGTCTTCCCAGCCCTGCACGGTCCCTTCGGGGAGGACGGCAGCGTGCAGGGGCTGCTCGAGTGGCTCGACCTGCCCTACGTCGGCTCCGACGTGCTCTCCTCAGCCATCTGCATGGACAAGCTCACTCTGAAGCGACTCTTTGCCAAGGCAGCGATCCCGCAGGTCGAGTTCGTTGACGCCGGCGAGCAGGGTTGGCGCGAGCGTTGCACGGAGCTGGCCCTGCCCCTTTGGGTGAAGCCGTCCAGGCTCGGCTCCAGCGTCGGCATCAGCAGGGTCGAGCAGATCGGGCAGCTGGACGAGGCGGTCGAGCTCGCCCGCCGCCACGACCCGCGCGTGATCGTCGAGGCCTCCGCCTTCGGCCGGGAGATCGAGTGCTCGCTGCTCGGCAACGAGCGGGTCGAGACGTCGCTGCCGGGCGAGGTGATCGCCGAAGGCGAGTGGTACGACTACGAGACCAAGTACACCGAGGGCGGCATGAGGCTCCTCGCCCCAGCGCAGCTGCCCGGCGAGCTGGTCACATCGATACGCAAGCTCGCCGTCGAGGCATTCCAGCTGGCGGGTTGCTCGGGCCTCGCCCGCTGTGACTTCTTCGTCGAGCCCGACGGCGCCGTGCTCGTCAACGAGATCAACACGATGCCCGGCTTCACCGAGACCAGCGTTTACGCCAAGCTCTGGGAGGCTTCGGGCCTCGAGTATCCGACCCTCTGCGACCGTCTGGTCACCCTCGCGATCGAGCGCCACGAGCAAGCGCGTTCCTACGAGTTCTGAGCTAGCGCAGCAGCTCGATGTCACTGACCTCGACCTGGTAGCGGCCCAGTTGATCGCGCGCTTCGCTTGCCTTGTTGAACCAGATCAGGAAGTGCTTGGAGGGTTCCGGAACGGTTAGGTCGATCTCCTCGGTGCTCCCGGCTTCAACCGCGAGCCCGACCGGTTCGCCCCATTCGGACAGCTCGGCGGGTGGGCCGGCGGCGGCGGCATAGACCTGGGCGTCCCAGCCTGGAGTCGGTGTCCGGACGACCATCTTCGAGGGCCGGACCGGCGAGCCACTCGTCACGTAGATGCCGACGCCCGGGTTGGGGCCGGTCTTGGTCCCGGCGAAGGTCTCGGAGTCGTAGTGCTCGGTATCCCAGGCGGTGCCGCTCGGATCGCCGTCGACCGCCAGTTCGACCGTGCCGCCCCCCTCTTCTTCGTCGCCCTGGGGGTCGTAGTCGGTGGCCGAGTCGATCGCCAGCGGCTGCCCCCGGCCCTTTTCGGCCCCGCCGCCACCGATGCCGCCGCTGGAGATCAGCTGCACGGCGAGCAGCACGGCGCCGCCGACGAGCAGCAGAGCGAGGATCGCCGCCCAGCTCCAGCGTGCCCGGCCGGAGAGCTTGCGCTTCGGCGGCGGCACTGCATCGAGCACGCTGGTCGCCTCGCCGGTGGTCGAGCCCGCCCGCGCCGCCTCGACCTCGAGCGCGGTTGAGAGGTCGTCGATCATCTCGGCGACCTGCTGGTAGCGCTCGCCGGGGTCCTTTGCGGTCGAGCGCTCGACCACCAGGGCCACGGCGGCGGAGACCTCCGGCCGCCGCCGCTGCACGTCGGGCAGCTCCTCGTTGACGTGTTTCATCGCCACACCGACCTGGCTGTCGGCCTGAAAGGGAACCTGACCGACGAGCATCTCGTAGAGGACGACGCCCAGCGAGTAGACGTCGGAGCGCTGGTCGACCGCGTGGCCCATCGCCTGCTCGGGCGCGACGTAGTCGGTGGTGCCGAGCACCCGGCCGGTGGCCGTCATCCCGTCCTGCTCGAGCTGCCGCGAGATGCCGAAGTCGGTCAGCTTTGCCCGTCCCTCGGCGTCGATCAGGATGTTCTGCGGCTTGATGTCACGGTGGACCATGCGTCGCGCGTGGGCGACCGAGAGGCCGCGGGCGACCTCGATCGCGTAGGCGATCGCCTCCTGCGGCTCCAGCGCCCCGTCCCGGTTGATGCGCTGCTTGAGCGTTTCGCCCTCGACGTACTCGAAGACGATGTAGGGGTGCCCACCGTCCTCGCCGGCGTCGATCACCGCGACCACGTTGGGATGGGAGAGCTTCGCCACCGCCCGCGCCTCCTGCCGGAAGCGCTCGAGCTGGTCGGCCTGCTCGGACATCTCGCGGTGCATCACCTTTACCGCGACCGACCGGTCGAGTGTTTGGTCCCGCGCCAGGTAGACAGTCGACATGCCGCCGCTGCCCAGCTTCGCCTCCAGCCGGTAGCGACCGGAGAGCACGGTCCCAATCATTGCGCTTGAGGGGCGAGCCTCCATCTAGTTGCTGACATTGTCGGCCACTGTCGATAGTTCTCTGTCGCGCTCGCGTCTCCCGCTCAGGGGCGGTTGACCTCGTGCAGTCCCTCCACCGCGCGGCCGATCCTCTTTGCCTCCGGGTAGTGGCGGCGGAGCAGGTCCAGCGCCGCTTTCTCGTCGCTGTCGGCGACCACGCAGCAGAAGCCGCAGCCCATGTTGAAAACCTCGTGCATCTCCTCGTCGGAGGCGCTGGAGCGCTCCTGGATCAGCGCGAAGATCGGCGGCACGGCGAGCGGATCGTCGATCTCATAACCGACGTCCGCCGCGAGGCGCAGCAGGTTGCCGAGGCCGCCGGAGGTGATGTGGGCGAGGCCGTGCACCTCGACCGTGGAGCGCAGCAGCTCGAGCACCGGCTTGACGTAGATCTCGGTCGGCTCCAGCAGGACGTCGCCGAGCGGCGCGCCGAGTCGACCTTCCGGGTCATCGTCCAGCCCGAGGCCGTCGAGCGCCGCGCGAGCCAGCGTGTAGCCGTTGGAGTGGATGCCGGAGGAGGGCAGGCCGACAACGGCGTCGCCGGGCTTGACCGCCGAGCCGTCGACGATCTCCTCCAGGGCAACGGTGCCGAAGCAGGCGCCGGAGACGTCGACGCCGCGCACCATGTCGCCGAGCTGGGCCAGCTCGCCACCGGGAATCTCGACGCCGGCGAGCTCCGCGCCGCGGGCGAGGCCGACGCCGACCTGCTCGCAGATCTGCGGATCGGCCCGCTCGATCGCGATGTAGTCGAGCATCGCCAGCGGCTCGGCGCCGACGCAGATCACGTCGTTGACGTTCATCGCCACGCAGTCGATGCCGATCGTGTCGTAGCGCCCGAGCTGCTCGGCGACCAAGAGCTTCGTTCCCACGCCGTCGGTGGAGAGCGCGATCCCAGTCCGCTCGTCGAGCTTGATCACGCTGGCGTAGTGCCCGGGGAGCGGCACCTGCCGGGAAGGCCGGCCCAGGTCGATCCCGCCCAGCGCCCGGACCAAGCCGCTGACTGCCGAGTCCGCGACTCCCTGATCCACTCCCGCTCGCGCGTAGGCGTCGCCGCTCACTCGGCCAATTCTTTCAGCCGCTTGGACAGATCGGGCGGCGGCTCGAAGACATACTCGCGGCCGACCCGCCGCCGAGCGAGCAGATCGCGCTCGACCAACCGAGAGAGATCGGACCTGGAGGTCTCGTGGGTGACCCCGTGCGCCTTGGCGTGCTGGCCGAGCGAGTAGCTGCGACCGGGATTGTCGAGCGCGTCGGAGAGCAGCGCCACCTGCCGGCTGTTGAGCTCATCCGCACCCTTGATCAGCTCCTCGACCTTCTGCACGGCTGCGGTGCGCCGCTTCAGGTACCGGTACAGGTCTTCGATTGCCCGCTCGATCACTTGCAGCTGGTAGATCAGGAAGTAAGTCGCATCGCCCTCGTCTGTCTCCGTCTCGAGGAACGAGCGCGCATACCTGGCGGGCGCTTCACGCAGGATTTTCGAGATCGGCAGGTACTCGACCAACCAGTAGTCGCTCACGGACATCGACCAGTAGAAGAGGATCCGCGCGGTCCGCCCGTTGCCGTCGAGGAACGGATGGTCATAGGCGAGCCAAAAGTGCAGGAGGATCGCCCGGATGACCGGGTGGACGAAGCGCTCGCCGTCTTCTCCCTCGTTGGCGAAGTCGCAGAGCAGTCGCATGCGACGCGGAAGCTGCTCGGCGGCCGGCGGCCGGTGAATCGGCCGGCCGTCGTCGCGATCGAAGACCGCCACTCGCTCCTCGCCCGGGAGCTGCAGACGCCCTGCCGCACTCGGATCGTCGAGCGTTCCCTCGGTGACGATCCGGTGCAGCTCCAAGAGCAGCTCGGGGGTCAGCCTCCTACCCATCTCGCTGCGCATGAACTGCATCGCGCTGAAGTTGTTGACGATCATCCGCTCACTGCGGTTCTTGGGCTCACGGCCACTGCGCAGGAGCTCCTTGGCGGCCTGGCGCGAGGTCGTCGCCCCCTCGAGCTGGCTCGAGCGAATCGCCTCCTCCATCAACGAGTTGACCAAGAAACGCTGGCCGGCCTGACGATCGGAGGTGACCACCTCTTCCATCGCGACCTCACCGCTGCAGCGTCGATCGACATGACGCAGGCCGCGCAGCACCTGGTCTGGGAGGCCGTACCTGAATGGCGCTCCACTGGCATCGGTCAGTGGCAGGGGCCTTAAGCCGGATTTGCGTTCGAACTTGACCTTTCGCCACCAGTCCTCGCTGCTCATCCCAATTGGGGGGTCAAGGTGGCGCAGCTTGTCCCAGTGCAGGTAGCGATCTCTGCTGCGGGGATCGGGTGGAGCGCTGAGGATCTCGAGCAGACGCTCGTACGACGTCGTGTCGAGCAGCTGGAGGTCCGTCGGCGGGGGAGCCGCTACGTACATCGCCGTGATCCAAAGTCATCCAAAGTCATCCAAAGATTTGGAAGTATATCCAAATCCAATCGTAGACCTGGATTACCTGCGCTGCCTCAACCGCCTCAACACGATTGCAGCCAGCGCCGCCCGGTAAGCCGCATACGGCCAGAGCGCCCGATCCCGCTCGACCAGCTCGATCAGGCGCTGGGAGCCGAGCGTTGAGACGAAAGAGGCGATGACGCCAAGCGTCATCGAGCGCCGCACCGACGGCGAGACGCCGCGGCGGCCGAGCCGGACGCTCTTCAAAGCCGTGGCGCCGACGATGATCGGCAAGGCGATGGTGCGCGAGAGAAGGTTCGCCTGGTCGCGAGAAAAACACCGCCAGCGCGCCGCCGCCAGGGTGATGCCGTTGCGCGAGACGCCGGGAGCCAGCGCCGCGGCCTGGGCGATCCCAAGCACGACCCCGTCGACGCCACCCGCCTCACCGCGTCCGCGCCGCTGTGGCCGGGTATCGGCGGCGAGCATCGCGGCGGCGCCGGCGAGAAGCCCGATCGCAGTCGCCCGCGGCCCGCCCAAGTGGCGCTCGATTGGCCGCTCCAGCTTGTAGCCGACGATCGCCGCGGGCAGGAAGGAGAGGGCGAGCACGGTCGCACCCCGCAAGTCGAACTCGCGCAGCTCTTCTGCGATCAGCTCACGCTGGCCAACCAGCAGCGCCGCCGCAGCGCCGGCATGCAGGGCCACCTCGAAGCTCTTACGCAGCTCTGGGTCGATCGCCTCCCAATCCCAGCCAGCAAGCCAGGGGACGAGCACGATGTGGGCTGAGCTGGAGACCGGCAGCAGCTCCGTCGGTCCCTGGACAAGGCCGAGGGCCAGCGCGCGCGGGGCGGGGATCCGCCCGTCGACCGGTTCGCTCAAGCGCCGCCCGAACCGGCCGGCTTGGGCGCGGGCGGCGCGCCCTCTTTGCCGCCCACCTCCGCCGTCCCGTCGCCACTGCCGCGCCGCCGTTTCAGCAGCAGGTAGACGACGAGGGCAATCGCCGCCGCGACGACCACGTAGTCGAGGTAGTGCAGGTGTTCGCGCCACTCCTCCCAGTTGTCGCCGACGCTCTTGCCGATCAGGCTCAGCATCAGCACCCAGGGGATGCAGCCGAGCAGGGTGAGCAGGGTGAAGCGCCAGAAGGGCATCCGCGCGACGCCGGCCGGCAGCGAGATGAAGGTGCGGATGATCGGCAGCATGCGAGTGAAGAAGACGGTCGCGTCGCCGTAGCGCTCGAACCAGTCGTCGGCCCATTTGAGGTAGCGGGGCGGCAGGTGGATCAGGCGGTTCTTCTCGAGCAGGTCGAGGCGGGCGAAGTAGCCGACCCCATATGCGGCCCAGGAGCCGACCAGGTTGCCGAGCACGCCAGCCGCGACGATGCCGAACATGGTCAGCTCGCCGGCGGCGACGCTGGAGCCGGCGAAGAGCATGATCGCCTCGCTCGGCACCGGCAGGCAGGCGGACTCGAGCGCCATCAGGATGAAGACCGCTGGCAGCCCGGTGCTGCTGATGAAATCGGTCCCCGCGTTGACGATCGGGTCGAGGAAGAAATCTGTGACGCTGGCGAGCAGGAGCATGCGAGAAGCGGGGATTGTAGGGAGGGGGCCACTCAGCAACTAAACTCGCGATGTTCCATGCGCCGGTTGAACCACCCCGTCTACCGCAACCGGGTCCTCCAGCTGGTTGCCGACGGCGCCCTCGTCGCGCTGGCCTTCTACCTGGCCTTCCGCCTGCGTTTCCTCGACGACCCCAACGGTCTGCCGGACCGCTACCAGACGCTTTTCGCCCAGTCGGTCGGCTTCGTCGTCGCCGGCAAGCTGATCGTCTTCGCTGCCTTCGGGCTCTACCAGAAGTGGTGGCGTTACGTCAGCGGCCGCGACTTCCTGCTGATCGTCCGCGCCGTCACCGTCGCCAGCGCGATCCTCGTCGTCGCCTTCACCGTTCTGCAGCCCTTTGCCCACAGCCTGCCGCGCTCGGTCGCGGTGATGGACTTCCTGCTCACCCTGATGTTGATCACCGGCGCCCGGCTCGCCGTGCGCCTCATCGTCGAGCGACCCTCGCGCGCCGGGCGTCTGCCAAAGCACGAGGTGCTGGTGATCGGCGCCGGCTCGGGCGGGCAGATGGTGGTCCGCGAGCTGCAGCTCAATCCCGACCTGGGCGCCACCGCGATCGGCTTCGTCGACGACGACCCGCGCAAGCGGGGGATGAGAATGCTCGGCCTCAAGGTGCTGGGCTCGACCAAGCAGATCGACAAGATCCTCGACGAGACCGCGCCCGACGAGGTGGTGATCGCGATCCCCTCCGCCCCGGGCACCCTGCGCGCCAAGGTCGTCGCCGCCTGCCGCGAGCGTGAGATCCGCGTCCGCACCCTGCCCACCGTCTTCGAGCTGCTGCGCGGCGGCGTCCAGCTCAACAAGCAGCTGCGCGAGGTGCGGGTCGAGGACGTGCTCGGCCGCGACCCGATCGTCCGTGAGCTCGACCGCGTCGGTGCCTATCTGCGCGACCGCATCGTCCTCGTCACCGGCGCCGGCGGCTCGATCGGCTCCGAGCTCTGCCGCCAGATCGCACAGGTCAAGCCGCGGCTGCTGGTGATGCTCGATCACGCTGAGGACAACCTCTTCCAGATCGACCGCGAGATGGTCGAGGAGCGCCACTTCACCAATGTCGAGGCGGTGCTCGCCGACTGCAAGGAGGCGGGCCGCATGCTGGAGACGATGCAGCGCTTCAAGCCCAGCGTCGTCTTTCACGCCGCCGCCTACAAGCACGTGCCGCTGATGGAGGCCAATCCGCTGGAGGCGGTGCGCAACAACGCGATCGCCACGCGGATCACGGCCGAGACCGCAGCTGCCTCCGAGGTGGAGCGCTTCGTGCTGATCTCCACCGACAAGGCGGTCAACCCGAAAACCGTGATGGGCGCCTCCAAGGCGATGGCCGAGTGGATCGTCGAGTCGGCCGGCCGCAAACATCCCAGCACGCGCTTTGCCAGCGTGCGCTTCGGCAACGTGCTCGCCTCCTCGGGCAGCGTCGTGCCGATCTTCCGCAGCCAGATCGAGCGCGGCGGGCCGGTCACCGTCACCCACCCGGAGATGACCCGCTACTTCATGACGATCCCCGAGGCGGTGCAGATGGTGATCCGCGCCGGCGACATCGGCGCCGGCAAGGGCGAGGTCTTCGTCCTCGACATGGGCGAACCGGTGCGCATCGTCGACCTCGCCCAGAACATGATCCGCCTCGCCGGCTATGAGCCGGAGACCGACATCGCGATCGAGTTCACCAAGCCGCGGCCCGGGGAGAAGCTGCACGAGGAGCTCTTCGGCCTCGCCGAGAGCGGACAGCCGACGGCGGCGAAACGGATCCAGCGCGCCGTGCGCGAGACGCCGCTCGATCCCGATTGGGTGGAGGCGACGCTCAACTCGCTCGAGCACCTGGTGCTGGCCGGCGACGAGGCTAACCTTGCGCAGCGCGTGGTCGAGATGATCACCGCCCCCGGTGGGGACGCGGCGGCGGTCGTCTACGACGAGTAGCCTCTCGCAGCCAGCACCCGTGGAGTTGATCAAGGAAATCGGGGCCTTCGCAGGCCTGGCTGCCTTCCTCGGGCTGGGGGTCCTCGCCATGCTGGTCTTCTCGCAGGCCCGCGACATTCGCCGCCTGCGCGAGTGGGCGGGATCGGCGCCCGAGCGCGATGCCGAGCGTAAGGACTCGACCTCGGCGGTCGCTGCCAAACGAGCCGAGGAGCTGCGCGCCCTCGACGAGGCGCGTACGGCTGAGCGCGCCTCGATCGATCAGCGCGAAGAGCGCCGCCGGCGTCGCGAGGCGGGCTTGCCGGAGCTGACCCGCGGGGAGCGCCTGCGCCAAGGTCTCTCGGGCGTCGGCTCGCAGCTGGCAAGGCCGCGCTATCTGGTGGCTGTCTTCGTCGTCCTCGTGGTAATCGCCGGGGGGGCCGCCTACCTCGTCACGCAGGGATCCGACAGCGCCAACGGCAAGCGTGGCGAGACCCAGTCGAAGAAGGCCCTGAAGCCAGCAGACATCGAGGTGACGGTGCTCAACGGCACCTCGGTGCCCGGCCTCGCTGCCGAGTACGGCGACATGGTCGAGGGCAAGGGCTTCCAGCTCGGCGCCGTCACCAACAGCAGCACCAGCTTCGTCGACAGCGTCGTCATGTTCGAGCGCGGCAGCGCCCCTGAGGCGCGCCGTGTGGCCAAAGCGCTGGGGATCTCCGAGGTGCGCCCGATGACGTCCGACATCGCCGAGGTCTCGGGCGGGGCGCCGGTCTCGGTGATCGTCGGCGAAGACAATGCCGCGGGCTAAGCGTCCGCTCACGTCGCGGACGCAATGAGAACGGCCTTGGGTCGCTGGGCGACCCTGGTCTTCGCACTGCTGGTCCTCGCCACGCTCGCCGCGTTCGCCTGGTCCCAGCAGCTGAAGCGCGACCCGCTGGTCATCGACCACGTTACCTTCGGCACTCCCACCAGCCGCGCATTCACCCCGAACGCCGATTGCCGCTTCGACCGCATCCGCATCCGCTTTCGCACGACGCAGTCGGATGACGCCATCGTGCAAGTGGTGAAGCCGGGCGGCAAGCTCGTCGTCACCCTCGCCCGCGACCAATTCCTCAAGCGCTACAAGTTCCACACCTTTTACTGGGATGGCCGCAGCCGTCTGGACGGTATGGCGCTGCCCGGCCGCTACAAGCTGCGCGTCAAACTCCTGGGTCAGGACCGGGTCCTCGTGCCGCCCGGAGCGATACGGCTGCACCGTGCGCAGCGGAAGTCGGGGGAAGCGCGCGACCGGTGCCCAACTCTCTACGGGAAAGAGATGCTCGGTGAGTGACGCCTTCGCCGGCTTCGGCGTGATCCTCGCCGCCGCCTGCGCCGCAGCCACGATCCTGCTGCCCCCGGGGCGCCTGCGTGCCGCCGCGATGCTCGCGGCGCTCGCCCTCTTCCCCGTCCTCATCCTCGGCGATCAGTGGGACAGCCGCCAGATCGCCGACCTGCGAGACAGCGCCGGCCGCTTGGTTGGGCTCGGTGCGCTCGCCGCCGGTGTTTCGGCAGCGCTCGCCTTCCTCTTTCGCCGCTGGTCGGCGCTGCTGCCGCTGGCGATCGTCGCCGCCCTGCCATTCCGTGTGCCGCTCGAGTCGGGGGGAGACACGGCGAACCTCCTCGTGCCGCTCTACCTCGTCATCGCCGGCGGTGTGCTGGCGACTGTGCTCAGGGACTGGGGCGCTCGACCGGCGGGTCCTGTCGCTGCAGGGGACCCACCACCCCCTGCGGTAGCTAAAGCTTCCTCGGGGGTGGTTCCCCCTACAGCGCCACCCGCCGGCCCAGGCGTCTGGGTCCCACGGTTGTTGGCTGGGTTCGTCGCGTTGTACGCAGTGCAGGTTCTGTACTCAGCGGACTTCTCCAAAGGGCTGCAGGACATTTGCTTCTTCTTCGTGCCGTTCAGCCTGGTGTACGGATTGCTGCGGTACGTCAGTTGGGACCGGAAGCTTCTAGCTCTCGTGCTGTGGGTGATTGCCGTCGAGTCAACTGCGTTCGTGATCGTCGGCTCTGTGGAGTACCTCAGCCGCGAGCTCTTCTGGAACGACCAGGTGATCAGGTCGAACGAATTTCACACCTACTTCCGGGTCAACTCGATCTTCTGGGACCCGAACATCTACGGGCGATACCTGGCACTTGTCGCGGTGATCGCGATGTCTGTGCTGCTCTGGACCCGAGAGCGACGGACATTTGGGTTGCTCACAGCTCTCATTGCCGTGGTCTGGCTTGGACTTGTGCCGACCTTCTCCCAGTCGAGCTTCGCAGCGCTCCTGGGAGGGCTGGCTGTGCTGGCAGCCATGAAGTGGAGCTTGCGCTGGACGCTCGTGGCGGCGGGCGCCGGGCTGGTCCTGGCTGTGTCGGTCGTCCTCTTCGCCGGCGGCGTCTCGAAGCTCAGCCCCGATCGCTGCAACGTAGACACCGGCGGTCGCTGCAACCTGGTGACCGGCGGCGCCAAGCTGTTTGGCCAGAGGCCCCTATGGGGCTACGGCTCCGGCAGCTTCCCCAAGGCCTACCGCGAACACATAGACACACAAGACGCCCCGGTCTCCGTCTCCCACACCGAACCGATCACCATCGCGGCTGAGGGTGGCCTCATCGGCCTCGCACTCTACGCAGCTCTTCTCGCAACAGCCCTGTGGACGATGGCCAAGAACCTTCGTCCCTCGCTGCTTCGCCTATCCGCATCTCGCGCGGGTGGCGCCGTAGGGGGGACCACCCCCGAGGACGCTTCAGCGACCGCAGGGGGTGGTGGGTCCCCTACGGCGACAGGACCCGCGCGCCAATACGCAATAGCCCGCGCAGCGATCCTCGCCACCTTCACGTCCCTCATCGTCCACACGATGGCCTACGCCGGCTTCTTCGAGGACCCGATCACCTGGGTGCTGCTGGCACTCGGCGTCTCGCTTGCGGCCGCCAGCCAACCTAGGGTGGTCGAACCGTGTCGGGATACCTCCGCCGCCTAGCGACGACCGGCGCTGCCTACACGGCGGCCAGCATCTTCTCGAAGCTGATCGCGGTCGCCCTGCTGCCGCTCTACACGCGTTACCTCTCGCCGGCCGACTACGGCGCCGCCGAGGTGCTCTTCGCCGCCGTCGTCTCGGCCAGCATCATCGTCCGCCTCGGCGTGATCGAGGCGCTGCTGCGCTTCTACTACAAGGAGGACGAGGATCCGGATCGGGTGGTTGCCACCTCCTTTGCGGCGCTCTTCTGGTTCGCCACGGTCGCAGCGCTCATCGCTCTGCCCTTCGCCGAGCCGATCTCCGAAGCGCTGCTTCCGCTCGACGACCCAGAGACCGGCCTGACGCCCGAGCAGGCGACCGAGTTGGCGCGCATCTCGATCGCCGGCCTCTGGGTGTTGACCCTGCACGAGTATCTGCTCACGATTTTCCGGCTTGAAGAGCGTGCCCGCGCCTTCTTCGTCACGACGATGCTCAACGTGGCAGCGGCGATCGGACTAACCGTCGTGCTGGTCGTCGGCGCCGAGGAGGGTGCCCGCGGCCTGTTGCTCGGCAGCTACGTCAGCGGCGCCGTCTTCGTGCTCGGCCTGATCGCTCTCCACTGGCGCCGCGTCTCGCTGTGGATCGACCGCGCCCTGCTGCGCCGCATGCTGCGCTTCGGCACGCCGACGATGCCGGCCGAGCTCTCGCTCTACGCGCTCAACTTCGTCGACCGGATCATCATCGTGCGCAGCGTCGGCCTCGCCGAGGCCGGGCTCTACTCGCTGGCCGTCAAGTTCGCCCAGGCGGTCAACGTCCTCGTGCGCGGCTTCCAGCTCGCCTGGCCGCCGCTCGCCTACTCGATCCGCGACGACGACGAGGCGCGTCGCACCTACGCAGCCGTGGTCACCTGGTTCGTCGCCGGCTGCAGCTTCGTCGTCACCGGTATGTGGCTGCTCTCGCGCTGGATCGTGCGCGCTCTCGCCGCGCCGAAGTTCTTCGACTCCTACGAAGCGATCGGCCTGATCGCCACCGGGGTCACCCTTTACGCCCTCTACATGGTCCTGCTCGTCATCCTCGGCAGGACCGGTCGCACGGAGCTCAACTTCCCCGCCACCGGGGCGGCGCTCATCGCCAACGTCGCCCTCAACCTCCTGCTCGTGCCGCCGCTGGGCATCGTCGGCGCCGGCCTCGCCCTGGTCGCCTCCTACCTCGTCGTGCTGGCCCTGATGTACGGCTTCACCCAGCGCCTCTTCGCGGTTCCCTACGAATGGGCACGTCTGGGCAGGGTCGTGCTCGTTTCCGCCGCGCTGGTCGCTGTCGGTGAGCTATTGCTCCCCACCGAGGGCATCGTCGGGCTGGCCGCCCGCATCGCGCTCTGGCTGCTCTATCCACTCGCCCTGCTTGCCAGTGGCTTCTTCAGCGCCGGCGAGCGTCGCTGGCTGACCGCGCTCCGCCATCCAGGCGAGCTGCTCGATCGCCTGCGAACCGCCCAAGCTTTCCCGGCTGCGGTCGACGGTCGTATTCCCGAGGTCGCGGAGGCAGAGCTACGCGACGAGGACACTCGCCTCTAGCTCAACGGCGCACGGTGTCCGCGATGCTTGTTCCCCGGCTGGGGAACAACGCCTGGCGGGCGTGGGCCCAGTAGACCTTGGCGGGATGGCGAGGGAGGACTGACGCCGCCAGGGCACGCAGGGCGTAGCTCCAGGCTGTGAGCAGGCGCACGGCGATCGCGGCTGCCCGGCTGTGGTGCACCCGCATGTAGCGATCTCGGTTGCGGTGGAATTCGACGATGCGGGGCAGGCCCTTGGCGAGGTCGGTCGAGAGCTGATCGTGATGGGTCGCCTCGGCGGCGGGAACGAAGAGGCTGTGCCAGCCGGCGTCGGCGAGACGCTTGGCGAAGTCGCACTCGTCGTAGTAGACGAAGAAGTCCGGGTCCATGTAACCGACCTCGGCCGCCGCCTCGCGCCGCACGAGCAGGGCGCTCGACTGCGCCCAATTCACCCGCCGGGTCACGGCGCCCTTGCTCTGCACGGTCAGCCAGCGGTGCAGGAAGAGGGCGCCGACGAGCGCTGTGCCGACTCCGGGGAAGCGCCAAGCGCAGGGCACGGTCGCACCGTATGAGTCGAGCAGCTGCGCGCCTGCAGCCGCCGCTCGGCGGTCGGCCTCGAGCGCCTCGACCAGGGCTTCGGCGGCCCCCGGCCGCAGCTCGGAATCCTCGTTGAGCAGCAGGCAGTAGGCGCCGGTTGCCGCGCGCATCAGGGTCGAGTCGTTCTCCGCCTTGCCGGCCCGCCGCTCGAGCGCGATCAGGCGGATGTCGCCGCCCAACTCTCGCACCGCCGCGGCCGAGCCGTCCTCGGAGGCGTTGTCGAGGACGAGGGTCTCGCGTTCGAGCCCAGCCGGATGCGTGCGCTCGATCGCCGCCAGGCAGGCGAGCAGGTGCTCGCGGCCGTTCGTGTTCACGACGCAGTAGGAGAGCATGGGGGCCACCGCGGTCACGATAATCGTCGGCGCGTGACCCCCCGATCCCGCAGACCTGGATAACGCACGTGGCTATGCGCGTTCAGCTCGTCGACCCCTCTGCCTTCACGCCGCCCTACGACCGTGCGCTCGCCGCAGCCCTGGCCCGCGGGGGCGCCGAGGTCGAGCTGCTGACCAGCAAGTTTCTCTACGGGGCGGCGCCCGAGGCAAAGGGCTATCGAGTCCGCGAGTGCTTCTACCAGCGCAGCGCCCGCCGCGGCCTCGCCGCGCCCGCCCGCCGCGCCTTCAAGGCGGTCGAGCACCTGCCCGACATGCTGCGCCTGCGCCGCGAGCTCGACGGCGACGTCGTCCACTACCAGTGGCTGTCTTTGCCGGCGCTCGACACGCACCTCCTGTCCCCGCGGCGCCCACGCGTGATGACCGCCCACTACGTGCTGCCGCCGCAGCCCAGGCGCCGCCAGATTGCCGTTGCGCGCCGGGCGTTCGCCGCGATGGACGCGGTCATCGCCCACTCAGAGCACGGCGCAAGGCGCTTGCGCGAGGAGCTGGGCCTGCCGGCCTCGCGCGTCCATGTCATCCCCCATGGCGCTTTCGACTACCTGACGCGCCTGCCGGAGACGAAGCCTCTGCTCGCCGAGCTGGCCGATGCCGAGGGGCCCGTAATCCTCTTCTTTGGCCTGCTGCGTCCCTACAAGGGGGTCGGGACCCTGCTCGAGGCGTTCCGCCAGGTGCGTGGCGCCGAGCTCTGGATCGTCGGCAACCCGCGCATGGACGTCGAGCCCCTGCGCCGGCTTGCCGCCGAGGCGCCGGGTCGCGTCCGCTTCGTCACCCGCTTCGTCGAGGACAAGGAGATCCCGGCGATCTTCCGCCGCGCCGACCTCGTCGTCATGCCCTACGGCGACGCCGAGCACTCCGGCGTCCTCTACACCGGCCTCGCCTTCGCCAAGCCCTTGGTATTGAGCGCCGTTGGCGGATTCCCCGAGGTCGCGGCGAGCGGCGCGGCGCGGCTCGTCTCACCGGGGGACCCACGCGGCCTGGCGGAGACCCTCGACGAGCTGGTGGACGATGCGGATGCACGTGAGCGGCTGGCCGACGCGGCCCGCGAAGCGGCTGCCGGCCCCTACTCCTGGGATGCGGTCGCCAGCCAGACCCTCGCCCTCTACGAGGAGCTGCAGGAGGCGGCGCGATGACCCTGGTCGCGATCCTTTTCTGGCTCAGCGCCGGCCTGATCGTCTACACGCACCTCGGCTACCCGCTGCTGCTGCGTCTGCTGCTCGATGTGCGGCGTCGGGCCAAGCAGCCGGCGCCCAGCTGGGACGGGCTTCCCCGCGTCTCGCTCATAGTCGCGGCCTACGACGAGCAGGAGGTGATCGCCGAGAAGCTCGCCAATGCGCTCGCCCTCGATTACCCGCGCGAGAAGCTCGAGCTGATCGTCGCCTCCGACGGCTCCGACGACGCAACCGCGGAGCGGGCCCGGGCGGCCGGCGCCGACCTCGTGCTGGAGCTGCCGCGGGGCGGCAAGCGCACCGCCCAGAACGCCGCCGTCGAGCGCGCCTCAGGCGAGATCCTCGCTTTCTCAGACGCCAACAGCGCTTGGCAGCCCGACGCCCTGCGCCGGCTTCTCACCCCTTTTGCCGACCCCAAGGTGGGCTACGCCTGCGGCCAGGTGCGCTTCCTCGATCCGCAAGGTGACAACCTCGAGGGCGCCTACTGGCGCTATGAGATGGGAGTGCGGGAGATGGAGTCGGCCCTGGCTGGGGTCACGGCCGGCAACGGCGCCATCTACGCCGTGCGCGCCAGCGCCTACCTTCCGCTCTCCCAAGCGGGCAGCCACGACCTCTCCCTCCCCTTCCAGCTCGCCAAGCGCAAGCTACGCTCGCTCTACGTTCCCGAGGCACTGGCCGAGGAGAAGATGGTGCCGACGATCGAGGGCGAGTTCGCCCGCAAGCGGCGAATGATGGCCGGCCTCTGGGACATCGTCGTGCGCGAAGGGATGATCTCGCCGCGCGGCTACCCGCCCCTTTACGCCTTCGAGCTCTTCTCCCACCGCCTCTTGCGCTACCTGACTCCCTTCCTCCACCTGGTTGCTTTCGTGACCAACTTCTTCCTGCTCCAGGAGGGCGGGATCTACGTCGTCACCTACGGGATCCAGGTCTTGTCAATTGCCGGCGCGCTGCTCGGCGGCAGCTTCCCGCTGGGACCGCTGCGCATCGCTCGCTACTACGCGCTGACCACGCTCTCGATCGCCGCCGGCCTCTGGGACCGTCTGCGCCAGGGGCCGCCGGCAGCCTGGGAGAAGGCCCCGGGAACTCGCTGATGCCGCGCTTCGCCGATGTCCTGATTGCCGCACTGGCGCTGCTGGTCCTTTCACCCATCCTCCTGATCGCCGCGCTCGCGATCAAGCTCGGCAGCCGCGGCCCGGTGCTCTACCGCCAGCGCCGCGTCGGCCTCGGCGGCCGCGAGTTCGAGCTGCTCAAGCTGCGCACGATGGTCGAGGGCTCCGACCCGGTCGGCATCGGGACTGCTGTCACTCGCGACGATCCTCGCGTCACCGGTGCCGGACGCCTGCTGCGCCGCACCTCGCTCGATGAGATCCCCAACCTGGTCAACGTGCTGCGCGGCGAGCTGGCGATCGTCGGGCCGCGACCGACGATCCCCGCCCAGGTGAAGGACTACACGCCGCGCCAGCACCGCCGCCACGAGGTACGCCCCGGGATCACCGGTTGGGCTCAGGTCCAGGGACGCGCCGGCATCCCCTGGGAGGAGCGGATCGAGCTCGACGTGTACTACGTCGACCATCGCAGCGCCGTCCTCGACGCCCGCATCCTGCTCAAGACCATCTGGCTGCTGGTCACTGGCCACGGCCTCGCTCCCGACTAGGGTCTTCGCATGCCCGGGAAGCCAACCGTCAGCCTGCGCCGCTTCGAGCCCGGCGATGCGGGAGCCGTACACCGCTGGTTCAACAACCCCGCGGCGACCAAGACGCTGATGGAGCAGCGCGGGGGATTCTCGCGCGAGGAGGCCGAGGCCTGGGTGCGGCGGGCGATGGATGACTCTGGTGAGGACCGAAAGTACGCGATCGTCGTCGAGGGTCACGCCGAGCCGGTCGGCTTCACCGCGCTCTACGGGCTCTTCCGCCAGACCGCGCCGGAGCTCGGGGCGTTGATCGGCGACGACGTGCGTGGCAAGGGAGTCGGGCGCCGGGCCGAGGCTCTGACGCTGGCCAAGGCCTTCGACGAGCTCGGCGCCCATCGCGTCTACGGGCGCATCCCGGCGCGCAACGAGGTGGCGAAGAAGACCGTGGCCGGCCTCGGCTGGCAACACGAGGGAACGATGCGCGCCCACCTGCGCCGCGACGACGCCCCGCCCGACGATTGCGAGGTTTGGGGCGTGCTGCCGGACGAGTTCCGCGCGGCGGCCGCGGATCTGCTCAAGTGAGCGCGCCGCCGATCCCCGCCGGGCTTCTCGAGGACCGAGGTGACGCCGCAGCCGGTGAGGAGTTCTTCCGCTCGCAGCCCTTCCTCGAGGCCGAAGGGGTCACCCACACCCTGCGCATCGAGACCGGCGAGGCGGAGCTGCTGGCGCCGCTGATCGTACGCGAGATCGGTGACGGCCCCCAGCGCGACGCGATCTCCCCCTACGGCTATCCAGGGCTCACCGTTCGCGCCGCATCCGACGTTGACCCCACCCGGGTGGGGTCAACGTCGGATGCGTTGGTCGATCCCGGGCGGATCGACTTCGGCGCCACCGATTTGGTCTCCGTCTTCCTTCGCCACACGCTCGGGGAGCCGCCGCTGGCCGGGGCCCGCGAGCGCAATCTCGTCCAGATCGCCGATCCGGAGCTGCCGCGCAAGAGCCGCGGCAGCGATCGCAACCAGGTCAACAAGAACCTGCGCAACGGGTACGAGCTGCATCTGGTGCCGGGGGCGGAGACGAGTGCCGAGCAGCGCGCCGCCTTCCTCGTCGCCTACGAGGAGACGATGCGGCGCACCGGCGCCGCCCGGCGCTACTTCTTCGGCGCCACCTACTTCGATCTCATCCTCAGCTCGGCGCGGGCCTGGTTGGCGCTGGCGTTCGCGCCCGATAGCTCGATCGCCGCCGCCTCGATCGCCGCCCAGAGCGACGGCTACCTGCACTACTACCTGAGCGGCAGCACCGACTCGCATCTGCGCGACTCGCCGATGAAGAACGTCGTCACCGCCTTGGTCGACCTCTCCACCGAGCTGGGCTTGCCGCTCAACCTTGGCGGTGGCATCAGCCCCGGGGACCAGCTTGAGGAGTTCAAGCGGGGCTTCGCCAATCGCGAGCTTGCCTGGCGCACGTCGGAGATCGTCTGTGACACCGCCGTCTACGCTCGCCTCTCGGCCGGGCGGGAGGCGAGCGGGTTCTTCCCCGCCTACCGCAGCGACTAGTTCTTCCTCGACAAGTCAAGGGTCAAGCTGGCCCAGGGACCAGCCGGCCGGCACAGCCGGCCGCAAATTGCGAGAAGGCTTGCCCGTCCCGGCGAAGGCCGGTCGGCAGACTGATTAGGCGCCGTCGTGCGGCAGGT
>DATNHC010000180.1:0-9687 GCA_035605155.1 Solirubrobacterales bacterium
GGCGCCGTACTGAAAGACGTAGCCCGTGTCGGTGTTGCGGGGGTCGATCGTGCCGACCAGGCGCGCCGACGTGTTGTTCACCTGCACTGCGCCGACGTCGCTCACCACTGGCGGCGGGGCGACGGTTTCGAAGCTGAGCGGCGCGGAGATGACCTCGGTGAAGCCGAAGCCCTTGCTAGTGACAACGCGGAAGCGATAGTCGGATTTCGGCTGGAGGCCGGTGGCGGTGCCGCTGACTGCGACGTTGGTCTGGTTGCCGGTTGTCTCGCCGGAGGAGACCGTGCTCCAGCTCGTGCCTTCATCGGCGGAGAGCTCAAGGCGCCAGCTGGTCGGCAGCTGGTTGTTGTCGGTGATCGTGGCGCCGATCGCGGCGCTCGTGTCGGTGACGTCTTTCGCCGCGCTCGGGGAGGCCGTGGCATCGCTGTAGTTGGCGGCCGGGCCGTAGGCGTACATCTTGCCATTGGTGCTGTCTGAGACGTAGACGATGTCGGCACCCTCGTCGACGGCTACGCCGGCACGCTGACCGGAGAAACCGCCGGCGAACTCGTAGAGCAAAGTGCCGCTTGTGTCGCGCACCGAGACTTTGCCCGAGTGAAGGGCATAGACGCGGTGGGTGGTGCGGTCGACGTCGACCGCGGGGGTGGTGGTGGAGTCGATCAGGGTCGCCGAGCCCGCCGCGTAGCCGCTTGCCGCAGTGAACTTGTAGAGCGGGCCAAAGTAGAAGGCGAGGTACATGTCGCCGTTTGAGTCAAAGGCGAGATGGGCGGGACGGCCGCTTGCCACGGTGGAGGTGTCGACCGAGCCGACTTCGGTGCCCGTAGCCGGGTCGTATTTACGGACTTTTTCGGTGCTCCAGTCGCTCACCCAGACGTAGCCGGATGGATCGACGGCGACGCCGGTCAGGTCCTTGGGGTCGCTGGGTTCGATCGGAAAGGGCGCGCCGAGCGCGGCGCCGCTCGAGTCGAAGCCGTAGACCGTTTGGGTGCTCTCCGACTCGTAGTAGAGATTTGCCGCCGTGGGTGAAGGCGCGACGGTGTTGTCGGAGTCGAGGTCGGGCTCGCCGCTTGCGGAGGCGACCGGGAGCGGGAAGGGCGCCCCCGAGGGAGTTATCGCCGGCACGTCGAAGGCGTGGATCGTCGAGCTGCCGCTGGCGAGCACGTAGAGCTTGTCGTTTGCCTGGTTGAAGGCAAGCTGGCTGGGGTTGCCAAAGGAGCTCGAAGCGGTGCCGTCGGGACCGAAGGTGGCGGTTTTCGCCCTGATCAGGACGGCCATCGAGCTCGGGGCAAGGGCCAAGAGCAGGAAGGCGGCGAGGGCGAGGGCAACGGCGAGGCGGGTGCGGCGATGGGAAGGCGCACCACTCCCGCCGGCAGCGCGGGAGGCTACAGCTGCACTCAAGCCTCCACGGACGATGCGCTCGAGGCCGCTGGCCTTGCGCAGAGTCGATTCCGCAGACGATGCCTTCGCGTGGCTTGTCACGTAGCTGTCTCCTTGTCCCTTGAGCCCCTCTGCCCGCCGCTTCCCTTTGCGGCTTTCCTCGAGGCTCAGTTGTCCCTGCAGTGCTGCTGTCCCTTTGGATCTGGAAATACGGATATTCGTGTTTCTTGATCCGCTCAGCAGGTTAGACGATTGCGTTTCTCTTTGTCAAGGACAATCTTGTTTCTCGACATGAATCCGTGTGGCATCCCGCATCGGCACTAGCCTGCGGCGGACATGCGAGTGCTGGTCGTCACCAATTTCACGCCCGACGACGCGGCCCCTCAGCGCGGGCGCTGGGTGCGGGACCAAGTGGATGAGATGCGGCGGCAGGGGCTCGACGCGGAGATCTTCGAGTTCCCCCGTGGCAGGTACGAGTACGCGCCGGCCACACGACGGCTGCGCCGGTTCTTGAAGGGAGCGCGCTTCGATCTCGTCCACGCTCACTACGGGCTGGCGGGATGGTGCGCGCGGCTGGCCGGTGCCCGGCCGCTGGTCGTCAGCTTCCACGGCACCGACGTGAGGCACTGGCTGGTTGGGCCGATGTCGCGCAGGCTTGCCTGGCGAGCGGATCTCGTCGCCGGGGTTTCGCGAGCGCTGTTCGGGACCGAGGACAAGCGTCCGGGTCTCCCCCTTGTGCCAGGCTCAGTGGTTCTTCCCTGCGGCCCTGACCTCAGGCGCTTTCACCCTCTACCCCAGGTTGAGTCTAGGCGCCAGCTGGGCCTTGATGGTGATGGCCGTTACCTCCTCTTCCCTGCCAATCCCAACCGCCCGGAGAAGCGCCATGACCGCGCGGCCGAACTCGCCGCCGCCTGCGACGCCGAGCTGCTCAGCGGCGGGTCAATCGAGCCCGCGCAGATGCCGCTCTGGGTCAACGCCGCCAACGCCGTCCTGGTCACCTCCGACTACGAGGGCTTCGGCATGGTCACGGTCGAGGCGCTCGCCTGCGACGTTCCGGTTCTTTCGACACCGGTCGGAATCGCCCCCTATGCGCTGAAGGGCATCGTCGGCACGCTCTGCGCACCCTTCGACGTCGACATCTGGGCAGCTGCCACAAAGCCCCTCCTCGACTCGCCCGACACCCGCGTCGAAGGCGCCGCCCGTGCCGCATCGCTCTCGGCCGCCCGCATGGCCGAGCGCACGATCGTCGCCTACCGCGCGATTCTCGACCGTGCGTAGGGCCTCGTCAGGAGTCGAGCCCCGGAATCGACTCGATCGGCAGCTCGCCGTGGAAGGACTCCAGCTCTTCCAGATCGCGCTTGTCCTGGGGCCGGCCGGCCAATCGCTTGAACCCGACGATGCTGCGAAGACCCGCGACCCGTGCTGAATTCCCGCCGACTTCGGCATCCATGGCATGCCTATCGACGGTCTCGTAGTCGAGCGGCGGCAAGCCGCCACGCATGATGTCGACGATGCCGTGCTTGCTGCGAACGCGAACGTGGTGGGCGTCCAGGACGTCGTTCAAATCCAAGGTCCTGCCGTCGTGAAGGCGAGTTGCTTCGATTCGCTCTAGGAAGCGGACGATCGCCTCGTCGGTCTCGCGGCCGTCGGGAACAAGCAGATCGGAATCCTTGGTTGCGCGGATGAAGCCGTTCGCTATCACGCTGAAGCCGCCGATCACGACGTAGCGCAGGCCAACGGCGTTGGCGTCGGCCACGACTCCGTCAAGATCAGGACCAGAAGGCTCGTCCTGGTGCATCATGGCCTCCTCGTATCACCGAAGCCAACAGCGAGACCGCCTGCTGAGAGAGCTTCTCACCTTGGGCGATGCGCTCCGATGGCGTCAGCGCTCGCGCGGTCTGCTGATGATATTCGCGCTTCTCTGCGTTCAGCCGCGCCCACTCCTCCTCGTTGCCGGGGGCTAGAAGTGTGCGGCTGCGGACTTTGGAGGCCACGGGGCGATTGTACGCCCCGTCCGGGCGTCCCGTAATAGATTGATTGCAGTGAGTGACGGATCTACTCAGCCGAGCGGCGACGATCTCAGCGCACAGGTGGAGCTGGCGAAGAAACGGCTGGAGGAGGCCGCGGCGGCGGCGAGCACCGCGGAGAAGCGAGTTGCGGCCGAGATCGAGGCCCTGGAGACCAACCTGGAGAAGGAGCGGGCCAATGCCTCCGAGGCCCTCGAGGAGTTGCGGCTCGCCCATGCCGAGGAGCTGAAGCGGGAGCGCGAGGCAAAGGAGCAGGTGCTTGCCGAGGCGCAGGGACGTCTCGCCGAGCTCGAGGCGCAGACCGGCGAGGCGGAGAAGCGGATCGAAACGGCCGAGAAGCGTGCCGCCGAAGCGGAGGCCGAGGTCGCCGGGGAGCGGGCTCGGGCTCGCGAAGCGGCTGCGACATGGCTTCGCGGTCAGGTCGAGGAGATACGGCGAGAGGGACAGCGATAGCGCCTGACGCCGAGCTCGACGTCGCCGTCGTCGGCGGCGGCGCGGCGGGACTGTGGACGGCGCTGCGGGCCGCTGAGGCCGGCGCCCGGGTTTGCGTCGTCTCCCGGACCGCGCTCTCGCAGAGCGCCAGCTACTGGGCGCAAGGCGGCCTTGCCGCGGCGCTCGAGCCCGGTGACTCGCCCGCGCAGCACGCTGCCGACACGATCGCCGCCGGGCGCGGGCTCTGTCGGCCCTCGGCGGTCCAGGTGCTGGTCGACGAGGCGCCCGCAGCGGTAGACGAGCTGCGCTCACGCGGGGTCCGCTTCGACTTAGAGCCCGATGGCGAGCTGGCACTGGGCCTCGAGGGCGGGCACACACGCCGCCGCATCGTCCACTCGGGGGGGAGCGCAACCGGCCACGAGATCACCTCGAAGCTGGCGGCGATGGTTGCCGCCGAGCCGCGGATCGAGGTAAGCGAGCGAGCCTCGATGACGGCCCTGTGGAGCGACGGCGTGCGCTGCCACGGAGTCTTGACCGAGGAGACGCGGATCGCCGCCCCGGCAACCGTGCTGGCGACGGGAGGTGCGGCGGCGCTTTGGAAGCGAACCAGCAACCCTTGGGGCGCAATCGGCGCCGGGCCGACGATGGCGGCCGCGGCTGGCGCCGACCTCGCCGACCTCGAGTTCTGCCAGTTCCACCCCACCGCCCTTTACCTGCCCGGCAGCCGCTTCGACGGCACCCTGATCACGGAGGCGGTGCGCGGCGAGGGCGCGACGCTGCTCGACGTGAGCAGCCGGCGCTTCACCGACGAGCTGGCGCCGCGCGACGCGGTCACAGCGGCGATCCTCGACCGCCTGGCCGCCGACGGCACAGATTCGGTGATGCTCGACCTGCGCGAGCTCGACCCCGGCCGCTTCCCCAACGTCTTCCAGACCCTGGCCGAGGCCGGGCTCGACCCGACCTCCCAGCCCGTGCCGGTCGCGCCCGCCGCCCACTACACGATGGGCGGCGTCGCGGTCGACCTCGACGGCCGCTCCTCCCTGCCGGGCCTCTACGCCGTCGGCGAGTGCTCCTGCACCGGCCTGCACGGCGCAAACCGGCTCGCTTCCAACTCGCTCAGCGAGTGCTTCGTCTTCGGCGGCCGCGCCGCGGCGGCGGCACTCGAGGAGAAGCCGGCGCCCAATCCACCCGGGCCAGGCGCGTGGCGCTTCGAGCCTCCCACCGAAGCGACCCGCGAAGCCGTCTGGGACCGGGCCGGACCGCTGCGGCGCCCCGAGCAGCTCGAAACGCTGCTCCCCGACCCCTACCCCCTTGCCAGCGCGATCGCCGCCTGCGCCCTGGAGCGCCGCGAGTCCCGCGGAGGCCACCTTCGGGCCGACTTCCCCCACCTCGACCCCAGCCTCGAGGGCATCCACCTGGTCCGCGACGCCGCGGGGAAGATCCTCCACGAGCAGTGGAATTGAGCTTGTAAATCACATCCCGCAGCCCGAGAATTGCAAGGAATGCTCACGGTGGTACCCACAGTGGTACACTTCTTCCGCTCATGGCAACGAGACACCATCGCATTCAGGTCACTGAGGACCCGGGTCTCGCGGCAGCCCTGCGCGCGGCCGCGCCACACCTGCCGGCCGGCTTGCCGCTGTCGCAGCAGGTTCGCGAACTTGCCATTGCTGGATCTCGCCATCTAACCGGGCAACCGGAGAGCGAAGGCAGGCGCCAAGAGCTACTGGAGCAACTGGCCGAGACATTCGAGCAGCCCGAGAGCGCCGGCATCGACTGGGACCTGTTGCGCGAAGGCAAGCGTCGTGCCTGGCCGGTCCGGTAGCCCCCATCCTTGGGGCGAGCTTCCGCTGGTCGTCGACACCTCGGCCTGGGCTCGGGCCAGAGACTCTGCAGTTCGCCAGCGATGGCAGCAGGCACTGCTCGATCAGCGCATTCGACTCTCCCCCCTGGTGCGATTCGAGATTCTCCTCAGCGCCCGCAGAGGCGACGATTTCGACATCCTCGCCGAGCGGCTTACCGCGATACAGGCAGCGCCGGTCACGGCCTCGGTCGTTCGGGCCGCCGAGACCGCGATGCGGGCGCTCGCACACCGGTCGTCCGGCTCGCAACGGCTTCCGATCGTCGACTACCTGGTCGCAGCCTCAGCACAGGAGCTCGGCGCCGCCGTGATCCACTATGACCGTGACTACGACACGCTGGCGGAGATCCTGGAGTTCGAGTCGGTCTGGCTCGCCCCAGCGGGATCCCTCGACTGATTGCGGCTGACCATGCTGCTAGGGGTCGACGTCGGTGGGACCTTCACCGACGCGGTGCTCGTCGACGGGGAGGGGATTTACACCGCGAAGCTGCCAACCACGCCTGAGGACCAGTCCCTGGCGGTGATCGGAGCGGTCGATGAGGTGCTGCAGCGAGCCGGCGCAGAGGCCGAAGACGTTGAGGTCTTCGCCCACGGGATGACCGTCGGGACCAATGCGCTGCTCGAGGAACGCGGAGCTCGCACCGCGCTTATCGCGACGCGCGGCTTCGCCGACCTGCTCGAGATCGCTCGCCAGGACCGGCCGGAGCTCTACCGGCTCTGCACGCCGAAGCCGGCTCCGCTGGTCGAGGCAGAGCTGCGCTTCGAGGCAGAGGAGCGAGTTGGGCCCGAGGGCGTGGTCGAGCCGCTTGGCGAGACCGAGCCGCAGCGTTTGGCGGAGCTGCTGCGCGAGAGCAAGACCGAATCGGTGGCGATCTGCTTGCTCTTCTCCTATCTCGACCCGAGCCACGAGCAGCGCATCGCCGAGCACCTGCGCCGCGAGCTCCCCGGGTTGCACGTCTCCGCCTCGCACGAGGTCCTGCCTCGCTTCCGCGAGTACGAGCGCTGCTCGACCACGACGATCGACGCCTATCTCTCCCCCCTGCTCGGTCGCTATCTGGCGCGACTCAGCGATGCGGCGAAGCGCACCGGTCTGCCGCCCCCACAGGTCATGCAGTCCTCGGGCGGGGTCGCCAGCGCCGCGGACGCCGCCCGCGCCGGCGCCTGGAGCGTCCTCTCCGGTCCGGCGGGGGGCGCCGTCGGGGCCAGCCTGATCGCCGGCGCCAGCGGCGACGGCAACGCCCTTGGCCTCGACATGGGCGGCACCTCCTGCGATGTCTGCGTGGTGGAGGAGGGCGAGGTGCGGCGCATCGACTCGCGTGAGATCGATGGCCGCGTCATCCAGCTGCCGATGGTCGACGTGCACACGGTCGGCGCCGGCGGCGGCTCGATCGGTTGGCGTGATACCGGCGGCGCGCTGCGGGTCGGGCCGCGCTCGGCTGGCGCCAAGCCGGGGCCGGCGTGTTACGGCCTGGGTGGCGAGGAGCCGACGGTCACCGACGCGAACCTGCTGCTCGGCCGCCTCGACCCAGGCTCAGGGCTGGCCGGAGGCGTGCCGCTCGACATCGAGGCCGCTCACGGTGCCGTCGCCGCGCTCGCCAGCTCGCTCGACCTCGACGAGCTCGAGACAGCCGAAGGCATCGTCCGCGTCGCCAACCAGGAGATGGTGCGCGCCCTGCGCGTGGTCACGGTCGAGCGGGGCGTCGACCCCCGCTGCTTCGCCCTGCTGCCCTTCGGCGGCGCCGGGCCGATGCACGCGGCGGCGATCGCGGAGGAGCTGGGAATCGAGCGCATCCTCTGCCCGCGCGCCGGCGGCGTGCTCTCTGCGCTGGGGCTCTGTGCGTCGGATCGGCGCCGCGACACAACCCGCACGGTGATGCTCAGCGGGTCGGGCCTGACCGCCGAGCGGATCGCCACCGAGGTCGAGGCGCTGATCGCGACGCTCGATGGCGATCTGGACGACGGGAAGCCCGAGGTGGTCTACGAGATGCGCTACGCCGGTCAAGCCTTCGAGCTGCCGGTGCCTGGCTCACCCCAGGCGGATCCGGCCGATCTGGCCGAGCGCTTCGCCGCTGCACATCAAGAGCGCTATGGCCACCGCGATCCCGGGGGCGAGGTCGTGCTTGTCCACATCCGCCTGGCGCTGGTCGTCGCCGGCGCCCGGCCAGCGCCGAGTGCCGCGGCCCGGGGGAAGCTCGAGGAAGGCGCCCGCGACGTGCGCTTCGCGGGCGAATGGATCAAGACTCCGATCCTGCGCGGGGAGCCACATGCCGGCTACACGGTCGAGGGACCAGCCATCTTCGAGCTGCCGGAGGCGACCTTCGTCCTGTCGCCAGCCTGGCATGCCGAGGTCGACGACGCCGGCACGATCCGGGCGAAACGATGAACTGGCGGCCTAGTCGCAATATGTCCTGCCAAGGCGCCAACGGAGCGGAGCGATGGCGCTAGACCCGGTCACTCTCCAGGTCCTGATCGGCGGCCTGCGCGCCGCCTGCGACGAGATGGGAGCGGCGCTGATCCGCTCCGCCTACTCGGCCAACATCAAGGAGCGCCACGACTGCTCGACGGCGCTCTTCGACGCTCGCGGCGAGCTGGTGATGCAGGCAGAGCACATCCCGGTCCACCTGGGGTCGATGCCCGACGCCGTTGCCGCCGTGCTCGACCTCGAGCAGCACCCCGGTGCCTCCTGGATCCTCAACGACCCCTACCGCGGTGGCACTCACCTGCCCGACATCACCCTGATCTCGCCGGTCTTCGTAGCCGGCGAGCTGCTCGGCTTCGCCGCCTGCCGTGCCCACCATGCCGACGTCGGCGGCGAGACGCCCGGCAGCATGCCCGCAAGCTCAACTCGGCTCGCTCAGGAGGGGGTGGTGATCCCGCCGACTCCGGCCAGCCCGGAGACGCTCGCCGAGCTTGCCGGGCAGATGCGCTTCCCAGCCCAGCGCCTCGCGGACCTCCGCGCCCAGGCAGCCGCCAACCGGGTCGGCTCGCTGCGCCTCAGCGAGCTGGCGGAACACCACGGCCCCGACCGGCTGCGCGCCGGCATGGACGAGATCCTCGCCTATGCCGAGCGCCGCACCCGCGCTGCGCTCGCCGACCTTCCCGACGGCTCCTACGACGCCGTCGACGTGCTCGACGACGACGCCGACGGCACCCAGCGCGATGTCGTCCTGCGGGTCGAGGCGACGATCGCCGGCGATCGGCTCAAGCTCGACTTCTCCGGCACCAATCCGCAGGTTGCGGGCAACCTCAACTGCCCGCTCTCGGTCACCAAATCCGCCGCTTTCTTCGCCGTGCGCGTACTCACCGATCCTGACGCACCGCCCTGCGCTGGCGCCCACCGGCCAATCGAGGTGATCGCCTCCGACGACTGCCTGCTCAACGCCCGCCCACCGGCCGCAGTCGCCGCGGGAAACGTCGAGGCCTCGAGCCGCATCGCCGACCTCGTCATCGCGGCGCTCGGCGGGGCCCGCCCAATCCCGGCCCAGGGCCAGGGGACGATGAACAACTTGACGCTCTCAGGCGAGAGCTTCACTTACTACGAGACGCTCGGCGGCGGCCAGGGCGCTTGCCCCGACGCCGACGGCCCCAGCGCGATCCACGTGGCGATGTCGAACACGCTGAACACGCCGGTCGAGGCGCTGGAGAGCGAGTTCCCCCTACGCGTGCGCGAGCTTTCTCTGCGCCGCGGCAGTGGCGGCGCAGGGAGGTATCGGGGTGGCGATGGGATCGTGCGCGAGATCGAGGTTCTGGAGCCGATGCGTTACTCGTTGATCACGGAGCGACGGCGCCACCCTCCCCGCGGTCGCAATGGCGGCGAAGACGGTGCGCCAGGCCGCAATCTGGTCAACGACGAGGTCCTGCCGGGCAAGACCGAGGGCCAACTCTGGAGCGGCGACCGGATCCGTATAGAAACGCCCGGAGGCGGCGGCCACGGCAGTCAGTGACCTTGATCACACCTATCCCTTCTCTGTAGAAGGCTGCCGCTCCAAGAAT
>DATNHC010000181.1:0-13833 GCA_035605155.1 Solirubrobacterales bacterium
CCCGGCCGAAGAGGTAGGTCAGCGGCAGATACTGAAGCGGCACCGAGACGCCGATCTCGGCCCTGTTGAAGAAGAAGTGCGAGGCGGCGAAGCCGAGCAGCACCAGCAGGTCCAGGTTGGCGAGCCGGCCGAGGCGCCTCCAGTCGAGCAGTCCGAGCAGGAAGATCGCGCAAAGCGGCAGGAAGACGTAGGGAGCGTTGAGCTTGTGGCCGAAGGCGCCCGAGTAGCCGCGGGCCATCTTCCAGGTCGTCTGGTAGCCGGTCCACGACTCGCGCACCATGCCCGTCAACGGGTCGACCACGACCAAGGCAACCTGCTCGTCGTCGGCGAAGTAGGCGACCTCCCAGCTGCCATCGACCCTGGTCGCGCTGTGGGTCAGCCCACCGCTCTCGTGCCGCAGCTCAACCACCTTCGCATCCCGCCCCGCGGCCCGAGCGGCCTCAAAAGCCCCCACCTCTGCGCCCGCCGTGGCCGGCAGCAACAGCGCCACGAAGAAGACGAGGCAGAGCACCGTTCCTCCGGCGGGTGGCATATGGCAGGGGGGTCGAGGACGTACACCTCGCCCGCAGGCCCCCCTGCCATATGACAGGACCCGCCGGCCAACCCCGCCGCACACCCTCATCTCAACCCGAAATGCTCACGCACGACCCCCGGCACGTCGCGCAGCGCCCACTGCTCGCGGCGGCTTTCGCCCAGCGCCGGTCCACAGCCGACGAAGAGCAGCGGGCCGAGCGAGTCGCCGGCGTGCAGCGAGCCGTGGCTGCCGCCGCCCACGTGGCTTACCCCACCCCAGTCGACCGCCTCGTAGCCGGGCGCCAGCGAGAGCACGAAATCGCCGGCGTGGGGGCAGTTGAGCGCCGACCAGATCCGGCCCAGCGGATCGGGATAGGTCTCGCTGCACAGGCGCCCACCCTCGACCCTCGCCTCCAGCACGGCCAGGTCGCCGTCGATCCGCCAGCGCCGGCCGCGCAGATCGGCAACCGAGTCGCCGGGGCAGAAGCGCAGCGCAGCGCCGGCCCGTTCGACCACTGCCATGGTCCCGTCCTCGGGCGGCGTGGGCTCGGCGCGCAGTAACAGCTCCCCCGCCGACGTCTCCAGCCGGCAAACCAGGTCGACGCCTTCGACGCCCCCCAGCGCGCGCCGCACCGCCGCGGGGTCGGCTCGTTCTCCCTGCCCCGGCAGCAGGTACACGTGCGCCGCCCGACCGGTCGGGCTGACGGCGATCTGGGCCAGCTCCGGCTCTGACTCCGAGGGCCGCAAGACCGTCCATTCGCGGGCCAGGAGCTCGGCCAGAGGCAGGCCGCGGTGCACGGGCGTCTGGGCGTGGTCGGCGAGCAGGATCAGCGCGTGATCGGCGAGGAAAACCTCGAGCCCCCCAGCCGCCTCGACCAGTTTGGCGAAGCAGTGGTCGGCCTTGGCGATCGACTCGACGCTCGCCTCGGGACCGTGGCGGTGCGAGTAGTTGTCGTTGTCGGGCAGCGAGAAGAGCAGGAAGTCGAAGCTGTCCTTGGTTGCCATCTCAGCCGCGCAGCAGGCGGAGTAGCCGTCGCGGCTGCCGGGGATCGAGCTCGGCCGACAGGGCACCTCGCTGCTGGCGTAGAGGTCGCCGTAGAAGAGCTCGGCCGGCCCCCAGGTATGGTGGCGGAACTTGAGCCGGGTCGCATCGACGGCGCGGCGCAGCAGCCCCTCGAGCGAGACCTGGTGGCGGTGCCTGCCGCGGTAGACGAGGAAGGGCGTGCAGGCGGTGCGCAGGCCAGCGTCGTCGAGCTGCTCGAAGAGCGTTTCGACCCCGGGGTTGAGGTGCGCCAGGTTCATGTTGTAGACGAGGTCGTAGAGCGCCCGGAAGATGCCGAAGGCGCGGGTCGCCTCCAGCGAGGAGCCGTACTCGACGTAGCGCCGCTCGAGCCGGTGGTACCAGTTCATGCCGCTGATCCAGTGTGCGTCTGCGCCGACCCCGGTGACCATCTCGGCGCTGGCTACCGGGGTCACGGAGGGGAAGCTGGAAACGCAGTCGGGAACCAGCGTGCCGCGCTCGAGCAGCGCCCCGAAGGTGGGCGCACGGCCCTCGTCGATCGCTTTTTCGAGCATGTCCGTGCGCAGCGAGTCGACGTAGGTGAGCACGAGCTTCTTTGCTGCCATCGCCGCCAATGATCCTCAACCGCGAAGCTCGCCGGTGCTGCTAACGCAGGACGCGCAGGCCGGCGTGCTTGCGCTGAGCCCGGCGGCGGCGCGATACGCCAAGCCAGGCAAGTGCAACGATCACGAGCAGGGTCGCCGGTGAGATCAGGATCGCGACCGCGAGCACGAGGAGCGCGGCAAGTGAGACGAGGAAGGCGAGGGCGCCCGAGCCGCTTCCCTCTCGCCGCCCTGCGCCACTGACCACGTCGCTGACCACGATGCAGGCGAAGACGGCGCCGAGCAGGGCGAAGAGAGCGCCGGCGAGCCTGCTGACGTCGGCGCTGTCGGCAAGCAGGGCGCCGACCACGAGGCCGATCACGCCGGCGAGGATCGTCATCCGCCCGCGGGCGGAGCCGTGCGTGCCAGTCGTGCCAGCGAGCATGCCGATCGCGACTCCGAGGCCGAGCTCGAGGCAGATGCCTGAGAAAGATCCCACGCGGAAAACCTAACTGCCGCAGCGGCTCGGTGCCGATCCGCCACACTACTTCCATGTCCGAGCCCCCCCACCGGCGCCGCGCTCACGCCCGCAGCAGCGACCTGGAGCGCTACGCGGGCCTCTTCGCCGAGCGGACCCGGGTGATGCGCTCCTCTGCGATGCGCGACCTGATGGCGGTGACTGCGCGGCCTGACGTGATCTCGCTTGCCGGGGGCCTGCCCGACACCTCGACCTTCCCGCCCCAGACCTTCGCCGCCCAAATGACGAGGATCGCCCAGGAGTCGGCTGCCGAGGCGCTTCAGTACGGGCCGACAGAGGGTTTCCGTGAGACCGTCGATTGCATTCTCGAGGTGATGGGCGCCGAGGGCATGCTGCCCGACCCCGACGACGTGATCGTCACCACCGGCGGCCAGCAGGCGATCGACCTGATCTGCAAGACGCTGGTCGATCCCGGCGACGCGGTGATCTGCGAGGCGCCCACCTATCCGGGCGCAATCCCGGTCTTCTGCAGCTACCAGGCCGACACGATCCAGATCGAGTGCGACAGCGAGGGCATGCGCATCGACGAGCTCGAGGCGACCCTGGAGCGGCTCGACACCGAAGGCAGGCGACCGAAGCTGATCTACTCGGTGCCGACCTTCCAGAACCCGGCCGGTGTGACGATGTCGCTCGAACGTCGGCGGCGGCTGGTTGAGCTGGCTCGCTCGCGCGAGCTGCTCGTCGTCGAGGACAACCCCTACGGACTGCTGCGCTTCAGCGGCGAGCCGCTGCCGCCGCTCTACCAGCTCGACGGCGGCGACTTCGTCATCTACATCGGCACCTTCTCGAAGATCCTCTCGCCGGGCATCCGCCTGGGCTGGGCGGTGGCGCCGCCGCCTGTGATGGAGAAGGTGGTGCTCGGCAAGCAGGCTGCGGACCTCTGCACCTCGACCCTCACCCAGTACTTCGTCCGCGAGTACTTCGCCGGCGGGATCTGGCAGGGCTACGTCGAGAGCCTGGCCGAGATCTACCGCGGGCGACGCGATGCGATGCTCGGCGCGCTGCGGCGCTACTTCCCGCCGCAAGCCAGCTGGACCGAGCCGGAGGGCGGCCTCTTCGTCTGGGCGACCCTGCCGCCCTACATCGACACCAGCGACCTGCTGGCCAAGGCGCTGCGCGACGACGTCGCTTTCGTCCCCGGTCAGGCCGCCTACGTCGACGGGCGCGGGCGCAACTCGATGCGGCTCAACTTCTCGGCCGGCAAGGAGGATGAGATCCGCGAGGGCATTCGTCGCATCGGCAAGGTTGTCGCCGAGCAAGTGGAGCTCTACGGGGCGCTGACCCGAGACGGGACCGATCCGCATATGCCCGCAGGCGAAGCCGAGGACATGGGCGGAATCGATTCGCCGTCGAATCCGTCTCCGTCCATATCCGATTCCTCGGAGGCGGATTCGACGGTTATCCCCTTCCGCAAGGCGGAGGGCGCGTGAAGGTCGCGGTGCTCAAAGGCGGTCGCTCGCTCGAGCGAGGCGTCTCACTGCGCTCCGGCGCCAGGGTCGAAGACGCACTCGAGCGGCTCGGGCACGAGGTGCTGCCGCTGGAGGCCGATGGCGAGCTGGTCAAGCGGCTCCTCGACGAGCGTCCCGACGTCGCCTTCGTCGCGATGCACGGCCGTGGCGGTGAGGACGGCACCACGCAGGAGCTGCTCGAAATCCTTGGCATCCCCTTCACCGGCCCTGGAGTCGCCGCCTGCGCGCGTTGCATCGACAAGGTCCTGGCCAAGCACGAGCTGCGCGGCGCCGGTGTCCCGACCCCGGACTGGTTCGCCTTCAACGAGACCGCCTTCCGCGAGCTCGGGGCCGCGGACGCGCTTGGCGGTCTCGAGGAGCGGCTCGGCTTCCCCCTCGTCGTCAAGCCGAGCCGTGGCGGCTCGGCGCTCGGCGTCAAGTTCGCCGAGAGCTGGTTTGACGTGCCCGAGGCGCTCGTCTCGGCTTTCAGCTACGACGATCGGGTGCTGCTCGAGCGATTCGTCGAGGGGCGCGAGCTGGCGGTCAGCGTGCTCGGCGGCGAGGCGCTGCCGGTCGTCGAGGCGATCCCGCGCGAGGGCGACAGCTACGACTTCGAAGCTCGCTACGAGATCGGCCGTACCTCCTTTATCTGCCCTGCTCAGCTGAGCGAGACCGAGAGCGCCGCGGTGATCGAGGCGGCGTTGGCCGCCTACAGGGCGCTCGGCTGTTCGGGTTTCTCACGCGTCGACCTGATCCTCGCCGCAGACGGGCCACAGGTCCTCGAGGTCAACGCGATCCCCGGCCTCACCGACACCAGCCTCCTCCCCCAGGCCGCCGAGGCCGCGGGCATCTCGTTCGAGGATCTGGTGGGAAGAATCCTGGAGCTCGCCGGAGCGCCAGCGCGCGCTTAGCCGTCCTCGCCCTTGGCGAAGTCGTCGGGCGTGACCTCGTCGAGGAACTCCTTGAACTTGTCGACGACCTCCTCGGTGTCCTCGACGTCGTGCTCGAACTCGATCGCCGACTCCTCGATCACGTCCTCGTCGGCGAAGATCGGCGCCGAGACGCGCACGGCAAGAGCCAGGGCATCGGAGGGGCGCGAGTCGATCTCCATCTCGGTGCCGTTGATCGAGACCGTGATCGAGGCGTAAAAGGTGTTGTCGCGCAGCTCGGTCACCGAGACGCGCTCGCATTTCGCGTCGAGCTGCTCGAGCAGGTCGGAGAGCAGGTCGTGAGTCATCGGCCGCGGGGTCGAGGCGCCCTGCAGCTTCATCAGGATCGCCGCCGCCTCGGGGTGCCCGATCCAGATCGGCAGGAACTTGTTGCTGTCGACAGTCTTCAGCAAGACGATCGGCTGCTTGCCGACCATGTCGAAGCTGACGCCATAGATCTGCATCTGTTGCACGAATGGGCGATCCTGGATTCGAACCAGGGACCTCGTCCTTATCAGAGACGCGCTCTAACCAACTGAGCTAATCGCCCGGAGCAAGCGAAGGATAGCGGGGGGATCGTCGCCCGCGAGCCGCTTCAACGAGGCTTGCGGCTGAGGCTCCGAGCGAGGGCATTCGCCTCATCGAGGTCGGCGAGGCGGATCTCGACAGAGACCTCCTCCCCCCTTTGGCGGAGCCGGACCTCGTGGCCGAGAGCGGACTCGAGCCGATCGGCCACGGCGCGGATCGCCTCGGCTTCCTCCGGCGCAACCCTCGGCCGCGGGCTGGGTCGTTGGCTTGGCTGGCTGGCCAGCTTAACCCGGTGCTCGGTCTCGCGCACCGACCACGCGCTCTCAACCGCGTCGCGGGCGAGGCGGCGGCGCACGTCGTTGCCCTCGGCGGCGAGCAGCGCCCTGCCGTGGCCCTCGCTGAGCTGACCGGACTCGAGCAGCTCGATCACCTCGTCGGGCAGATCGAGCAGGCGGATCAGGTTGGAGACGGCGGGGCGGCTGCGACCGAGGCGACGTGCCAGCTCCTCCTTGGAGAGGCCGAGATCGTCGACGAGCGCTGCGCAGGCTCGCGCCTCGTCGATCGGGTTGAGGTCCTCGCGGACCATGTTCTCGATCAGCGCGATCTGCAGTCGCTCGGCCCGCTCCTGATCGCGGACGACGGCGGGCACCTTTGCCAGGCCCGCCTGCTGCGCTGCCCGCCAGCGCCGCTCGCCGGCGATCAGCTCGTAGCTGCCGTCGGGTAGAGGACGGACAAGCAGCGGCTGAACGACGCCGTTGGCGTCGATCGAGGAGGCCAGGCCCGCCAGCGAGTCGGGATCGATTCTGGTACGTGGCTGGTTCGGGTTGGGCTTGATCAGCTCGACCGGCAGCTCACGCAGCTCGCCGGCGTCCTCGACTGTCGCCTCCGGCAGGATCGCGGCGAGCCCGCTGCCAAGGCCGCGGCGGGCGGTCTTAGCCACGGGAGACCAGCTCCTTGGCGAGCGCCTGGTAGGCGGCCGAGCCACGGGAGGCGGGCGAGTGCTCGGTCACCGGCAGACCATAGCTCGGCGCCTCGGCGACCCGGACGCTGCGTGGGATGACCGTCTCGAAGACCATCTCTGGAAAGTGTTGGCGCAGTTCCCGCTCGACGTCCTGCGCCAAGCGAGTGCGCTCGTCGTGCATGGTGACCAGCAGGCCCGACACTTCCAGCGCCGGGTTGAGCTCGCGGCGGATCATCGCCAGCGTGTCGAGGAACTGAACCAGGCCCTCCAACGCCAGGTACTCCGCCTGAACCGGCACGATCACGCGATCGGCGGCGGTCAGCGCGTTGACGCTGACCGGGCCCAGCGAAGGCGGGCAGTCAAGCAGCGTGTAGGCGAAGCGCTCGCGTACCGGGCCGAGGCGCTCGCGCAGGCGCGTCTCGGAGCCGTCCATACGCGGCAGCTCGACCGCAGCTCCGGCGAGATCGCGGTTGGCCGGGACCAGCCAGAGGTTGTCCGGACCCGCTGGGCGGGCCGCCTCGGCAACCGAGACCTCGCCGGTGAGGCAGTCGTAGGAGGAGGGGTGCATCTCACGCTCGCCGCCGAGGGCGACCGTCGCGTTGCATTGCGGATCCAGGTCGACAAGCAACGTCTGGGCGCCGGTCGAGGCCACGCAAGCGGCGACGTTGACGGCGGTCGTCGTCTTGCCGACGCCGCCCTTCTGGTTCGCGATCGCGTAGACGACGCCCATGCGGTCGGAGACTAGTGCTACCCGCGCGGTCGCTTCTTGGCCATTCCCGGTCGGCGCGGAAGATCTTCCGGGGTGGGACCCCTCTTGCGCACGAGGTGCAGGTGACGATGCTCGCTACCGGCAAAGGGGCCGACGTGGCGGATCTCCTCCGCTCTCATCGCCAGCTCGTCGGCCGCGTTGGCGAGCTGGCGCTCCTCCTCCGCGTTGCGCTTGCCCTTCCAGGCGACCAGGACGCCGCCATCCGCCAGCAAGGGCGAGGCGAGCTCGGCCAACGTGGAAAGCCGCCCCACTGCCCGTGCGGTGGCGGCTTCGTAAGCCTCGCGTCCCTCGCCCCCGGCCAGCTCCTCGGAGCGGGCGTTGATCACGCGGGCGTTGGCAATTCCGGCGGCCTCGGCCGCACGGCGCATGAACTCGCACTTGCGGCCCACCGACTCGATCAAATCGACGCGGGCATCGGGCAGGGCGGCTGCGAGCGCCAGGCCAGGAAACCCAGCCCCAGAGCCAATATCGGCTATTCGCGAGGCCTCACCCAGAGCAGCGAACTCGAGGCCGGTGAGGCTGTCGGCGACGTGCACCCGCCAGGCCCCGCCGGGATCGGTTACCGAGCTGACCGAGCTCCGCTCGACCGCAAGCAGCTCGAGCACCTTCTCCAGCGCCCGCCGCGCGGCCGGATCGAGCGAAGCCGTCGGGTCGGCGCTCACTCCGAGACGAGCGGTGCGACGACAACGCAGCGGTGCGGCTCATCGCCTTCGCTGAAGGTCTCGACACCGGCGCGCTCCTTGAGATGCTCGTGCACCACACGCCGCTCCTGAGCGCTCATCGGATCCATCTCGACGCTGTGGTTGCCGCTGAGGGCCTGCTCGGCGGCCCGATCCGCCCGGGCAGTCAGCGTCTCCCTACGCCGCTCCCGGTACCCGGCTGCATCGACCACCACCCGCTTGCGGTCCCGCATGCCGCGGAAAGCCGCCTGATAGGCCAACAACTGCAGCGCATCGATCGTCTGCCCCCGCTTGCCGATCAACAGCCCGTAATCGTCGTCCCCTTCGACCGAAGCAGTGATCCGATCGTCCTCCTCGAGGATCTCCACATCCCCATCCAGATCCAGCTCATCGAGCACTCCTTCGACGAGCTCCCTCACGCGCTTCGCCGGCTCAGCCGGCCAATCAGCAATCTCACCCATCGCGCGGCAGTCTATTCCCGCAGGCTCAAACGCCGTATGCGGCAGCTGTCCCGGTCACGGACTTGGAGCTGCTCCCACGAGGCACGTTGGCAAGGGACGACGGGGGATGCCCGTCGTCCCCACCGACTACCGCCGCTTCTTCTTTTTCCTAGGCGAAGGAGGCGGTGGCTTCGCTGCCTGAACCTCCGCCGGTGTAGGCACTGCCGGCGCCGGGATCACCCTCTGAATCACGTACTGCTGGCCGATCGTCCAGATGTTGGTCGTGATCCAGTAGAGAACGAGGCCCGCTGGAAAGTTGATGATGAAGGGGACGAAGATGAAGGGCAGGACGAACATGATCATCCGCTGGTTTTTGTCAGCCGTCACCGACATGACCAGGCCTGAGATCATCTGGGTGCCCACGTATAGCACCAGCAGGGCAACGAGTTCGCCACCAACCGCCTTTGCGGTTAGGTCGTTGATGAAAAGGAAAGACGCTTCGGCGCCGCATTCCCCGGCTTTGCAGCCAATGTCGGCGGGAAGCTCGTTGCGCAGCAGGTAGAAGAGGGTGATGAAGACGGGGAGCTGCGCAAGCAGGGGGAAGCAGGAGGCCAAGGGGTTGACTTTGTTCTCCTGGTAGAAGCGCATCATCTCCTGCTGCATGCGCTGGCGATCGTTTTTGTATTTCGCCTGGATCTCCTTGATCTGCGGCTGCAGTGCCTGCAGGGCCCGCATCCCCTTCAGCTGTTTGTAGGTGAGCGGGATGAGCAGCGTCCGGGTGACGATCGTCAGGGCGATGATCGCGCCGCCCCAGCTCAATCCCACTTGGTCGTGGAAGAACTTGAGGACTTCGTTGGCAATATCGATCAGGGGCTGGAGGATGTTGGCCGGGATCACGGGCGCACCTCGCGGCGATGAGCGGCCGGATCCACCGGGCCGACGCGCAGGGTAAAGCGGTTCGGCACCGGATCGAAGCCGCCGTGACTAAAGGGATTGCAGCGCAGCAAGCGCCAGATGCCGAGCGCCAGACCTCGCAAAACCCCAAACCGCTGCACTGCCTCTGCGGTATACGCCGAGCAGGTCGGCTCGTAGCGGCAGCGGCGCGGCAGCGCCGGAGAGATTCGGCGCTGGTAGCCCGAGATCAAAGCCAAGAAAAGCCGTTTCACGTGGAACGCTTCTCGCTATTCGTTGCGGCAAAGGCCTCTTCGAGGCTGCTGCTGACGCCGGCGCTGCCCTCGCGCTCGATCAAACCGGCGATTTCAGGACGGGCGACGAGGACGAAATCATGAGCGGCGGGCAGCCGGTCGGAGAAGTCCCAAAAAGTCTCGCGCAGGATTCGCTTGACCTTGTTGCGATCGACCGCGCCACCGATCTTGCGACTCACTGAAACGCCCAGCCTCACGTCCTCATCCTCTTCTTCTTGCTTCCGAGGGAAGCTGTAGAGCACCAGGTAGCGGGTCGCATGCGAAGAGCCATCGCGGTAGACGCGGTCGAACTCGCCGCTGCGAGAGAGACGGCGTCGCTTAGCCGGCATCTACGGAGTGAGGCGCTTCCGGCCTTTGCGTCGGCGGCGCTTGAGGATCGCCCGGCCGCCGCGCGTGCTCATCCGTGCCCGGAATCCGTGCGTCTTGGCCCGCTTCCGCTTCTTCGGCTGATAGGTCCTCTTCATCGGCCGTCGCAGTATACGGACGCGCCTATGAGGGCGGTCAAAGGTGGCACGAATCTTTCTTGCGGGATTTGCGGGTGGGGTCGATTCGCCGGAGCGGACCGTCGCTATGGTCGCTCACTTGGTGCCCGACGCCGCTGCGACACCCGACCTCGACAAGCTCTGGCCCGCCGTTCAGCAGCGTCTCCGCAGATCGGTTCCTGCGTCGACATTCCACCTCTGGTTGGAGCCTCTGCAGCCAATCGGCGTACACGGCGGGATGCTTCATCTCTCGGCGCCCGAGGGCATCCGCGCCTGGAGCGAGCGACGCTACTCAGGCCTGCTCCGCGAGGCGCTGGGGGCGGTGTCCGACCTGACCGGCGTCGTCTTCGTGGAGCCTGGGGGGGAGCCCCTGCCTCAAATAGACCAGGGCCTCGACCTCAACGTCAACTACAGCTTCGATCGGTTCGTGATCGGCGAGGGCAATCGGGCCGCTCACGCAGCGGCGCTCGCTGTGGCCGAGGCACCTTCAGAGGCATATAACCCGCTCTTCCTGCATGGGCCGCCGGGCCTTGGCAAGACCCACCTCCTTGTCGCAATCGCCAACTATCTGGCCGGCTCGGCTCCCAGCCTCGGTGTCCGCTACACGACCGCCGAGCGCTTCACCAATGAGTTCGTCGCGGCGCTGCGCATCCAGGGGGCGGAGGAGTTCAAGCGGCGCTACCGAGACCTCGACGTGCTGCTCGTCGACGACGTTCAGTTCCTCGAGGGCAAGCGGGCCACGGAGGATGAGTTCTTCCACACCTTCAATGCGCTCTACGAAAGCGGCAGCCAACTGGTCCTCTCGGCCGACCGCATTCCCAGCGAGCTCTCGAGCCTCGAGTCGCGGTTGCGAGATCGCTTCGAGTGGGGTCTGACGGTGGCCGTCGAGCCGCCCAACCTGGCGACACGACTGATCGTCCTGCGGCGGCTGGTCCGGGAGGCGGGGATTGACACCGAGGGGGACGTGCTGACTGAGCTGGCGCGGCGCATCGACGCCAACGTGCGCCAGCTGCACGGCGCCCTGACACGTGTCCTCGCACACGCCTCGCTGACTGCAAAGCCACTCAGCACCGAGCTGGTCGACAGCGTCATCCCGCGAGCATCCCGTGCCTCGCGATCGACCCCGGTCGAGGAGATTCAGGAGCGCGTCTCCACGACCTTCGGCATCTCGCGTGCCGAGCTCGTCGGCTCGACCCGGGCGGCGACGCCGGTTCGAGCGCGCCAGGTCGCGATCTATCTCACGCGCGAGCTCACCGATCTCTCGCTGCCCCAGATCGGTCGCCTCTACGGCGGCCGCGATCACTCGACCGTGATCAACTCGATCAAACGCGTGGAAGCGCGCTGCGGTGAGGACGGCGATCTCGCCGCTCGCGTCGAGAAGCTGCGGGCATCGATCCACAAGCGATCCACAAGCGCAGGCTGAACGGCCGACGCCACTGTAAGAATCATGCCTTTCCACAGCACGCTCCACAGCACGCCAGGCGCTTCGCGATGCGGAATGCGTCGCCAAGCCATGCTTTTCCACAAGCTCTAACTCAACTTAAGAAGGCAACCGTCATTTGAAGCTGACAACCAAACGCGACGAGCTGGTCTCAAAGCTCTCGATCGTCTCGCGGGCGGTATCGACCCGCGCCGCAACCCAGTCCCTTTCCGGCATCCTGCTCACCGCCGACGAAAACGGCGTCACCCTCTGCGCGACAGATCTCGAGATGGGGTTGAAGACCAGCCTCGCCGCCGATGCCGATGGGACGGGGACCATCCTGCTTCCCGGCCGCCTGCTCGCCGAGCTCGCCCGCTCGCTCGGCGACCCCACGGTTGAGATCGAGCTGCGTGAGAGCGAGCACGACGTCGAGATTCGCAGCGGCGGCTCGAGCTTTCACCTTCGGATCCTGCAAAGCGAGGATTTCCCAGCGTTTCCCGATGAGGAGGGGGAGCCGCTGACGATCCCCGCCGCCGCCCTGGCCGCGACGATCGAGCTGGTCGCCCGCGCCGCCTCGCGTGACGACATGCGGCCGGTTCTGACCGGCGTCCTGGTCAGTGCCAGTGGCTCGGAGATGACGATGGTCGCCACCGACTCCTACAGGCTGGCGGTGAAGCGCACCGAGCTGGAGAGCCCGATCGGCGGCGAGCTGGAGGCGAATATCCCGGCCAAGGCGTTGCGGGAGCTGGGCCGCATCGTCGCGGCCGAGGGCATCGAGCAGGTCTCTGTCTCGCTGCTCCGCAACCAGGCTGTATTCAGGGCAGGGGAGATCGTCCTCAACACGAGGCTGATCGAGGGCCAGTTCCCCAACTTTCGACAACTTCTGCCGGAGTCCTACGACCACGACGTGCGCATGCCGCGTCCCGAGCTGCTCGACGTCACGCGACGCGTCAGCCAGCTCGCGCAACGCAACGCGCCTCTGCGCCTCTCCTTTTCTCCGGGCGAGCTGACCGTGGCCGCCTCGACCCCGGACGTCGGCGATGCCGAAGAGACGATGCCGGCCGCCTTCGAGGGCGAGCCCTTGGAGATCGGCTTCAACCCCGACTTCCTGCGCGAGGGAATCGAAAGCGTCGAGGGCGACGAGGTGATGCTGCGCCTGATCTCACCGCTGCGCCCGGGCTTGCTGCAGCCCGTCGGCAACGAAGACTTTCGCTACCTGGTGATGCCGATCCGCCTCAACGTATGAGGCCATGCCGGTGCTCGTCACCGCCGTAGAAGCAAGCCCACTACGCAGCCTGAGCCAGGCGCGGGTCGAGCTGAGACCGGGAATTGTCAGCCTGGTCGGGCCCAACGGGATCGGCAAGACGAACCTGCTCGAGGCACTCTATTTCGCCCTCACCGGCCGCTCCTTCCGCACCGCCGATCGCCGCGACTTGATTCCCTTCGGCGGATCCTTCGCCCGCGCCGAAGTCACCCTGCGCGACGAGAACGGAGTCGAGAGCCACCTGCTCGCCTCAGTGAGCCGGGCGGAGGGCCGCCGCCATCTGCTCGACGGCAATCCTGTCGACGCCACAACCGCAGCCCGCCACCGTCCGCCGGTCGCGGTTTTCGCGCCGGACCGCCTGGCGCTGGTCAAGGGGCCGCCGGCGGAGCGTCGCGCCCATCTCGACCGCTTCGTCGCAGCTCGCTGGCCGAGTCGCAGCGAGTTGCGCAGGCGCTTTGGCCAGGCGCTGGCGCAGCGCAACGCGCTGGTTGCTCGCGTGGCGAGCGGCCAGGTCGCCGCCGACCGGCTCGACGTCTGGGACGCGACCTTCGCCGAGACCGCCGCCGACCTCGGTGCCGCCCGCGCCGATGCCGTGGCGGAGCTCGCCGGTCCGTTCTCGACTGCCGCAATCGAGCTCGGCTTCGAAGCGAGCACCACGCTCGAGTATGCGCCGCGGGCCACGGGCGACGCGGAAGAGATCCGCCGCGGGCTGGCCGAGCGGCGGGAGGCGGACCTGCGCCTCGGCAGGAGCTCGTGGGGCCCGCACCTGGATGAGCTGAGAATCGCCACCGGTGGGCGCTCCCTGCGGCGTTACGGCTCTCAGGGCCAGCAGCGAACCGCACTCCTGGCGCTGCTCTTCGCCGAGCGCGACGCTCTGCTCGAGGCCCGGCGGGTGGCCCCTTTGCTGCTCCTCGACGACGTGATGAGCGAGCTCGATCCTGGCCGCCGCGATCGTCTCGTCGAGCGGCTCGGAGCCGACGGCCAAGCGCTGATCACCGCGGCGGCCGAGGACTCCCTACCGTCACGGGCAAGGGGAAGCGTGGTCCGCATGCCG
>DATNHC010000182.1:0-5540 GCA_035605155.1 Solirubrobacterales bacterium
AGGTGGGCGTTGGTGCCGCTGGCGCCGAAGGAGGAGACGGCGGCGCGGCGCGGCGATCCGTCCTTCTGCCAGGCCCGCGACTCGCTCAGCAGCTCGACCGCGCCGGCCTCCCATTCGACCTTGGAGGTCGGCCGGTCGACGTGCAGGGTCTTCGGCAGCTCCCCCGCCCGCATCGCCAGCACCATCTTGATCACCCCGGCCACGCCCGCCGCCGCCTGGGGGTGGCCGATGTTGGACTTGACCGAGCCCAGCAGCAGCGGCCGCTCGCGCTGCTGGCCGTAGGTGGCGAGCAGGGCGCCGGCCTCGATCGGGTCGCCGAGCGCGGTGCCGGTGCCGTGGGCCTCGACCGCGTCGACGTCGGCGGCGCTCAACCGGGCGTTCTCCAGCGCCTGGCGGATGACCCGCTCCTGCGCGGGCCCGTTGGGGGCGGTGAGCCCGTTGGAGGCGCCGTCCTGGTTGACGGCGGAGCCGCGGATGATGGCGAGGACCGGGTGGCCGTTGGCTTCCGCCCGCGAGAGCGGCTCTAGCAGGAGCAGGCCGGTCCCCTCGGCGAGGCTGGTTCCGTCGGCCCCCTCGGCGAACGCCTTGCAGCGGCCGTCCGCCGCGAGCCCCCGCTGGCGGCTGAAGAAGGTGAACATTCCCGGTGTCGAGAGCACCGTCACCCCGCCAGCCAGCGCCAGCGAGCACTCGCCGTTGCGCAGCGATTGCGAGGCCAGGTGCATCGCCACCAGCGAGGAGGAGCAGGCGGTGTCGACCGTCATCGTCGGCCCCTCGAGACCCAGGGCATAGGCGACGCGGCCGGAGACGATGCTCGAGGTCATCCCCGGGCCGGCGCCGAGACCGGCCTCCCCATAGTCCTGGTACATCACCCCGGCGAAGACGCCGGTGTCGGTCCCGCGCAGACCACCGCACTCGATCCTGGCGCTTTCCAGCGCCTCCCAGCAGGCCTCGAGGAGGATGCGCTGCTGCGGGTCGGCCACCCTCGCCTCGCGTGGGCTGATCCTGAAGAACTCGGCGTCGAAGCCGGCGACGTCGTCGAGGAAGCCCCCGGTGCGCGCGTAGCTGGTGCCGGGGTTGTCAGGATCCGGGTGATACAGGCGCTCGAGCTCCCAGCCTCGGTCCTCGGGGAAGCCGCCGATCGCATCGCGATCGGCTACGAGCATCTTCCAGAGACCTTCAGGCGAAGCGACCGAGCCGGGATAGCGGCAGCTCATGCCGACGACCGCGATCGGCTCGTCGCTGGCGAGGGCCGGCCTGGCCGAGATCGCCGGTCTGCCTTGCTCCACCTCGCCCGCCTCGGCTAGGAGGAATCGCGCCAACTTGGCCGCCGTCGGGTAGTCGAAGACGAGGGTGGGCGAGAGTCGCAAACCCGTCGCAGCTCCCAGCCGGTTGCGCAGCTCGACCGCGCCGAGCGAGTCGAAGCCGAGCTCCTGGAAAGCCCTCTCGGGCTCCACGTCCTGCGAGGAGGGATGGCCGAGTACGTCCGCGGCGTGCGTGCGGACCAGCTCGAGCACGTGGCCATAGCGCTCCTCCTCGGGCAGAGAGGCGACGCGCCGTGCCAAGGACCCCCTGCCGCGGCGCACCGGAACGCGGACGACGCCGCGCAGCATCACCGGCAGCGTGCCGTCCTGGGCCTGGCCGCGCAGCGCGGTGGCGTCGAACTCGACCGGCGCCAGCAGCGGGTCGGGCAGGCTGCCGGCCGCGTCGAAGAGATCGAGCACCTGCTCCGAGGACATCGGCACGAAGCCGAGGCGGCCAAGCCTGCGGCGGTCGGCATCGTTGAGCTCGGCGATGGCCAGGCTGCCCCCCGCCCAGCCGCCCCAGGCGAGCGAGCTGGCGGCCAGGCCGCGGGCGCGGCGATGGGCGGCGAGCGCGTCGAGGAACGTGTTGGCCGCGGCGTAGTTTGCCTGGCCGGGGGAGCCGAGCAGGCCGCCAATCGAGGAGAAGAGCACGAAGTGCGAGAGGTCGAGCGCCTTCGTCAGCTCGTGCAGGTGCCAGGCGGCCTCGGCCTTGGGCGCGAAGGCCCGCTCGAGGCGCTCACCGTCGAGCGACTCCAGCACGCCGTCGTCGAGCACGGCGGCCGAGTGGATCACGGCGCCGAGCGGGTGCTCTGCTGGGATCGAGGCGAGAAGCTTCTCGAGCTGCACACGATCCGACACGTCGCAGGAGGCGATGGTCACCTCGGCGCCCATTCCTTCGAGCTCGACCGCGAGCTCGGAGGAGCCCGCCGCGTCCAACCCGCTGCGGCTGACCAGCAGCAGCTGACGGGCGCCATGCTCGGCTGCCAGGTGTCGTGCGAAGAGCGCGCCGAGACCGCTCGTACCACCCGTGATCAAGACGGTGGCCTGCGGATCGAGTAGCCGGTGCGGAGATGTCGTCTCCTGGGCACCGACCGCGGCGAGGCGCGGAGCGAGGGCTCTTCCCTCCCGCAAGGCCAGCTGCGGCTTGTCCTCGCAGCCGAGGACAGCGTCCAGCGCCTGCTCGGACGCACTCGAACCGTCGCCGTCGACGAGCACGAACCGGCCGGGGTGCTCTGACTGGGCCGAGCGAACCAGTCCCCAGACCGCTGCCATCGCCAAGCTGGGCTCCTCCTCGGAGTCCACGGCGACGCCGTTCCGGGTGAGGATCGCGAGACGCGCCTCCGGCTCCTGCTCGGATACGAGCCACGACTGGAGCGCCTCCAACACCTGTGTGGCGAGTTGCCCCGCAGCCTCAGCGTCCTCGCCTGCTCCCTCCGCGAGGTCGAGGATCTGCGGAGCGGGAAGCTCGCCGCCCTCTGCGGCAGACTCGATCTCCTGCCATACCAGGCGGTAGAGCGAGCGCTGGCCGGCGGCCGCCTGTAGCTGGCTGGGATCTACCGGCCGTACGGCCACGGAGTCGACCGCGACGATCTCCTCTCCCGCCTCGCCAAAGGCGGCGAACCTGCCGCTGGCCGGATCCAGTCGAACGCGCAGGGAGGAGCGCCCGCGCTCGGCGACGCGCACTCCCCGCCAAGCGAACGGCAGCACCGGCCCGCTGAGCTCCCGCTCGTCTCCAGACGAGGAGAGCGCAACGTCCACGCGAGGGTGGGCGACGGCGTCGAGCAGAGCCGGGTGGATGGCAAAGCCATGCGCCTCCTGTGCCTGCTCCTCGGGCAGCGAGAGCTCGACGAACAACTCGCCAGGCCGACGCCAGGCGGCGACGACAGCTTGGAAGGCCGGCCCGTAATCGAAGCCCGCCTCAGTGAGCCGGTCGTAGAGGAACTCCGTCTCGAGCGCCTCCGCTCCCGGTGGGGGCCAGGCGCCGAGCTGCTCGCTGGGCGCGGGACTCTGCGGGGATAGGACCCCGGCTGCATGGCAAACCCATTCCCCTGCCTCTTCACCAGCCCCCGGCTCCGGGCGCGAGTGGATGGTGAGCGCTCGCCGCCCCTCCTCGTCCGGGGCGTCGACGGCAACCTGGATCTGGACAGCGCTCTGCTCGCTCAAAGTCAGCGGCGCCTGGGCCGTCAGCTCCTCGATCACCTCGCATGCCACCTCGTCGCCGGCCCGGGCGGCGAGCTCGAGGAAAGCCGTACCCGGGAGCAAAACCGTGCCAGCCAGTGCGTGGTCTGCCAGCCAGGGGTGGGTCTCGAGTGAGATGCGTCCCGTGAGAAGCAGCTCCTCTTTGCCCGCGAGGCAGACCGTGGCCCCGAGCAGCGGATGCCCAGATGGCGCCTGTCCTGCCGCGGCCAGATTCTGCGCGCCGCTGGACTCAAGGTCGTGCCAGTAGCGCCGACGCTGGAAGGCGTATGTGGGCAAACGGACCAGCCGCGCGCCGCTGCCCGCGAAGAGCTCCTGCCAGGCGATCTCAGCCCCGGCGGTATGGGCCTCCATCAGAGCGGCCGCGAAGCGCTCGCGCCCACCTTCGTCGCGGCGCAGGGTCCCGATCACCGCGGCATCGCCAGATCCCTCCAGTGCGAGCTCGGCCGTCTCCCGCAGGGACATCGCAAGGACCGGATGCGAGCTGACCTCGACCAGCACGCGGTGGCCGCTATCCAGCAGTGCCCGGCTTGCCTGCTGGAAGCGGACAGGCTCGCGCATGTTGCGATACCAGTACTCGGGCCCGAGCTCGCGAGTGTCGAGCCGCTCCCCGGTCACGGTCGAGTAGAAGGGGATCTCGCTCGCGCGCGGCGAGATCGAGGCGATTCGCTCCAGCAGCTCCTCGCGCAGGACCTCGACCTGAGCCGAGTGGGACGCCGCCGAGGCGCCGAGGATGCCGCGCGCCCAGACGCCGTCCTCGGCGCACTGGGCGAGGAGCTCCTCGATCGCCGCGCTGTCTCCGGAGAGGATCGTCGTCGCGGGGCCGTTGATCGCCGCCAGCTCGATCCTGCCCTCCCAGCGCTCGAGGCGATCAGCGAGCTCTGCGGCGGGAAGGGCTACCGAGACCATGCGCCCCTGCCCGGTGAGGGTCGCGATCATCTGGCTGCGCAGGGCGGCGATCATCGCACCGTCCTCGAGCGAGAGGCCGCCGGCGACGCAGGCGGCTGCGATCTCGCCCTGGGAGTGCCCGGCGACCGCCGCAGGGCGGACCCCGCATGCTCGCCAGAGCGCGGCGAGCGAGACCATCATCGCGAAGATCGTCGGCTGTACCACCTCGATTCGCTCGATCGAGGGGGCGCCCTTGGCTTCCTCCAGCACCTCGATCAGGCTGAAGTCGAGGTGCGGTGCAAGAGCCTTTTCGCATTCGCGCAGCCGCCGGGCGAAGACCGGCGAGCGCTCCGCCAGCTCCAACCCCATGCCCTGCCACTGCGAGCCATGTCCGGGAAAGAGGAACGCCACCTTGCGGGCGCTGCTCACCGTCCCCTGGAAGACGGTCTCTCCCACCCCCCCCTGGGCCAGCGCCCCGAGCCCGGCAAGCAACTGCTCGCGGCTCTCGCCGATCACCGCGCCGCGCTGCTCAAAGGCAGAGCGGGTGGTGGTGAGCGAGTAGGCGATGTCTGTGGGGCTGAGCTCGGGGTGCTCGCCCATATGGGTGGCGAGGCGGGCGGCCGAGTCGCGCAGGGCGGGCTCTGATTTGGCCGAGAGCACGAGCGGCAGCGGCCCCGGGAGGGGCGCCTGGGCTTGCTCAGAGGAGGCGCTTGGCCCAGGGCCTCCCGCGGGGCCCTCCCCCATCTCGGGCGCAGGCGCCTCCTCCAAGATCAGGTGGGCGTTGGTGCCCGAGATGCCAAAGGAGGAGACCCCGGCGCGCCGTGGGCGCCCGTTTGGCTTCCACTCGGCGGCCTCGGTGAGCAGTTCGATCTGGCCCGCATCCCAATCGACCTTGGAGGAGGGCCGGTCGACGTGCAGGGTCTTGGGCAGCACCCCTTCGCGCAGGGCCATCACCATCTTGATCACCCCGGCCACCCCGGCGGCAGCCTGGGCGTGGCCGATGTTGGACTTGATCGAGCCGAGCCTCAGCGGGCTCTCCCTGTCTTGGCCGTAGGTGGCGAGCAAGGCGCCGGCCTCGATCGGGTCGCCCAGGGTGGTGCCGGTGCCGTGGGCCTCGACCACATCGACCTCGTGCGGCGCCAGGCCGGCGTTGCC
>DATNHC010000183.1:0-4327 GCA_035605155.1 Solirubrobacterales bacterium
GACCCCTGAGAAGGCAGAGAGAGCCAGCGAGCGTCACGAGCTGGCGAAGCGCAAGCTCGCCGATCTGTACGAACGCTGGGAGGAAGCCGAGGCTGCAGTCAGCGCAGCGGGCGATCCAACCTGACGCGGGCACCCTTGCCCGGAGCGAGGGTGATGTTGCGGACCTTGACCCGCTCCGGCTTCGGGTCCGGAGCGCTGAGCTCCGCGCGTTCGACGAACTCGCGCAGGACGATGCGCATCTCGTATTCGGCGAAGGCGGCGCCGATGCAGCGCCGCACTCCGCCGCCGAAGGGGATCCAGGCGTAGTTGTCGGCCTTTTCCTCGAGGAAGCGCTCGGGGCGGAACTCCTCCGGCTGCGGGAAGAGGTCGTCGCGGTAGTGCAGCGGCGCGATCGCCGCCATGACGAAGGTGCCGGGCTGCAGCTGGTAGCCGCCGATCTCCACCGGCGCGGTCAGCTTGCGAGCGACGTCGACGATCACCGGCCGCGCCCGCAGCGTCTCCTTCACCGTCGCCTCGAGATACCCGTCCTCGCCGGCGGCAAGCGAGTCGCGCAGCTTGGCGAGGACGCGCGGTGTGCGCAGCAGGCGCTCCATCGCCCAGGCGAGGCCGGTCGCGGTCGTCTCGTGGCCAGCGCCGAGGACAGTGACCAGCTCGTCGCGCAGCTCTTCGTCGCTCATCGGGCTGCCGTCGTCGTGTTTGGCCGCCAGCAGCAGCGAGAGGACGTCGTCGCGGTCCTCCTCACCGGCTTCGACCTCTGCCCGACGCAGGGCGATCTCCTCGTAGATGAACTCGTCCAACGCAGCACGCGCTCGCAGGAAGCGCGACCAAGGGCTCCAGCGACCGAGGTCGCGGCGCAGCATCGGGAAGGCAAGCACGGCGTTGACCCGCTCGCTGAAGGTCTCGATCAGCCCCTCGAAGCGGATCAGCCGCGCCTCGTCATGGACGCCGAAGACGGCGCGCATGATCACGGCCAAGGTGATCCGCTGAGTGTGGGGGCGGAGGGGAAACGGCTCGCCGACCGCCCAGCGCTCCATCTCCGCCCGGGTGACATCGCGGATCAGCTCGCCGTAGCCGCGGATGCGCTCGCCGTGGAACGGCGGCAGCAGGAGCTTGCGCTGGCGCATGTGCGCTCCCTCGTCGAGCGTGATGACCGAGTTCGGCCCTAGCGCCGGCTCGAGCACGGTCGCGTTCGCCTCGCCAGCGTGGAAGTGCTCCGCCGAGCCGGTGAAGAGCTGTTTGACCAGCGTGGGGTGGGCCACGTAGACCAGTCGCCCGAAATACGGAAAGGAGAGGGTGAAAACGTCTCCGTAGCGACGCTGGAGACGGATCAGGAAGCCAAGGGGGTCGCGCACATAGCGCATCCCCTGCAGCAGCGCCGGCATCTGGGACCCGGGCGGCTGCCGGCCGCTGGGGTGTGCGCTTGGCTGCGCGCGCGGAATCGTCGCCTGCTCCATTGCTCCACCTTACGGCACCGACTGGCCAGCCGGCCAGTGCACCTTGCGTGTCCAATCCAGCCTTGCCGGCCCTCAGCGCAGCGGGCCGTCGAGCACCACTTCGGCGCCCTTGGCGGGAGCCAGCAGCATGCCCTCGAGCTTGCCGCGCTCGGGCGCTTGCTCGGCGGCGGTGAGGTCGGCGTGCTCGAAGACCGTTTCCAGCACGACCCTCATCTCGTATTCGGCAAAGGCCGAGCCGACGCAGCGGCGGGTGCCGCCGCCGAAGGGGATCCAGGCGTACTTGTATGCGTCGCCTTCGAGGAAGCGATCGGGGCGGAACTCTTGCGCCTGGGGAAAGAGGTCCTCGCGGTAGTGCATCGCGGTGATGGCGGGCAGGACGCACGTGCCCGCGTCGATCTCGAAGCCGCCGAGCGCCATCGGCGCTGTCAGCTTGCGCATCACGCTGACGAGCACAGGCCGCGTGCGCAAGCTCTCCTTGATCGTGGCGTCGACGTACTCGCTGTCGCCGCCTGCGACCGCCTCTTTGAACCGGGCATGCGCTGGTGGCGTCCGCAACAGGCGCTCAATCGTCCAGGAGAGCGCGAAGGCGCTCGTCTCGTAGCCGGCGACGATCAGGGCGACCAGCTCGTCACGCAGTTCCTCGTTGCTCATCGGCGTGCCGTCGTCGTGGCGGGCCATCATCAGCAGCGAAAGCACGTCCTCCCGCTCCTCGAGCCGCTCGTCCGCGCGGCGCGAGTCGATCAGCTCGTAGATGAAATCGTCGACGGCCCGGCGCGCGCGGCTGAACCTGCCCCCCGGGCTGAGCGGTCCGAGGTCTCGCTGCAGCGGCTTGGGGGCGATCATGAGGAAGCTGCTGGATGCCTTCTGGAGCCGAAGCCAAAGTCGGTCGGCATGCAGGAGCCGCTCGGGATCGTGAACGCCGAGGATCGATTTGAGGATCGCCGCCATGGTGATTCGCTGAAAGTGGCCCAGCAGCGGGAAGGGCGTGCCCACCGGCCAGCTCTTCATCTGCTCGAGGGTGAACTCTCGGATCAGCTCGCCATAGCGACGAATCCGCTCGCCGTGAAAAGGCGGCAGCAGCAGCTTGCGTTGACGCAGGTGAGGGGGGCCATCGAGGGTGAGCACGGCATGTGAGCCCAGCACCTCGCCGGCCATCGACTCGAGCAACTCGCCCGCGTTGAGGTTCGTGGGCGGGGTCGTGAAGACGGCTTTCACCAGCTCGGGGCTGGCGACGAAGACGGACTTGCCGAGAACCGGCAGCGGCACCGTGAAGACATGGCCGTAGCGACGCTGGAGCTCGGGAGCAAAGGAAAGCGGATTGCGGTACATCCGCAGTCCCTGGACCATGGCTGGGCCACCGGGGCCTGGGGGCAGGGGGGACCGCTTCGGCACTGGAACCTCCGAGATGACCCCGCCCTCCATGCGAGCTTCCGATCTTACACATCGAGGTTTCTCGAGGATCGCCACTCAGAAGACGATGGTGCGCACTCCGTCGAGCAGCACCCGGTCGTCCAAGTGGGCCTGCACCGCACGGGCGAGCACGAGGCGCTCGATGTCGCGGCCGATCCGTTTCAGGTCTTCGACCTCGTCGCGGTGGCTGACCCGGGTCACGTCCTGGTCGATGATCGGGCCGGCGTCGAGCTCCTCGGTGACGTAGTGGGCGGTGGCGCCGATCAGCTTGACGCCGCGCTCGTGTGCGCGCCGGTAGGGGTCGGCGCCGACGAAGGCGGGCAGGAAGCTGTGGTGGATGTTGATCGCCGGGGCGTCGAGCCGGCGCAGGAACTCTGCGGAGAGGATCTGCATGTAGCGGGCGAGGACGAGCAGCTCGACCTCGCCGATCAGCTGCAGCGCTCGCGTCTCCGCTTCGTCGCGGGACTGCGGCTCGACCGGGACGTGGTGAAAGGGGAGGCCGAGCGAAACAACCTGATCGCGGTGGTCGGCGTGGTTCGAGACGACCGCGACGATCTCGGCGTCGAGCTCTCCGCTGCGCCAGCGCCAGAGCAGGTCGGAGAGGCAGTGGTCTTCCCGCGAGACCATGATCGCAATGCGCTTGCGCTCGCTCGACTCGGCAAAGCGGTGCTCCATCTCGAAGCGCGCCGCGATCTCCTGCTGGAAGCGTCGGTGGATCTCTCCCCGCTTGGTCTCGGGCACGGCATCGAAGACCATCCGCATGAAGAAGCGACCCTCGTCGCTGGAGTGCTGGTCGGCGTCGACGATGTTGAGCCCGGCGTCGGCGAGGAAGCCGCTGACCGCGGCGATCAATCCCGGCCGGTCGGGACAGGCGAGCAGCAGCCGCGTTGTCGGCACCTCGGCGATCCGAGAATCATCGCGTTTCCCAGCGACGGTAGGCGAACTGCATCAAATTCTCGATCCAGCAGGACGTGAATTTGATGCAGTCCGGCTTGCAAGGGACGAACGGGCGCTTTCCGTGGGGGCACCGGCACGCCTGAGTAAGTGGCAGACGTTGCTTGTTCGTGAGGAATGTGCGCGCGATCACGTCGCTCGGTGGCAAGTACGGGCACGGTCCCCCGCTTGCTCACAAAACGCACATACTTGATTCCTGTCCTGATCGCCTGCGTCGCTTTTCCCGCAGCCGCTCTAGCGGCCAGTGGCGACTCCTCCGCAGCGCGGATCGGTGTGGCTGAGGCTAAAGCGGCCAAGATCGCCGTCCTGCACCGGTCGGTGAGGCGCTTTCACAAGACGATTCGGATAACCGTCGCACGCATCGAAGCCGCCCGCCGCGCCAGGCTGCGCCGCGAACGGCGCGAGCTCTATGCGAGCCTCCCGGGCGGCGTCTCGATGGCGACGCTCGAGGCGATTGCCGCCTGCGAGTCGGGCGGCGACCCGACCGCGATCTCCTCCGACGGCTCCTA
>DATNHC010000184.1:0-18872 GCA_035605155.1 Solirubrobacterales bacterium
ACGACCTGATCTTCACCAAGGAGATGCTGCTCGCCGAGCCGATCGAGCGCACGCCGTTGCGAGCGGAGGACGAGTGAACGCGCCGCTACTCCGGGTCTGGCCGGACCAGCACCGTGTCGGCCACGGGGATGATCTCGTCGACCGGCAGATCGGCGCGGTCGGCGTGTTCGCGAATCGCCTCGGGGCTGGTCGCCTGATAGATGCAGACCGTCCCCACCGAGCCACCGCCCTCCTCGAGGACGTAGCTGCGGATCCAGCGGATGTCATCGGACATCTCCTCGTCTCCGACCTGTCGGGACCGCTCGGCGGCTTCTTCGAGGTCGCCGCCGGACTTCCAACCGCTCCGGCGCAGAATCACGTAGGTATCCATGACGTCTCCGTTTCTCCCTGGCCTTTTGGGTGCCAAGCCATACAACCACTCGACCAGGAAGGCGTCAACGAGCGAGAGGGGGACCGGTCGTGGAAGAGGTGATGTTCTTCTTGGCGGCGCTCGGCGCCCTCGGCGGCGCGGTCGGGGTGGTCGCGATGCGCAACCCCTTCTATGGGGTGCTGGCCCTGATCGTCCACCTCTTCTCGCTCGCCGTGCTCTTCCTCCTGCTCAGCGCGGCCTTCGTCGCCGCCGCCCAGGTCGTCGTCTACGCCGGCGCGGTGATGGTCCTCTACGTCTTCGTCGTCGCCTACGTCGGCGGCGACACCGAGTCGGCCTGGGAGCCGATCCCCGGCCAGCGCTTCCTCGCCCCGCTGATCGGCGCCGCCCTCTTCATCGAGCTCTCGGTGGCCGTGCTCGGCTCCTCGCTGCTCGCCCTCGGCACCGAGGGTCCCGACGTCGCCCCCGGCTTCGGCGACCCCGCGGCAATCGGCAAGCTCCTCCTCGAAGACTTCCTGCTGCCCTTCGAGGCCTCTTCGATCCTGCTGCTGCTTGCTGCTGTAGGCGCTGTGGTCCTCGCAGGGAGGAGGGAGCGCGTTGATGACGCGCCGGTGCCGGGTTCGGCGGGAACTCCCGGCGAAAGCCGGCCCGCCGGACCCGGCACCGGCGCGCCTCAGGGAGCCGCCCGATGAACATCGAGTGGTACATCGTCCTTTCCAGCCTGCTGTTTGCAACAGGCGCGATGGGAATCCTGATCCGGCGTAGCCCAGTAATCATCTTGCTCTGTTTGGAGCTGATGTTGAACGCCGGCAACCTGGCCCTGGTCGCCTTCAGCCGCATGGTCGGCAACCAGGAGGGGCAGGTCTTCGCGATCGTCGTGATGGTCGTCGCCGCCTGCGAGGTCGTCATCGGCCTGGGGCTGATCGTGGCGATCTTTAGGCGGAAGCTGCCACTTGACGTCGATCAGCTGAGGGAGCTGAGAGGTTGAGCGCCACCGCCTGGGCCTGGCTGGTCCTGCTCCTGCCGCTGCTCGGCGCGATCGTCATCGGGCTCGGCTTCCGCCTGCTGCCGGCGAAGGTCGCCGGGGTAATCGGCACCGCCTCGATCGGGCTCGCCTTCGTCTGCGGTGTCGCAGCGCTCGTCAGCCTGCTCGGCGACGAGCCCGAGGCGCGCCACCACGCCTCCTCCCTCTGGGACTACGCCAGCGTCGCCGGCCTCGACATCAAGCTCGGCATCTACCTCGACCCGCTCTCTGCCTTCATGGTCCTTGTCGTCACCGGCGTCTCGGCCCTGATCCACCTCTACTCGTTCGGCTACATGCAGTCCGACGAGGGCTATCGCCGCTTCTTCAGCTACCTCAACTTCTTCGTCTTCTCGATGCTCCTGCTGGTCCTCGCCGGCAACTTCTTCCTGCTGATCGTCGGCTGGGCCTTCGTCGGCTTCGCTTCCTACGCGCTGATCAGCTTCTGGTATCGGCGCTCGACGGCGACCGCAGCGGGGATGAAGGCCTTCGTGATCAACGTCGTCGGCGACATCGGCCTGGTGCTCGCCGCCTTCCTCATCTTCCGCGAATTGGGGACGTTCGACTACGAGGCGGTCTTCGCAAAAGCCCCCGAGGTCTTCAGCACCAACGAGTGGACGATCGTCGCGATCTGCCTGCTGCTCCTGGTTGGCGCCTTCGCCAAGTCGGCGCAGCTGCCTCTCCACACCTGGCTGCCCGACGCGATGGAGGGTCCGACGCCGGTCTCCTCGCTGATCCACGCCGCGACCATGGTTACCGCCGGCGTCTACCTGATCGCCCGCACGCACGTGCTCTTCGACCTCGCCCCGACCGCTGCCGACGTCGCCGCCTTCACCGGCCTGGCGACGCTGCTCGTCGCCGGCACGATCGCGATCGCGATGACCGACCTGAAGCGGGCGATCGCCTACTCGACGATGAGCCAGATCGGCTACATGATCATGGGCGTCTCGATCGGCGCCTTCTCGGCCGGCCTCTTCCACCTGATGACCCACGCCTTCTTCAAGGCGCTGCTCTTCATGGCGGCCGGCTCGATCATCGCGGCGATGGCCAACCGCCAGGACATCGACCGGATGAGCGGCTTCTGGAAGGCAATGCGCTTCACCTCGCTGATGCTCCTTATCGGCGGCCTTGCGCTGGCCGCCTTCCCCTTCACCTCGGGCTTCTTCTCCAAGGACTCGATCCTCGACTACGCCACGGCGCGCGGCGGCATGTACGAGTGGATGGCGATCGGCGGCTACGTCGGCGCCTTCCTCACCGCCGTCTACACCTTCCGCCTGATCTTCCGCGTGCTGCCCGGGGTGCCCTGCCCCGAGGCGCAGGAGCTGATCGACACCGGCCACCTGCACCACGGCGAGCCGATCAACCCGGCCAACGGTGAGCTGGAGGACGCCGACGTCGGCTTCCCCGGCCCTGAGCACCACATCGCCGAGCAGTCCTGGCCGATGGCGGTGGCGATGGGCGTGCTCGGCTTCGGCGCCCTCTTCGCCGGCTTGATCCAGGTCCCCGGTGTCGACGACGTGCTCTTCGCCTGGCTCGAGCCGGTCTTTGCCGACTCTGAGCTGAGCCACATCCACGCCAGCGTCGGCGCCGAGTGGCGCGGCCTGGGGATCGGCGGAATCATCTCGCTGCTCGGTATCGCCACGGCCTATCTGCTCTGGGTACGGCGACCCGAGCTGCCGGGGCTCTTCCGTCAGCGCTTGCGGCCTGTCTACCTGCTCGCCGCCAACAAGTGGTACTTCGACGAGGCGATCGACTTCCTCGTCGTGCGCCCGGCGCTGGCGATCGGCCGCTTCGCCAACCGCACCTTCGAGCGCCTCGTCGTCGACGGCCTCGTCAGCGGCACCGAGGACGTGGTCGGCACCGGCGGCCGCATCGTGCGCCTCGTGCAGAGCGGCTTCGTGCGCAGCTACGCCCTGCTGCTGGTCCTCGGCTTCGCCGGGCTCGCCCTCTACTTCCTCATCGCCTCGTCATGAGCAACTCGCTGCTCTGGACACCGCTCGTCTTCGGCTTCCTCGGCCTCGTCGTGCCGCGTCGCCTCGCCGGCTGGTGGGCGACGCTGGGCACCGCGGTGACGCTGGGCCTGGCGATCGCCCTGCTCGTCGGCTTCGACTCCGGCGCCCCGGGCCTGCAGAACACGGTCGACGTCGAGTGGATCCCCGGCCTCGGCGTCGACTACAGCCTCGGCATCGACGGCCTCAACGTCTTTTTGATCCTGCTGACCGCGGTGCTCTGGACGGCGGGCACCGCCTTCGCCGCCTTCCGCGAGCAGGAGCGCCCCCACCTCTTCTTCCTGATGATGCTGCTCGGCGAGACCGCCACCCTAGGGGCCTTCCTCGCCCAGGACCTGCTGCTCTTCGTCCTCTTCTTCGACCTGATGCTGGTGCCGTTCTACTTCCTCTTCGGCGCCTGGGGCAGCGACCGCGAGGACGGGCCGAGCGCAGCTGCGGCGACGCTGAAGATGATCGTCTACACGCTGATCGGCTCGCTCTTGATGCTGGTCGGGGCGATCGCCACGGGGATCATCGCGGCCGACGGCGGGCAGATCAGCTTCTCGATCGCCGAGCTGGCGCAGCAGCCGCTCGGCGAGGGCAGCCAGCGCTGGATCTTCTGGTTCTTCGCCGCCGCCTTCCTGGTCAAGATGCCGGCCTTCCTCCTGCACGGCTGGATGCCCGACGCATACCGGGCGGCGCCGCTGCCGGTGCTGGCGGTCTTCTCCGGGGTGCTGGCCAAGGTCGGCGCCTACGGCTTCCTGCGCGTCGTCCTGCCGATCTTCCCCGACGCCAGCGTGGAATTCCAGGAGGCCGTGCTGATCATCGCCTTGGCCTCGATCCTCTACGGCTCGGCGATGGCCTTCACGCAGACCAACGTGCGCTTGGTGGCCGGCTACTCCTCGGTGGCCCAGCTCGGCTTCATCACGGCGGGGATCTTCGCGCTCAGCGCCGATGGGGCCGACGGCGCCATGCTGCAGATGGTCAACCACGGCCTCGTCGTCGCGCCGCTCTTCGTCATCGTCGCGATCCTCGCCGAGCGCAGCGGCAGCGAGGACCTGCGCGAGATGGGCGGCATGGCGATGCGCGCCCCGGTGCTGGCGGCGCTCTTCCTGATCGTCACTTTGGCGACGCTGGCGATGCCCGGCTCGGCCAACTTCGTCGGCGAGTTCTACATCCTCAACGGCCTCTTCGACTCGAAGATCGTCTTCGCCTGCGTCGCCATCTCCGGCGTGGCCATGAGCGCCTACTACGCGCTGCGCCTCTACCAGCGCACGATGCACAACCGCCGGCCCGAGGGCATCGAAGCGCGGGAGATCGGCTGGCGCGACGGGGTCGTGCTGGCGCCGCTCGTGCTCTGCATCCTCGGGTTGGCGCTTTACCCGCAGTTGGTCCTCCATCGCACTGGCCCGACCGTCACCAACACGGTCGCGCGGGTGACCAACGGCAGAGCGCCGGAAGGGGAACTCGCGGTGAAGGTTCCCGACGTGTTCACCTTCCAGGAGTACCGCGAAGGGAAGCGATGACCTTCAACGCACCCCACATCGACTACGCCGCGCTCTCGCCGGTCCTCGCCCTGACCGTCGGCCTCTGCGTCGTCCTGCTCACCGCGGTCTTCAGAGCGGTGCGCCGCACCGCCCCCGCGCTGACGTTGCTGACGCTCGCGACGACAGCCGGGCTCTTGGCGTGGCAGTGGAACGACCCGACGGAGCTGATCTCCGGCGCCCTGCGGCTCGACGACCTGGCGATCTCGATCTCCCTGATCGCGATCCTCACCGCCGGCTTCGCCGTGCTCTTCTCAGTTCGCGAGCCGGCTGCCGAGCAGGTGGGCTCGGGGGAGTACCACGCGCTGCTGCTCGGCTCGGTGCTCGGCATGGTGCTGCTCGCCCAGGCGCAGAACCTGGTCACCTTCTTCGTCGCGATAGAGACGCTCTCGATCCCGCTCTACATCCTCTGCGCCGCCAACCTGCGCCGCGAGCGCTCGCTCGAGTCCGGGCTCAAGTACCTGATCGTCGGCTCGCTCGGCTCGGCCACGCTGCTCTACGGCATGGCTTTCCTCTACGGGGGCTCGGGCTCGACCGGCTTCGAGGGGATCGCCGCGGGGATCTCCCAGAAAGGCCTCGTCGACGACCCGCTGGTCCTGATCGGCATCGCGCTCTGCGCGGTCGGCCTTGCCTTCAAGACCTCGATCGCCCCCTTCCACCAGTGGACGCCCGACGTGTACGAGGGCGCGCCGACGCCGATCACCGGCTTCATGGCGGTGGCGACCAAGGCGGCGGCCTTCGCCGTCTTCGTGCGCTTCTTCGACGTCGCCCTGATCGCGCAGGCGGACGAGTGGCAACCGGCGCTGGCGGTGCTCGCCGCGATCTCGATCGCCGTCGGCAACGTCGGCGCCCTCGGCCAGGATTCGCTCAAGCGCCTGCTCGGCTACTCCGGGGTCGCCCAGGCTGGCTACATCCTCGGCGGCCTCGTCGTCGCCAGCGAGGCGGGCGTCGAGGCCCTGGTCTTCTACCTGGCCGGCTACGCCGCCATGAACCTCGCCGCCTTCGCGGTCGTCGTCGCCCGCGAGCGCGAGACGCCGTACGGCGACGGCATCGCAGCCGTCCGCGGGCTCGGTACCGAGCGCCCGCTGCTCGCCTGGCCGTTGACGATCTCGATGCTCGGCCTGGCCGGCCTGCCGGCGACGGTCGGCTTCATCGGCAAGCTCTATCTGATCGAGGCCCTGGTCGAGGGCGACTACACCTGGCTCGCCGTCTTCATCGCCGTCGGCACGATGATCTCGCTGGCCTACTACCTGCGCGTCGTCGCGGCGATGTGGATGCGTCCCGGCGCCGAAGCCGCCACGCCCGCGATCGCCGGCGCCTCCCCCGAAGCCGACCCGATCGACCCCGAAGCCGGCGGCCGCTTCTACCTCGTGATCCCAGCTCTCCTGGCCGCAGCCGCGACGGTTTTCTTCGGCGTCATCCCCCAGCCGCTGGTGGAGCTCGCGCAGCACGCCGGCGCCTCGCTCTTCTGACGAGGAACAGACCGCTCGACCGCGGGTCCTGTCATCGGGTGCGGGCCTGCTTGCGCTGCGCAGGACCCGCCGCGCCTGAAGCTTTTGTGGCACGGGGCGACAGGACCCGGGTCGAGGGCATTGGGTAACTGAAAGGGTGCCGCGATCGGGGTTCTGCTGACAACCGCCGCGATCGTCGCTGCCGTTGCGGTGGGCGTCGCTGCCGAGCGGCGCTGGCCGGCCGGCGCGGCCAATGCGGCGCGGCGCTCGCTGAGCCTGCTGCTCTACGTGCTGCTGCCGCCGGTGGTCTTCTTCAACCTCGCCGCCAGCTCGATCGATACCAGCCACGGCGTCGGCCTGGTGCTCGGCATCGTCGCCTCCTCGCTCGGCGCCCTGCTCGCCTGGTGGGTGGCGAGCCGCGTGCTGAGGCTCGAGCGCTTCCAGGTCGGCGCTGTGGTCTGCTGCGTGCTCAGCGTCAACACCGGCTACCTCGGCTACCCGCTGACCGTGGCTTTGCTCGGCCGCGGGGAGCTTTCCACCGCGGTGCTCTACGACGTGCTCGTCACCGGGCCCTGTCTGCTGCTCGGTGCCTTCGCCGTGGGGGCTGCCTTCGGCACCAAGGCCGGGGAAACCCCGCGCCAGCGAGTCGGCGCCTTCTTCACTCGCAACCCGCCTCTATACGCGGCGATCGCCGGCCTGCTCGCGCCCGAGACGCTGGCCCCCGACCTCCTCGTCGACGTCTCCCAGGCGCTGCTCGTCGCCATCCTGCCGATCGGCTTCTTCGCGGTCGGCGCCACCCTGACTGAGAACGCCGAGCACGGCGAGCTGCCGATACCGCCGCCGCTCACCCGCCCAGTCGCGCTGGCGATCGGGACCCGGCTCGCCGTCGTGCCCGCCCTGCTGATGCTGCTCGCGGCGCCGTCGATCGACCTGCCCGCCGCCTACCGCCTGCTCTCGGCGATGCCCTCCGGCCTCAACTCGCTGGTCATCGCCCACGCCTACGGACTCGACATGGAGATCACCGCCGAGGCCGTCACCTGGTCGACCGCAATCGTCGTCGGCGCCGCCCTGGTCTCGTTGCTGCTCTAAGCGCAGCATGCATACGCTGACTTCGGGTTTACTCGCCGATATGGCGACGAAGCACGAAGTCAGCACGACGGTTCCGCCTATCCTGAGGCCATGACGGAGTTTCCCACCGTGCGGGTTGGCGCGATCCAGGCGACTCCGGCGATCCTCGACGCCGAGGCGACCCTCGAGAAGGCGGTCGGCCTGCTGGAGCAGGCAGCCGCGGAAGGTGTCCAGCTGGCGGTCTTTCCCGAGGCCTTCGTGCCCCTTTACCCGTCGGGCGCCTGGGCGAAGGAGGCGGCCTCGTTCGCCGGCTGGGACGAGTTCTGGGAGCGGCTCTGGGCGAACTCGGTCGAGATCCCCGGCCCGCTCGTCGAGCGTCTGGCGTCGGTGTGCGCTGCGAGAGACATGCACTGCGCGATCGGCGTCAACGAGCGTGAGCTGCAGCGTCCCGGGTCCCTCTACAACACGGTCGTGCTGATCGGTCCCGAAGGCGTCGCCTGGAAGCACCGCAAGCTGATGCCGACCCATCACGAGCGTCTCTTCCACGGGGTAGGCGCCGGCGACGATCTCGGCGTCGCGCAAACCCCGCTCGGGCGGATCGGCGGCCTGATCTGCTGGGAGAACCGCATGCCGCTCGCCCGCTACGCCGTCTACCGCGGCGGCCCGCAAATCTGGCTCGCGCCCACCGCCGACGACAGCGAGGGTTGGCTGGCGAGCATGCGCCACATCGCGATCGAGTCCGGCGCCTTCGTCGTCTCGGCGCCGCAGTACATCCCGGCGGCGGCCTTCCCGGACGACTTCCCGGCGCCGCTGCCGGAGGGCAAGCAGGTCTTCGGCGAGGGCGGCGCGGCAATCGTCGAGCCGCTGGGCGGAAAGGTGATCGCCGGGCCCCTCTACGGCGAGGAGGGGATCGTCGTCGCCGAGTGCGACCTGCGGATCGGCCTGCACGCCAAGCGCTGGTTCGACTCCGCCGGTCACTACAGCCGCGCGGACGTGCTGGAGCCGCAGGTGCGCGACGCCTGATGCTGCACCACGTCGGGATCGAGGTGGCCCCCGGCGACCTGGAGCGCTCGGTCGAGCTCTGGCAGGTGCTTGGGTTCGTCCGGGTGGAGCCGCCGCCCACCCTGAGCGAGTTCGTCTGGCTCGAACGGAACGGCACTCAGATCCACCTGATGCCCACCGACGAGCCGGCCGTGCCACCCCGCGGCCATACCGCCGTGGTCGCGGCGGACTTCGACGCGGCCGTCGCCGAGCTGCACGAGCGCGGCTTCGAGGTGGAGCTCCGACGGGAACACTGGGGCGTGCCCCGCGCCGCGGCGATCGCCCCCGGCGGCCACCGGATCGAGCTGATGGCAGCGCCGCCGGGCAGCTAGCCGTTCGTTGAAGGATTTTCCGGGCCATAGCCCCCAAAAAGCTTCAACCAAGCAACCGGCGCCCGCCGCAAGCGCGGCTACGATGCGCCCGTGCGCTACCCGGTCGAGAGCTTCACGCCGGAGGAGCAGGCTCTGCTTGCTCCCCATTTCACCAACCTCGACCGGCCCGTGTTCGCCCTCGTCAACCTGCCGGAGACCGTCAAGGGGGCGCTTTTTGCCCGCTATTCGCGCTATTCCGGGACGGTGCGGCGGCTCTACCTGGAGGAGTTCGCCGAGGATGCCCCGGCCGGGACTCGGCCGTTCGACGGCGCCGAGGGCGAGCGCGCGGCAGGGCTCTACGAGCGGGTCTTCGTTGGCTACGGCGACGACTCGATCGCTCAGGTCGGCGGCGCCCACGTGGCCTGCGAGTGGGTCTCCAACATCCTCACCAAGCTGCTGCAACGCGGCCGGCTCGCCGCCTACCTCGAGCAGTCGACCCGCTATATCCCCTACGACAAGCCGCTGCCCGAGGAGGCCGGCGGCGGCTACCGCTACTACAGCGACGCGCAGCTCGGCCCCCAGTTCAGCGCCGCGATGGACGAGATCTTCGCGATCTACTCGCGCTCGTTGCGCCAGGTGGAGGAGTGGGCCGCCGAACGCTGGCCGCGGGCGGCCGACGAACCCGAGGGCCCCTGGCAGCGCTCGATCCGCGCCAAGGCGCTCGACCTGCTGCGTGGCCTGCTGCCGGCGGCGACCCTGAGCCACGTCGGCATCTACGCCTCCGGCCAGGCCTACGAGCAGCTGCTATTGCGGCTGATGGCCTCGCCGCTGCCTGAGGCGCGCGAGTACGGCGGCATGATCCTCGCTGAGCTGAAGCAGGTGATGCCGAGCTTCGTCTCCAGGGTCGAGCGGCCCGACCGCGGCGGCGAGTGGATCTCCTATTTGGAGCAGCGCCGCGAGCACACCGAGCAGTGGGTCTCGCGCCTGGGGCTCGACCGCCGCGATGCCGGCGAGGGCACGCCCTCGGTCGAGCTGATCCACGTCGACGGCAGCGAAGATGACCTGCTCGCCGCTTGCCTGTTCGAGAGGGCGTCCGTGCCGGAGACCGAGATCCTTGCCAGGCTTGACGTGCTCGACCGCGACGAGCGTGCCGAGCTGCTGGCGGCGATGGTCGGCGAGCGGCGCAACCGCCGGCACCGGCCCGGGCGCGGCTTCGAGGCGCTGCGCTACCGCTTCGAGATCGTCTCCGACTACGGCGCCTTCCGCGACCTGCAGCGCCACCGGATGCTGACCTGCCAGTGGCAGCGGCTCGGGCCCGACCTCGGCGCCGGGATCCCCGACGAGGTGCGCGAAGCCGGTGCCGGCGAGGAGTTCGAGCGAGCCCTGGAGACCTCGCGCACCGAGTACGAGCGCCTCAGCGCGGCAGGCCTGCACGGGCAGGCCCCCTACGCGCTCAGCCTCGCCTACCGGATCCGCTACACGCTCGACCTAAACGCGCGCGAGGCGATGCACCTGATCGAGCTGCGCTCCGGCCGCGAGGGCCATCCCACCTACCGCGCAGTCGCCCAGGCAATGCACGAGCGCATCGCCGCGATCCACCCCGGTGTTGCCAGAGCCATGGAGTTCGTAGACACCTCTAGAGAGCCACGTCTCGAGCGCATCCTCAGCGAGATTCGGACCCATCGGAAGCGGGCCACGACAGGCCGGTCCCAGTAGGCCTCCACTTAACTTTTTTGAGTAGCGGCTAGAGCCGTCCGAGGACGCGGCCCGCAAAAAAGTACAAGACGTTCCGACCTACTGGGACCGGCCTGTTCCGGTCGGATCCTCGGGTTCCTCTAGCTGGATTGCTCCTTGTCAGGCGGAGCTGTCGGGTCCTCGGGCTGGGATTCGAGTTCGGAAGCTGCTTTCTCTCCAGGAGTTGGCCAGGGGATGGCTTCTCCCGCCGCCCAGGCCGGGGGTTTGCCGCCGGGGACGCGGCCGATGAGCAGAATCCCGAAGTAGATGAACCAGAGCATGGTGAACTGGAAGAAGAGGAAGGAGACGGCGCCGAGGGCCATGCCGAGCGAGCCCCAGAAGCGGGTGAGGAGACCGACGCGCATCGCGTGGAGGCAGCTGTAGAACATCGCGACGACGAAGCCGAGCTGGCCGCCGAGGCCGAAGCCGACCGCCAGCGGCCGCAAGGGCGCTTCGCTGATCGCGTCGCCGGCGATCTCGTCGGCGTGGTCGCTGTTCAGCGCGATCCCTTTGGCCATCAGGCGCGGCACTTCGTCGCCGACGAACTCGGTGGCCGCGTGCAGGTTGGAGACGCCGCTGAGGATCGCCAAGGCGGCGAGGAAGAGTGGGGCCGCGACGACTAGGCCAACCAGCTGCCCACGCATCGCCTCGCTGCGTGCGTTGGCAGCGCGGAAGAGGTAGTAGAGCGGCGCGGCGAGCAGTCCGACACCGATCGCCTGCAGGATGCTGGAAATCAGCTGGGCGCTGCGGTGCTGGTCGACGTTGCGCAACAGCTCGGAGTCACCGTCGCTGCCGCCGATCTGGCTGGCGACGATGATCGCCGCGAGCACGAAGCCGACTGCGGCGAGCGTGGCCAGCGCCGTGGGCGGCGCCCAGCGCTTCTCCCAGGCGAGCACCTCGGCGCGGCTCTGTTTCATGCCTCAGCCTCGCTCGCGGAAGTAGAACTGGGGCAAGGCGCCCTCGATGACCTCGGCGGTCATCTTCTGCGCGACCTCGAGGTTACCGGTGCGCACCGCGATGTCGTCGAGGGTGACGATGCCGGCGAGCCTATCCGCATCGACGACCGGAAGGCGGCGGACCCGGTGCTGGACCATCAGCGCCGCCGCCTCGTCGAGCTCCATGCCCGGCTCACCGCAGATCAGCGGTCGCGAGGCGTACTCGCCCACCGGCGCCTGCGGGTCGACTCCCTCGGCGAAGACGCGCAGGGCAAGGTCACGATCGGTGACCATTGCCATCGGAGAGCCGGCCGGATCGACGATCACCACCGAGCCGACGCGCTGCGCCCGCATCTGGCGCGCGACGGAGATCGCACTCGCCTCGGGCGTGGCGGTGACGACGCCGGCGGTCATGATCTCCCTCAGCTGCACGGGGCGTACGCTACCGCCCATGAGTAGCCAGCGAACGACACCGGACGGGCGTCAGCGAGTGCCCGTCGTGCCGCTCGAGGCCGGAGCCGGTCCCGGCAATCCGCCCTGCCCCGCCTGCGGCGAGCCGCTCTTCGGCTGGATCGATTTCCGGCCGGGCCTGGCCGGGCCCGTGAGCCGCTGCGAGAGCTGCGGCTTGGGCGTCGCGGGCGAGCCGGGCACGGTTGACGAGGCACTGGCTGCGCTCGATCGTCTCGAGCAGGGCGGCCTGACGCGGATCGCCAACCGAGCCGGCTTCTCCGCCTGGATCGGCGGCGCCGGTTGGGCGGGACTGGAACCCGACAGCCGCTATCTGTTCACGGTCGAGTCGGCGCGCCGCCTGGTGGCCAACCGCGACCAGGTCCTCGCCAGCGCCCGCTGGTCGCCGGGGGCGGGCGTCGCGATCATGTGGCAGACGGTGCTCAACGGCTTCACCTTCGGCCGCAACGTCACCCTGTCCGCACTCGGCCGGACGCGCGCCGTGCCCGCCGAGCGTCCCTGGCAACGACGGCTCGACGCCCTGATCAGCATCGTCGTAGCGGCGCCGGCCCTGCTCGTGGCGGTGCCGCTGGAGCTGCTCGCAGCAGCCATGAAGCGTGGCAGCGCGATCTCGCTTCGCCTCGAGCTGCTCTAGACCTATCCCGGTAGGGGTGGAGCGTCTTGTACTTTTTCGCGAACTCGACCGCGGGCGCCCGCAATCCAGCGCCCTCGAAAAAGTTAAGCGGAACCCCTGCCGGGACAGGTCTTACGACAGGCCCTCGCGAGCCTCGCGCACCAAGGTCACAGCCTCCGGGAAGAGCACGCGGATCGCGTCGCGCACCTGCATCGCTTGCTCGTCGGGACCGCCGGAGAGCTCGAGGCGGCCGATCGAGGCGACGGTCATCTCGACCGCCAGCTTGATCGCGTTGTCGGCCCAGGCGACGCGCTGCGAGGACTGCATCTGCTCGGAGAGCTCCTCCATGCGGGCGCGGAACTCGTCGGGGTCGCCGAAGAGGTTGAAGGGGCTTCCCTCCATGGAGCACATGTAAGCAGAAGGCCTGGGCTGGCACGAAGCCGTGAGGTTCTGAGTGCCCCAGGTGCGTCGAAGGCGCCTAGCGTCGGCACGATGGACGCTGGAAGGGCAAGCGAGCGAGGATCGGCGAGCGTCGAGCAGGCGGGACTGGTGGCGCTGGTCGCGCTGCTGCTGCTCGCCGCCATCGCCGCGGTGTCCGCGGGCGGGGAGATCGACGCCGGCCGCAGCCTGGCGGGAACGATCGCCAAGCGGATCGCCTGCGCGCCGCGCCTCCCCGATGCCTGCCGCCATCATCCCCTCGTGCCTGCCTACGGCTGGCCGCTGGCTCGCCTGGTGCGGGCGCTGGCGCCCGCACCCGAAGCCAGGCCAGGACCGTCGGGCGCGCCGCTCGTCCCGGTCGACTTCCGCCGCTGCCGGCGCGAGAGCTGCGCCGTCTACGCCGGTCCTCACCTGACTGCCTCCGGCCGGCGCACCACCGCCTTCACCGAGATCCTCGACCGCCGTCGCTCGCTCGGCTTGGTCGAGGTCGTCTACTGGCTCTACCGGCCGACGCTCGGCTGGGAACGCAGCATCCGCCGCGCCAGCCAGACCCAGGTCGACGCCGCCGCTAGGGTGCCTGTCCTGACCCGGGACGACCCCGCCCTCGTCCCGCTCGAGACCCTCCCGGGCCGCAACCACTACGAGTTCCCGGCAAGCGAGCGCCCACCATGGCGGTGGCGGGTCGGCGCCCGCTATCCCGGCTGGTCGAGCTGATCGGCTCCCAAAGCCGTCGCTATCTACCAGATGAACAGCACGAGGATGCCCTGCACAGCGACGAGGAGGAGGGCACCAACAAGCGTGATCGCTGCCTGGCGAAACCTCTTCCAACGCAGGTGGTTGAGGTCGCGCTGAGTCTTGACGCTCTCGACCAACGTCGCGATCATCCTGAGCTCAATCTGGATTGTGGGTTCCACGCTCAGCTCGCCGTTGAATCTGTCGAGCACGTCATCGCCAACGCCGACGCGGCTCGGCGCAGGCCCCTCCCCACCCCCCAACCAGACGATCCTCGCTCTGAACAGGACGCTGACCGCAAGCAGTGTGACTAGCACGAGCAGCAGCAGCGAGGCCACGTAGGACACCTCGAGCAAGACCGTGCCGACGTCGGTGACGGGAAAGAGGCCCCCAGGCGAAACAAGCACGAGGATCAAGCCGGCGAATCCCGTCAGCACAGCGAGCCTGCTGTCCAGCCTCTCGCCATGCGCCCGTTCCTCGTCGAGGATCCAGCGGGCCTCGTCGAGGAGCGCGCCGACCGTCTCGGGGTTGGATTTCTCGCCGGTCGGAGTGTCCTGAACGCCGCTCACGTACCTAACCATTCCGGACCGCGCGGACGCCATTGGGGCGGCGGACCCGTGAGCTACGGCCCCCCACCAGCCGTACTAGCGCTCGGCCGGCCGGCCGCACTCTCCTGCTCCGCATCGTCCTGGGCCTGCTGGATCAGCCCACGCCAATCGGTTGTGCGGAAGACGAGCAGGATCGCGGTGAAGCCGAGCACAACCGACCAGGCCGCCATCGCGATCTGGGTGCCCACCGAGAAGGAGAGCACGGCGGCACGCGAGGGACCGTGCAGCGTTGCCACCAGCAGCGCCTGCTGCGCCCCCGCGCCGCCGGGCGTGAAGGGAACGATGTTGGCGATCGCCTGGACGCTCATCACCAGCATCACCGCACCCACCGATCCCCCGATCCCAAAGGCCTCGAGGAAGAACCAGAAGGCGGCGAAGCGGCAGAGCCAGCCGAGCCCCTGCCAGGCGGCGACCTCGCGCAGGTAGCGCCGCGGCTCGGTGAGGATCACGAGCCCCTGCCTGACTCGCGCCCAGAAGCGCCGCACGCGGTGGGCGAGCAGGTAGATGCCGATCGCGATCGCCAGCAGCAGGACGCCGGTGACGATGAGGAGCGTCCGCGGGTGTTCGGCCCAGAAGGAGATCTCGAAGGCGGGCAGGTTCGGCAGCTGGGGCGGCTCGGGCAAAAGGCCCTGGGCGATCGCGTAGAGCAGGACGAGGATGCCGACCGTCGTGTCGAAGACCGTCTGCACGAGGAAGGAGGAGGTGACGGCCGGGTAGGAGGACTGGGGGATCTGGCGCTTGGCGAGGAAGACCTTGGTCACGTCGCCGGCATGGGCGGGGACGATCGCGTTGATCCCGGCCCCCGCCAGATAGGCGGCGCTCAGCTGCAGGAAGGAGATCGGCGTGCCGGGATAGGCGGCGCGCAGCACGTTGCGCCAGGCCCAGGCGCGGCATAGCTGCATTGCCAGCAGAAAGCCAAACGCGATCCCGATTGCCGTCCATTCGACCTCCGAGAGGTGGCGGAAAAACGCGGTGGCCGCGTCGAAAAAGGACTCGAAGCTGGATGCGATATCGGCGAGAGGCATCGCAGTTACACTAGCCCGCTCGTGTCAGAGGCCGAGACCCAGACCCCGGCGCCCCAGGCTCCCCGCGACCCCGCCGACGAGGCGATGTGCGCCCGCGCTCGCGAGCGCTACGCGGCCGACCGCAAGAGCCGTTTGCGGCGGCGGCGCAAGCGCCACGCCGCGCTGCCGAACCTGATCATCATCGGCGGCCTCAAGTGCGGCACGACGAGCATCCACCACTACCTCGGCCTGCATCCGGAGATCCAGATGTCGAAGCCGAAGGAGCTCAATTTCTTCGCCCGCGAGCTCAATTGGGACCTTGGCCTCGACTGGTACGCCAGCCGCTTCGACAACCGCTTCAAGGTGCGTGGCGAGTCCTCCCCGCACTACACCAACCTGCCCCGCTTCGAGGGCGTTCCCGAGCGGATCAAAGAGCACTGCCCCGAGGCGCGCCTGCTCTACATGGTGCGCGACCCGATCAAGCGCATCCTCTCCCACTGGGTGCACGCGACTGGAGCCGGCTATGAGACCGGCGAGCTGGTCGAGGTCCTCAGCGAACCCAACTCCTCCTACATGAGCCGCTCCAAGTACTGGATGCAGCTGCAGCCCTACCTGGAGCTATTCGACCGCGAGCAGGTCGAGATCATCGCCCAGGAGGAGCTGCAGACCGAACGCGAGGAGACGATGCGCAGGGCCTTCGCCTTCGCCGGTGTCGACGCGACCTTCACCTCAGAGCAGTTCGACCGCGAGTGGGAGAAGTCGAGCGCCAAGCAGGGCGACAAATACCAGCTCATGGAGAAGCTGATCAAGCTGCCGGGCTTCCGCTCCTTCGACCGCAACTTCGACCGCCTGCCCGAGTCGATGCGCTGGCTCGTCGAGAAGGTCGTCCACGATCCCGAGAAACCGCCGGCGCCGAAGCCGCAGCTGCCCGACGAGCTCTTCGAGACGGTCCGCGGCCGCTTCGGCGAGGACGTCAACGAATTGCAGCGCTTCGCCGGCCGCGAGTTCGCCGGCTGGCACGACTACTCCTGAGTCGACCGGTGGCCCGGCTTTGCGTTCGCTCTTTGTGACGCTAGGCCTGACAAACAGCGAACGCACACTAGGCTCCGCGGCAAATGCGACGTCTTATCCCCGACCCCGGTTCGACCAGCGTCGACGAGCAGCTCGACTCCTACCGACCGTGGGAGCAGCCCCAGGCCGAGCGGCCTTTCCTGGCAACCAACTTCGCCGTCACGGTCGACGGACGGGCGTCGATCGAAGGGCGCTCCGGCCCGATCGGCTCCGCGCTCGACACGGAAATGCTGGCGGGGCTGCGCACGCGCTTCGACGCCCTGATGATCGGCGCCGGGACGATGAGGGTCGAGCGCTACGGGCGCGTGATCGCCGACCGGGCAAAGCGGGAGCGTCGCGAGCAGCTCGGCCTGCCACACGACCCGCTGATGGTGATCGTCAGCGGCCGCCTCGACCTGCCCTGGGACGCACCGCTATTCACCGCGGGCGGCGGGCGCGTGCTGATCTTCACCGCCTCCGAGGTCGAGCCGCCGGAGACCGCGACAAGCGTCGGGGTCGTTCGCCACGAGGGGGCGGTGGATCTGAGCGCGGCGATGCGTCACCTGCGCGAGGAGGGCGGTGTCCGCGCCCTGCTCTGCGAGGGAGGGCCCCACCTGCACAGCCAGCTCTGGGCCGCCGGCCTGGTCGACGAGCTCTTCCTCACCACGGCGCCGCAGATGACCGGCGCTGAGGCGCCGCGCATCCTCGAGGGTGCGGAGCTGCAGGCGAGGACCGAGCTGGAGCTCGCCTGGCTGCTCGAGCACGACGGGGAGCTCTTCGCTCGCTACCGGCAAAGCCGGGGCCGATGACTTCGCGAAGGCGCGCTCTGGCGGTCGCAGCCCTCCTCATCGGCGGGCTACTCGTCGCAATGCTCCTCCTGCGAGACGACGGCCCCCAGCCCCGCAGCCCGTACGCAACAGCGGCCGAAAAGCTCTGCCGGGGCGCAAGTCGGGCGATCGAGCAGGCCGGCCTCCGCTTGCGATCGCTTGCGCCGACCGAAAGGTCGCGCAGGCGGGCCGAGTCTGTGTTTGAAATCGTCGGTGAGATGCGAGCCGAGCTCCTGCGTCTTCGCACCGAGGAGAACGAGGCCCTGCAGGCCTTCACGCTCGGGAATGCGCTGCTCGAAGCCGAGAACGGCCTGATCCTCGTGCGCGACGACTCGTTGAGCGGCAGGGGGAGACTGTCGGCGCAGACAAAGCGCGAGACCGCCGCCGCGATGAGCGAGGTGGAAAGCGCGGCTCGATCCCTCGGTTTGGTCGAATGCGCTCGACTCGAGATCTTCGCTTCCGCGAGCTGACCGCTAGCGTTCCGGCGACCAGCCCCGAGGAGAGGACCGAGTAGATGGACTTCACGCCGAGCCCCCAGGTCGAGACCCTGCGCGAGCGCATCCTCGACTTCATGGACGCGCACATCTACCCGCAGGAGCGCGAGATCATGGAGGCGATCGACGCCGAGGTCGCGCCGGGGGTTCCCTACCCGCAGATCCTGGTCGAGGTCCGCGAGCGGGCCAAGGGCGAGGGGCTGTGGAACCTCTTCATGCCTGAGGAGCGCTTCGGACCGGGGCTGAGCAACTGGGAGTACGGGCTGCTCTGCGAGGAGATGGGGCGCAGCCCGGTGGCGGCGCCGATGGCCTTCAACTGCGCCGCTCCGGACACCGGCAACATGGAGATCCTCGCCGAGCACGGCTCGGATCGACAAAAGGAAGATTGGCTGGAGCCACTGCTCGAGGGCCGGATCCGCTCCTGCTTCTCGATGACCGAGCCCGACGTCTCCGGCTCTGACCCGACCCTGCTGCAGGCGCGCGCGGTGCGCGACGGCGAGGAGTGGGTGATCGACGGCCACAAGTGGTTCACCTCGGGCGCCGTCGGCGCCAGCCTGGCGATCGCGATGGTGGTCACCGACCCCGAGGCGAACCCCTACGCCCGCGCCTCGATGATCTGCGTGCCGACCGACGCGCCCGGCTTCAACCTCGTGCGGCCGATCCCGGTGATGGGGCACGACGCCGGGCCCGGCCACTGCGAGATCCGCTACGAAGGGTGCCGCGTGCCCGCCGCCAACCTGCTCGGCGGTCAGGGGATGGGCTTCGTCGTCGCCCAGGATCGGCTGGGACCGGGACGCATCCACCACTGCATGCGGGCGATCGGCACGGCCGAGCGGGCGCTGGAGATGATGTGCCATCGCGCCAACGAGCGCCAGGCCTTCGGCGGGCCGCTGGGGGAGAAGCAGTTCGTCCAGGAGGCGATCGCCGCTTCGCGCATGGAGATCGACCAGGCCCGCCTGCTCACCCTCTACGCCGCCTGGAAGATGGACACCGAGGGCAAGCGCGTCGCCCGCCAGGCGATCTCGGCGATCAAGATCGTCGCCGCCAACATGGTGATGGAGGTGCTCGACCGGGCGATCCAGATCCACGGCAGCCTGGGCATGACCGACGACACCCCACTCGCCGCGCTCTGGCGCTTCAGCCGCATGCTGCGCTTGGCCGACGGCCCCGACGAGGTC
>DATNHC010000185.1:0-7290 GCA_035605155.1 Solirubrobacterales bacterium
GGTCACCGCTGGCGGCCTACACGAGCTGTTGCGTGAGGCCTATCGCCTGCTCCCCGACGTGGCTGAGATGGAGCTGGTCGAGTCGATGGCCGGGCTGCGACCCGGCACGCCGGACAACCTGCCGCTGATTGGAGCGGGTGCGCTCGAAGGTCTCGTTCTCGCCTGCGGCCACTACCGCAACGGGATCCTCTTGGCGCCGATCACCGGCGAAGCGGTCGCCGGCATCCTGGCCGGCGAGCCACTCCCCGATGCTCTCGCCGCCGGCGAGCCGCTGCGTTCGCCCTTTGTCCGGAATAGCCTGACAAAAGACGAACGCAAGGTAGGGATCGACAGGTCGGGGGCGGCCCGATGAGGATCGAGCTGAACGGCAAGCCGCAGGAGCTCGACGAGGGGGCAACGCTCGCTGACGCCGCTCGGGTCGCGGGCGCCGAGGATGCCCGCGGCGTGGCCGTCGCCCTAGACGGTGAGGTCTGTCCGCAGGCTGCGTGGCTGACCACGCCCCTGGCCGAGGGCAGCAAGGTCGAGGTCCTCGCCGCGATCCAGGGTGGCGCCGAGGGTTGGGAGCTTGGCGGCCGGGCCTGGACCTCGCGGCTGATCGCCGGCACCGGCGGCTTCCGCTCGCTGGAGCAGATGGAGCGGGCGCTCGAGGCCTCGGGCGCCGAGATCGTGACCGTCGCCCTGCGACGCATCGATCCCGACGCGAAGGGCTCGGTCCTCGACGTGCTCGACCGGCTCGGCCTCGTCGCCCTGCCCAACACCGCCGGTTGCTACACGGCACGTGATGCGGTGCGCACCGCCATGCTCGCCCGCGAGGCCTTCGAGACCGAGTGGATCAAGCTCGAGGTGATCGGCGACGACCGCACCCTCTTCCCCGATGCGGTCGAGCTGCTCGATGCCGCAGAGACCCTGGTCGCCGACGGCTTCACCGTCCTCCCCTACACCAATGACGACCCGATCCTCGCCCGGCGTCTGGAGGAGGCCGGCTGCGACGCGGTGATGCCGCTCGGCTCGCCGATCGGCTCGGGCGCCGGTATCCGCAACCCGTACAACATCGCGATCATCGCCGAGCGCGCCTCCGTCCCGGTGATCCTCGACGCCGGCATCGGCACGGCCTCGGATGCCGCCCTGGCAATGGAGCTCGGCTGCGACGCGGTGATGGCCGCCAGCTCGATCTTCGGCGCCGCCGACCCGGTGGCGATGGCCACGGCCCTGCGGCTCGCCGTCGAGGCCGGCCACGCCGCCCATGGCGCCGGTCGTATCCCGCGACGCACCCACGCCGAGGCCTCGACTCCCGAGCAGGGCCTCCCCGAGCTTTCCTGAGCGGCGCCGCGAACGCATTTCACCTCGCTGGCCGCCGCACAGCGCGTCCGCGCTGTGATCGCAGGTTCGCTGGCGCACCTCTACCATGGACCCGGCGCCCCCGTAGCTCAGTTGGTTAGAGCGGCGGCCTTTTAAGCCGCGCGGCGCCGGTTCGAATCCGGTCGGGGGTACTCGCTCAGACGGGTAGGAGAGGGGAATGGCGACAGGCGCGAAGCGCGACAAGGAGCTGCTCCGCTCTCCGTGTGATGTCGAGGAGCAGGACAAGCAGCGCCTCGAGCGGATCAAAGAGGAGGTCGAAAGAGGCTTCGATGCCCTGCGGGACATCGAGGACGGCGTCTCGATCTTCGGCTCCGCCCGGATGAAGGAGGGCCACCGCTGGTACGAGCTCTGCCGCCAGACGGCGAGCTGCCTAGCGACCGACGGCTTCACGGTCATCACCGGCGGCGGCCCGGGCCTGATGGAGGCGGCGAACCGCGGCGCAGCTGAGGCGGGGGGCCTCTCCGTCGGCCTCAACATCGAGCTTCCGCTGGAGCAGGAGCTCAACTCCTACGTCAACCGCGCGGTCGAATTCCACTACTTCTTCGCTCGCAAGCTGATGTTCGTTCGCTACGCCCGCGCCTTCGTCATCTTCCCCGGCGGCTTCGGCACCCTCGACGAGCTCTTCGAGAGCCTCACCCTGATTCAGACTCACCGCATCGAGCTCTTCCCGACGATCCTCGTCGACTCCAAGTTCTGGGAACCGCTGCTCGACTGGATCGACGAGAGCCTCGACGACTCAGGCCTGGTCGCCCCTGCCGACCTGGAGCTCTTGGTGACCGCCGACACCGTCGAGGAGATCTGCGGACACGTCAGTAAGGCGACGGCGCTGCAGAAGCAGCTCGCTGGCGCCGCCTGAACAAAGCCGCCTAACGCAAACGGCCCGCCGAGGCGGGCCGTTTGGCGGATGGACTACCGTCGGATGACGGCCCACCCTCACGAAGTCCGTGCATCATAGCGCCCCGGGCGGGATTCGAACCCGCCAGCCCCACTTCGTGAGGGTGGGATCCACATCCGATGGCCGGGGCGTCGCCGCTTTCGCGGCCGATCGACGGTATGTGTCGCGGACGCACCTGACGCGCTCGAAATCGGGCGAATGTCACGCGTACTAAATGGGCGAGTGAATCAGTGCCGGAAATGCCGGTGCTTGGTGAAGACCATCGTGACGCCGTCGCCGTCGCAGGCCTCGATCACCTCGGCGTCGCGTTTGGAGCCGCCGGGCTGGATCACGGCCGTCGAGCCGGCCTCGATCGCCAGCTCGGGCCCGTCGGCGAAGGGGAAGAAGGCATCGGAGGCGACGGCGGAGTCGGTGAGTAAGGCGTCGGCCTCCTCACCGCGGGCCTCGCGGCACTTCTCGACCGCGAGGCGGACGGAGTCGACGCGGCTCATCTGGCCGGCGCCGATGCCGAGCGTGGCACCGTTCTTGGCGATCACGATCGCGTTGGAGCGCACGTGGCGGACCACGGTCCAGGCGAAGAGCAGGTCGCGCCACTGCACCTCGTTGGGTTCGCTCTTCGTCACCACCTCCATCAGCTCGCGCGGCTCGGGATCGCCATCGCGATCCTGAATCAGCAGGCCGCCCAGCACGCGCTTGACGTCGCGTTCGCCTGGGTCACGCTGACGTCGCTCCTCCTCGCAGAGGATGCGGATCGCCTCCTTTTGCTGGAGGACGGCGAGCGCCCCGTGCTCGTATTCGGGCGCGATCAGCACCTCGACGAAGTTCTTGTGCAGCTCCTCGGCAAGCGCCTCGCTGACCGGCCGGTTGAAGGCGATCACCCCACCGAAAGCCGAGATCGGGTCGCAGGCCAGCGCCTTGAGGTACGCCTCGAGCGCGTCGGCGCCAACCGCCACCCCGCAGGGATTGTTGTGCTTGACGATCGTGCAGGCCGCCTGGTCGAAGTCCTCGACCAGGCGGCGGGCCGAGTCGAGGTCGAGCACGTTGTTGAAGGAGAGCGCACGCCCGTGCAGCTTCGAGACACGCGAGAGGACGTGGCTGCGGACACCGGCTTCGGAGTAGAGCGCCGCCCGTTGGTGGGGATTCTCGCCGTAGGCGAGGTCGAGCACCTTCTCGTAGGCGACCGCCAGGTGCTCGGGGTAGTCCTCGTACTCGGTCGAGAACCAGCGGCTGATCGCAGCGTCGTAGCGCGCCGTCTGGGCGAAGGCCTCGTTGGCGAGCCAGTGGCGAGTGGTGGCGGAGATCGCCCCGCCCGACTCCTCCAGCTCGGCCAGGACCGCGTCGTAGGACTCGGGCTTGACCACCACGGCGACGCCATCGTGGTTCTTGGCCGCGGCGCGGATCATCGTCGGGCCGCCGATGTCGATGTTCTCGACGGCGTCCTCAGGGACGACGTCATGGGCGGCCACCGTCTCCTCGAAGGGGTAGAGGTTGACGCAGACGAGGTCGATCGGCTCGATCCCCTCGCGCTCCAGGGTCTCGCGGTGCTCGGGGTCGTCGCGGCGCGCCAGCAGCGCCGCGTGCAGCCGCGGGTGCAGCGTCTTCACGCGGCCGCCGAGGATCTCTTCCTGGCCGGTGAACTCGGCGACGTCGGTCACCTCGAGGCCGGCCTCGCGCAGCGCCGCTGCCGTGCCGCCGGTCGAGAGGATCTCGACCCCGATGCCGGCGAGGCCGCGGGCGAAGTCGGCAACGCCGGTCTTGTCGGAGACCGAGACGAGCGCCCGCCGTACCCGGATCGCGCCGTCGCTCACGGTGTCTGCTCGGGTGTCTGCGGCGGGCTCACTCATCGATCACGACCGCACTTGAGTCGCGGTCGCCGATCCTAACCCTGCCCGCCGCGATCATGCGGATCGCCTCCGCGTAAAGCTCGTGCTCGGTAGCGTGGATCGCACGTTCGAGCTCGCTGCGGTTGCGCCCAGCGGGTATGGCGACCTCGCGCTGGAGGATGACGGGGCCCGTGTCGATGCCCTCGTCGACGAAGTGGACGGTGACGCCGGTCGTCTCGACGCCCGCCTCCAGCGCCTGCCCGATCGCGTCAAGCCCGGGGAAGGCCGGCAGCAAGGCCGGGTGGATGTTGACCACGCGATGCCGGAAGCGGGCGACGAAGGCGGCGCTGAGCAGCTGCATGTAGCCGGCGAGGGCGATCAGGTCCGCGCCCCGCTCCTCGATCCAGTCGCCTATCGCCGCGTCACGCGCCTCGCGGTCGGCGTATCCCTCGCGTGGAAAGGCTCGCGCCTCGATCCCGGCGGCCTGCGCCCGCTCCAGTGCCCGTGCCCCAGGTTTGTCCGACCCGACGCCCACCACCTCAATTGACTCCCGCCCGTGCAGCCGGTCGAGGATCGCCTGCAGGTTGGTGCCGCCGCCCGAGGCGAGGACTACGAGCTTGAAGCTGCCTTTCACAGCGCCATCTTCGCGCAGATCCGGGGGAGCGGTATTGCCTCGCGCCTAGGATCCACACGTGACATTTCTCGACCGCATTGGCGTCGAAACCCCGGTCGTTCAGGCGGGGATGGGGGGTGGGCTGAGTCGTCACGAGCTCGCCGCGGCGGTATCCGAGGCTGGCGGTCTGGGGACGATTGCGGTCAACGGCGCGGCGGCCGTCGAAAGCGAGCTGGCGGCAGCGCGGCAGCTCACCGATCGCCCGCTCGCGGTCAACCTGCTGCTGCCGTTCGCCCGGCGCGATTGGTTCGAGGCGGCGGCGCGCGCCGACGTTGTCGTCACCTTCTGGGGTCGTCCCAAGCGCCGGACGGGAGGCATCTGGATTCATCAGTCTGGCTCCGTCGAAGAGGTGCGTGCTGCATACGCGGCCGGCGCCGACGCGGTCATCGTCCAGGGTGTCGAGGCCGGTGGCCACGTACGCGGGACGACTTCGGCGATCGAGCTGCTCGAGCGGGCAAGAGCAGAGCTTCCCCCCGAGTACCCGTTGCTTCTCGCCGGCGGGATCGCCGAGCGCCCCGAGGTCGAGCAGGCGCTCGAGGCCGGCGCCAGCGCTGCGGTGGCGGGCACGCGCTTCCTGCTCTCGGACGAGAGCCGGGCCCATCCCGAGTACAAGGCTCGTCTGATCGCCGCGGAGCAGACGATCCTCACCGAGCTCTTCGGCATCGGCTGGCCGGCGCCCCATCGGGTCGTCGCCAACCGGGCCACCGAGCATTGGCTCGGCGCCGACCGTCGCGTTCCGGTCCTCAATCGGGTCCTGAATCGGCTCAGCGGCCCGGGCGCACGCTACATGCCAGCTTCGATCCAGGCGCATATAGCGCGCGCTCAACACCCCGAAAGTCGCCTTCTCTCGCCGCTCGGCCCCATCGACGATGGCCCGCCCAACCTGCTCGACGCCGGTCCGCTCTATGCGGGGCAGACGGTGGCACGCATCCAGGATGTGCGCCCCGCAGCGGCGATCGTCGCTGCGTTGACGCCGTAGCGTCTACCTGGCCGGAACCACGGCGACGTCCTCCAGCGCGAACTTGCCGTTTGCCTCCTCGGGATCGCCGAGCGGGTAGCGGCCGCTGAAGCAGGCATCGCAATGGTCCTCGGGCGGGGTGCCGATCGCCTCGTAGACACCGTCGAGCGAGAGGTAGGCGAGCGAGTCGCAGTCGAGCTCGTCGGCGATCTCCTGCACGCTGCGTCGGTGGGCAATCATCTCCTCGCGGGTCGACATGTCGACGCCGTAATGGCAGGGGTTGCGGATCGGCGGCGCCGAGATTCGCAGGTGCACCTCGCGAGCGCCGGCGTCGCGCAGCATGCCGACGATCTGCCGTGTGGTGTTGCCGCGCACGATCGAGTCGTCGACGACGACGAGGCGCTGGCCGGCGACGATCTCGGGCAGCGGGTTGAACTTGAGCCGCAGGCCGTGCTTGCGCAGCTCTTGCCCGGGCTGGATGAAGGTCCGGGCGACGTAGCGGTTCTTGATCAGCCCGTCGTCGCGCGGCAGACCCGAGGCGCGGGCGAAGCCGGCGGCGGCCGGATTGCCCGAGTCGGGCACGGCGATCACCAGGTCGGCGTCAACTGGGGCCTCGCGCCAGAGGATCTCGCCCATCCGCCCCCGCACCTGCTGCAGCACCTTGCCCTCGAGGCGGCTGTCGGGACGCGAGAAGTAGATGTGCTCGAAGACGCACATCGCCGGCCGCTCGGCCTTGACCACCTGGCGCGTCTCCAGGCCGCGCTCGGTCAGCGAGACCATCTCGCCCGGGTGGACTTCACGCATCAGCTCGGCGCCGATGATGTCGAAGGCGCAGCTCTCCGAGGCGACGACGAAGCGGTCCTCGAGCCGGCCGAGGGAAAGCGGTCGCACCCCGTGCGGATCGCGGAAGGCGACGATCGCCCGCTTGGTCATCACCACGGTCGAGTAGGCGCCCTCCAGGCGCGGCATCGTCTCAGCGACCGCGTCCTCGATCAGCTTGCCCTCGTTCGAGGAGAGCAGCGCGGCGATGATCTCCGAGTCGGAGGTGCCGCGGAAGGCGATGCCGCGCTCCTTCAGCTCGCCCCAGAGCTCGACTGCATTGGTCAGGTTGCCGTTGTGAGCGAGGGCCAGCTCGCGGCCGTCGTCGCGCCAGACCGGCTGCGCGTTCTCCCAGGAGCCGCCGCCGGTGGTCGAGTAGCGCACATGGCCGATCGCCATGTCGCCCGCCAGCGCTCGCAGCTTCTCCTCATCGAAGACCTGGGAGACGAGCCCCGAGTCGCGCAGCGTGGTGATGTGGCCGCCCTCCGCGGTGGCGATCCCGGCCGACTCCTGGCCGCGGTGCTGCAGCGCGTATAGGCCGAAGTAGGCGAGACGGGCGACATCGTGGCCAGGTGCGTATACGCCGAACACCCCGCATTCCTCGCGCGGGCCGTCGCGGTCGATGAGCTCCCGCTCGGTCAAGGGAACAGCGCGCTTCCTCGCAGTAGAAGGACGTGACGCGCAGGCGGACTGCCTACCCCGGCAGGGTAGCAACGGCGGGCGGGGGGCAAGCGGGAGGCAAAAAGCCGCGAATTGCGGCTCT
>DATNHC010000186.1:0-12798 GCA_035605155.1 Solirubrobacterales bacterium
AGGCAATTGCCACCTAGAGGCCAACCGCGACCCCGTGCGAGAAGCTCCCGAAGGCCGGCTCGAGCAGCGTCGCCAGTGCCGGCTCGCCGAGGAAGCCGATGCCGATCGAGGCCATCGTGATGCCGATCTGGCAGGCGGAGAGCGATTCGTCGATCTTGTCGAGCTGCTCGATCACCTCCTCGGCGCCACGCTCGCCTTCCTCCGCGAGCTGCTCGAGCTTGCCGCGACGGCTGCGCACGAGCGCGAACTCGGCCGCCACGAAGAAGCCGTTGACGGCTACCAGCACGAGCAGCAGGACCAGCAGCAGAGCGCTCATCGGCTATTTGGCCCGATACTTCGGGGGAGGTCTTCGTCGGCCATTCGGCGTAGGCAATATAGCCCGCCCGCTCCGCGGATCCAGCGATAAGTGCCATATTGGACCGGAAATGCGGATCGCAAGCCTTGTCCCCTCGGCGACCGAGATGCTCTACGCGCTGGGCCTTGGCGACAGCGTCGTCGCTGTCACCCACGAGTGCGACTACCCGGCTGAAACCAGATCTCTACCGCAGCTGACCAGAACCGTCCTGCCAGATGGCCTCAGCGCCGGCGAGATCGACCGCCAGGTAAAGGCGCGCGTGGCCGAGGGCCGCGCCCTCTATGAGCTCGACGAGGAGTTGCTCGCCGAGCTCGAGCCCGACCTGATCGTCACCCAGGCGGTTTGCGCGGTCTGCGCGGTCTCCTTCGAAGACGTGCTCGCGATCGCCGCCCGCCTGCCGAGCGGGCCGCGCGTGCTGCAGCAGGACCCGAGCACGCTGGGCGAGATGCTCGAGGACGTGATCCGGCTCGGCGAGGCGACCGGCATCCCGCGCGAGGCGCACGAGCTGCGCGGTGAGCTCGAGGGGCGGCTGGCCGCCGTGCGTGCCGCCGTCTCTGGAGCGACGCTGCCACGGGTCATCGCCCTCGAGTGGCTCGACCCGCCATTCGTCGGCGGACACTGGGTTCCGGAGATGATCTCGATCGCCGGCGGGGAGGACGTGGCGGGACCACCGGGACTGAAGTCGCCCGAGGTGTCCTGGGGCGAGCTCTCCGGCCTCAATCCTGACGTGGCGATCGCGATGCCGTGTGGCTGGTACGTCGAGGACTCGCGCGCGCAGGCGCTGGCGCACTGGGACCAGATCGAGGCGCTCGGCGCCCAACGGGTCTTCGCAGTCGACGCCGCATCGACCTTCTCTCGCCCCGGGCCGCGCCTGATCGACGGCGTCGAGCTGCTCGGCCACCTGCTCCACCCCGACCTGGTCGACTCGCCGGGCAACATCGGCTTCGCCGAGTTGCGCTCGCCTGCCAAGCACGGGCTCTAGCCTCAGGCGATCGCCAGGGCGCCGGCGATCGAGAGAATCGCGACGGCGGCCATGACCGCCATCTCGGCCGGGAAGTGGTTGCTGCCCAGCCGACCCCGCTCGCCGGCGAGGATCGCGCCGGCACAGATCACCCCGGCAACCAAGCCGCCGAGGTGGCCGCCGAGGCTGATGTGGCTGGCCCCGCCGATGCTGATCGCCAGGTTGAGCAGCAGGACGACGCCGATCGAGGAGGCAACCGCGTCGAACCCACGCCCGCGGGCAATCACGAAGGTGGCGCCGAAGATGCCGAAGATCGCCCCCGAGGCGCCGACCGTGAGTGCCTCCGGGCTGAGCAGCAGCGCCCCGAAGGCGCCGCCGAAGAGCGAGGCGACGTAGACGGCGAGGAAGCGCGGCGTGCCGATCGAGGGCTCGAGCAGCCGGCCGAGGAAGTAGAGCGCGAACATGTTGAAGGCGATATGCAGGAGGCTGGCGTGGAGGAATCCGCCGGTGGCCAGCCGGTACACCTCGCCTTCGGCGACGAAAGGCCCGTAGAGGCCGAAGTCGAAGACGACCGAGCTCCCGTTGATGCCCAGCCCGCCGCTGCTCGTCGCGATCTCGGCCAGGAACGCCGCTGCGTTGAGCGCGATCAGAATGAAGGTCGCCGGAGCGCTGGCGAAGAGGCCCGCCTCCCCCACGCCGCGGGTGACCTTGGTGCGTTGACGGGCGCACTCGGGGCAGCGCATGCCGACCGGGGTCGGCGTCATGCAGTCGGGGCAGATCGGTCGCCCGCAGGACGAGCAGGAGACGGCAGTCTCGCGGGCTGGGTGGCGGTAGCAGGTCTCGGCCACGGGGAGGAGCAGCCTACAATCGCCGGCGATGGACGGTCCCAGCCCCGCCCGCCTCTACGCCACCCTGCTCGGCGCGATCCTCCTCGTCTGGGGGATTCTCGGCTTCTTCTACAGCGCCTCCTTCGGCTCGCCGGGAGAAGTCGAGGAGATGCTCGGCACCTTTGCCGTCAATGGCTGGAGCAACGCGCTGCACATCCTCAGCGGGGCGCTCGGGCTCTTCATGGCGGGCTACGCCTCGCGCCCTTACTCGCTGGTCCTCGGTCTCCTCTACGCGGTCCTCGCCGCCTGGGGCTTCGCGCTGGGCGACGGCAATGCGATCCTCGACCTGCTGCCGGTCGATACCGCCAACAACATCCTGCACCTCGTGCTCGGGACGCTCGGCGTCGCTGCCGCGCTGGCCACGCCGGGCACGGCGAAGCGCTCGCCCGCTACGGCCTGACCCGTCCAGCGAGGGAGCGAATGCCGCCCTGGGCCTGCTGACGTCCGCGGCGGCGCAACTCGAGAACAAGGAGCGCTCCGGCCGCCGCCCCACCGGCGCTCACCGCAACCACCGGGCGTAGCCAGTTGCGCGGATCGCGCAACGCCCGCAGCTCGCTCTCGGAAAGCTCCTCGGCCCAGTCCGAGAGCTCCTCGGCCGCCGCCTGGGTCACAGCCGAGAGGGTGTCCTCGAAGCGCCCCGAGAGCCGCTCAGGCGGTTCGATCGGGCGCAGGGCGTCGGAGAGCAGGCTCTCGACGTCCCAAGTGCTGCCCGTCAGGCGCTGACCGGCCTCACTCATCGCTCATCTCCTCCTGAAGCTGCTTGATCGCACGGTGTATCAGCACCTTGGTTGCGCCGTCGCTGCGCCCCAGGGCACGAGCGATCTCGCGGTTGTCCATGCCCAGGGCGAAGCGCATGATCAGTGCCTCGCGCCGATCGTCGGAGAGGCGATCGAGGTTCGCGATCACCTGGCGCAGCTCCTCGCGGCCCTCGGCGATCGCCTCGGTGCCGTGTCGTGCGGCGATCGGGTCGGCGTTCTCGAGCGACGTCTGCGGCCGTCGCGAGCGGTCGCGATAGTAGTTCGAGGCGAGGTTGTGGGCGATACGGATCAGCCACGGCCGCAGCGGCCGCCCGTCGGACTCGCGCCGGGCGCGGTCGAAATGGCGGTAGGCCTGCAGGAAGGTCTGCTCGGTGAGGTCCTCGGCGTCGTGCTGGTTGCCGATCCGGTAGTAGGCATAGGAGTAGACGTCGCGCAGATGGGCGCGGTAGAGGTCCTCGAAGGCACGGTCGAGCTCCGCCTTGGCGCGCGGGTCGAGGCTGGCGGGCTCGACGTTCTCCTTGGCACTCACAGACCAACCCTAGTGCCATCAGGCAGCCCTCCTTGCCCGCTCGACCTGTCGCAGGCCGGCGATCCAAGCCTCGGCGTCGATCTCGCCACGGATCAGAGCCGCCAGGCCGCTGAGCGCCTCGGCCGGCTCGCCGGCGGCGGACGTCGCAGTGGCGAGCAACGGCACCGCGTCGAGACCCTCCGAGGCCTGGCCGATCTCCGCGGGGATCTCTGCCGCCGGCATTCCGCCGCCGAGCAACTCGCCGGCGCGGCGGTTGCGGCCGCTCGGCGCCATCACGGTCGCGGTCAGGTCGCCGACTCCCGCCAGTCCCGAGAAGGTAGCCAGATCGGCTCCCCGGCCGATCGCGTGCTCGATGCACTCCCGCCAAACCTGCGCGGCGGCGATACCGGCCGCGTTGAGGCCATGCGACCCGGCGGCGGCGGCGGCAAGCGCGGCGGCGTTCTTGGCGGCGCCTGCCATCTCGACTCCGGTCACGTCGCCAGAGCGCTCGCAGACGAGGCCGGCGTGGTCGAACACACCGCCGAGCTGCTCACGCAGGTCGGCGTCGGCCGAGCCGAGGACGAGCGCCGCCGAGCCGGAGACCGCCTCGCGGGCGTGTGCAGGACCACCGAGGCAGGCGATCGCCCGGGCACGCACACGCTCGCCGACATATTCGGCGGGCAGCTGGCCTCGCGGTGCGATCAGGCCCTTGGTCAGCAGGAGAACAGAGGCGCGATCCCCGACACGGTCTGCGATCGAGCCGACCGCTTGTGGCAGTGAGCCTGAAGGAATCGCCAGGCAGACGAGGTCGAGACCGCCGAGCTCGACTTCGGAGGCCTGGCGAACCCGTACCGAGCTGGGCAGTCGGACGCCCTCGAGGTAGCGGCGGTTCTCGCCCGCCTCCTCGATCTCGGCCGCCTGGGCGGCGGTGCGGGTGGCGAGCTGCACCTCGAGGCCGCCCCGAGCGAGCAGCACGGCCACTGCCGTGCCCCAGCTGCCAGCGCCGATCACTGCGGCGCGGCGCATAGGTGGCAGGCCGCCGAGCGCCTCCCACTGCAGCTCGACGTTGGGCCAGATCCGGGCCGTCACGGTTGTGGCAAGACCCGGCGAGGGATCGTCAGCGCGCGGGAAGGTCATTGCCTTGCCGAGACGGATGCTGACCTTGCGGGGCCGAATACGCCAGCCGCGCCGCACGCTTTCCGTACCGAGCACGGCGGCCGGCAGCACCGGCGCCCCCGTCTGCAGGGCAAGCCGGCCTACACCGCGTTTGGGCTCGCCCAGCGCTCCGCTGCGGATCCGGGTCCCCTCGGGGAAGATGCAGACGGCGCCACCGCGTTCGACCACCTGGCGCGCAGTCTCCACCGACTCCTCGTCGGACTCGCCGCGGCGGATCGGAAAGGCGCCGAGGCGAGAGAGAATCCATCCCTGCCAGCGCCGCTCGAAGAGCTCGACCTTGGCGACGTAGTTCATCGGGCGGCCCCACGGGAGGGCGCCGCCGATCGCGAAGGGATCGAGGAAGCTGCGGTGGTTGGCGGCGACGATCAGGCCGCCCTTGAGCCGGGCGTGCTCGCGGCCGGTGCGGGTGTAGCGGAAGTAGACGAGGAAGAAGGGGGTCATGAAGACCCGGGCGAGGAGGTAGAGGACCGGATTGACCCCGTGGTCGCGGGTGTACCGGTGATACCGAGCGAGGCGGGAGGGGTCCATCGCTGATGGCTACACGGGTTAGGGACTGGGGTTACCGGGGGCGAGGGTTGGGCACCACTCCCCGCTCAACTTTTCCGCAAATGAGTAGGCGACTCTCGCGAAGGGGACTGGGCGGAAAAGTACAAGCCGCGGGCAGCGGCGCCCAACCCTCGCTACCAGGCCGTCTCGATCAACTGCTCTAGCTCGTCGCGGACCGGCGGTTCCGGTGTGAAGGCCAGCTCGGGGCGGAGCAGCATCGACTCGATCGCTTCGGGGAGCTTGCTTTTGTCCGCGCCCAGTTGGCCAAGTCCGGGCGGGTTGCCGCCCAGCTCGAGGAGCCGGGATTCGATGCTGTCGGGGTCCGTTCCGATCGCGGTCGCCAGGGGCTGGAGGCCGTCGGGAGCCCGAGGGACCATGAAGGCCATGGCTCTCGGCAGGATCGCGGCGTTGGTGGGGGCGTGGGGGATGTTGAGGGTGCGGGCCAGGGTTTGACAGACGACGTGGTGGATTCCGAACATGCCGGAGTCGATCGCGTAGCCGCTGAGGATCGAGCCGAGGGCCAGGGACTCCCGGTTGCGCTCGGTTGGCTCTTGGTCGAGCCCGGCGGCGATCAGCTCGGCGCCGCGCAAAGCGGTGATCCGGGAGACGGGGTTGGCGAAGGGTGTGTAGAGGGAGTCGGCCCCGTGGGCGAGGGCGTTCATCGAGCTGGCGCGGAGCTCCGGCTCGGGCGCGCTGGTCATCGCAGCCGGCTCGGCGATCACCAGGTCCGGGCGCACCAGGGCACGGACCTGACTCTCGGCCCCCGCGGGCAGGCGGTGGATGCCGGTCATCTCGGCGCCCGACATCGTCGTCGGGATCGCGGCGACGCGGGTGCCAGTGACCGAGGCGATCGCCTTTGCCGTATCGACCGTGCGGCCGCCGCCGAGGGCGACGAGGATCGGCCCGCGGACGGAGCCGAGCAGCGCCGCGGCGGCCTCGGGCACCGCGGACGCTGGCGCGCCTGCCGCAACCTCGTGAACTGCCGTCGCAGCTTCAGCAAGCTCCGCTGCTCGCTCCAGGTGCCGCGGCGTCGAGAGCAGCTCGAAGCGCTCCATCCCGTGCTCGGAAAGCACCTGTGGAGCATCGTGGATTCCGCTGTCGCGAAATATGACGCTGCGCCCGGCGTCGCGCCAGACGAAGTTTCCGCTCACCCGGTGGAGACGGTCCGCGGGTTCACCACTGGACGCAGCTTCGGTTCCACCTCGGCCCGCAGATGCTCGAAGTCGGGTGGCAGCGAGAGCTTCTCGCCAAGCTGCTCGAGCGGCTCATCGACCGTGAATCCCGGCCCGAGGGTGGCGATCTCGAAGAGCACACCGCTAGGCTCGCGGAAGTAGATCGAGCGGAAGTAGAAGCGATCGATCACCGGCGTCGGCTGGGCGCCACCGGAGATCGCGCGCTCGCGCCATTGCTCGTGCTCGTCCACGGTCGAAGCCCAGGCAACGTGATGGACGCTGCCCGCGCCCTGCAGGGACCGCTCCTCGGGGGGAGCTTCGTAGACGTAGAGACCGCCGCGGCTCGAGCCGCGCGCCTCCCAGGTTCCCTCGCCGAGCGACTCGAACTCGAGCGCCTCGAGCAGGCCGCGACTCCCATCGGGAATGGCGCTGTAGGCACAGACGGCGTGAAACCCGCGCAGCGCGAGGTCGGCCGGCACCTCGGGGTGGTCGGCGATCAAGGGCTCGTCGGCGACCTCGACAACTGCCAGCTCGTGCGCCAAGCCCTCCGGATCGGCGAAGCGCAATCCTCCCCCGGCGCGCTCGGACTCGATCCCCTTGCCGGCAAGCCGCTCCTCCCAGAAGTCGAGCGACTCGTGCGAGCCGACCCGCCAGACGACCCGGTGGACGTCACCCGCCCCCGCCCTTCCCGGAGGCACGCCGGGGAACTCGAAGAAGGTCAGGTCAGAGCCGGCGCTGCCCTTCTCGTCGGCGAAGAAGAGGTGGTAGACGGTGGGGTTGTCCTGGTTGACCGTCTTCTTGACCAGGCGCAGTCCCATGACTCCGGCATAGAAGTCGACGTTGCGCTGGGCGTCGGCGGTGATCGCGGTGATGTGGTGAATGCCTTCGAGCTTCATGGGTCACGTATAGCATCCCAACGGTGAGCCGCGGAAGACGTCGCCTAGTCAGAGCCCTCGTCGTGCTCGGCTCAGTGCTTGCCTTCCTCAGCGTCTTCGCGATCTGGACCGAGCGCCAGGCGCTCAACACGGACGATTGGGTCGAGACGAGCGGCCGCCTGATCCAGAACGAGACGATCCGCCAGACGGTGGGCGACTACCTCGTCGACCAACTCTACGAAAACGTCGACGTCGAAAAAGAACTGAGCGAAAGACTGCCTGGCGAGACGAAGGAGCTCGCTGGGCCGATCGCGGGCGGCCTGCGGCAGGTGGCCGGTGACGGCGCCAACCAGGTGCTGCAGACCTCAACGGCGCAGGAGCTCTGGAAGAGCGCCAATCGCACCACCCACGAACAGCTGCTCGAAGTCCTCGAAGAGAAGGAAGGAACGGTCTCCACCGAAGAAGGTGAGGTCAGCCTCAACCTCGGCAGCCTCGTCACCAACCTTGCCGACCAGGTCGGGATCGGCGCCGATCTCGCCGAAAGGCTCCCTGCCGACGCGGCGCAGATCACGATCCTGCGCTCCGACCAGCTGAAGACGGCCCAGGACATTGTCGTTGCCGTCAAGGGCCTGGCGCTGCTGCTCTCGCTGCTCACCTTCCTCTGCTTTGGTCTCGCCATCTACCTCTCACGCGAGGGGCGCTGGGTGACGGTGCTCTTCTGCGGCGTCGGCCTGGTCGCGGCGGGCTTCGCCGTGATCGTCGCCCGCGAGGTCGCGGGCGGGATCGTCGTCGGCCAGCTGGTCCAGGAAGAGAGCGTCGAGCCTGCGGCGGAAGCCGCCTGGTCGATTGGCACCTCGCTGATGACCAGCATCGCAACCACCGTGATCGTCGTCGGCGTGCTGTTCGGCATCGCCGGCTGGCTCGCCTCGCCGAGCGACTCGGCGCGCTCCACGCGGCGCGTCCTGGCGCCGGTCCTGCGCGAGCATGTCGCTTACGTTTACGCTGGCCTGGCGATCCTCGTCGGGTTCTACTTCCTCTCGGCGCCGATTCAGAACCTGCGCTCCTTCCTGACCACGCTGGCGATCGCCGGCCTCGCCGCCTTCGGCATCCGCGAGCTGCGCAAGCAATCGAGCGAGGAATTCCCCGACGCCGACTACGGCGAGGTCTTCGGGCGAACGAAGGAGCGCGTCGTCGGTGCTGTCAAGGACGCAAACCTGGGCGAGCGCGCCTCGAAGCTGCGCCTGCCCGAGATGCGCATGCCGAGCGGCGGAGGACCCAAGGAGGCCTCGTCAGCCGATGCCGAGGAGGCCCGCCTCGGCCGTCTCGAGCGCCTCGCCACCCTGCACGAGAAGGGGATCCTCACTGACGAGGAGCTGGCGTCGGAGAAGGCGCGAATCCTCAGCGGCACCAGCAAAGACGCCTAGATCTCAGAGCCCGCCTCCGGACTCGAACCGGAACTCCCCGCTTTACAAGAGCGATGCTTTACCAATTAAGCTAGGCGGGCAACTCGTAATCCTTCGCCCAGCGTACGCGCTTGTCCTGGCGATTGCGCGGCGAATCCAAACGAAGATGCATTTCCCCGGCTGGGCACCTCGTCCGCAGGGATTACGTAGACGGAGTCGTTCTGCGGGCAATAGACGATGAAGAGGTCTACCTCGCCTGTGTAACTTCGCCAGCGAGTACTGCGGGTGTTCGACTGGATGCTCTGGGTGCTGCACTGGATAACCCCTTCGCGAAGACGTCCTGTCTTGCATTGCGCCTTGAGAAAGCGGCCCTCGCAGTCGAGAACGAGGTCATAGCGCTGGTTCACGCCGAACGGGAGCAGCACCCGGTAGCCGCGCTTCACGAGTTCGGAGAGGATCGCCGCCTCGGCGCGGTGGCCTACGTCGACTGGATGCGATGTGAGCTCGGGCTTTGGCAATACGCTAGGCATAACCGCAGCATAGTGGGCGCTGCAGACAGAACATTTCGGCAGGTAGCGCGCCTGTCTGACATCGTTGCTGCGATGGACGTCCGCTTCCGCTTCCTCGAGCCCGATGAAGGGGCGGTGCTGAGCGAGGCGATTCGGGTGGCGTATGGGGAGAGCTACGACGTGCGCTGGGTCTATGACCCCGAGGAGGTGTCGGCGCGACTGGCGGCGGGAACCTACGTCTCCTGCATCGCCGAGTCGGCGGACGGGAGGCTGCTCTGCCACGAGGGGATGAGCCTCGCAGCGGCCAGCGATGCGGTCGGGCACTCGGGACAGGCGGTGACGATGCCGGCGGCGCGGGGACAACACCTCTTCACGCGGACCAAGCGCTTCCTGATGGACTGGGCCGCAGAGCAGGGGCTGGCGGGCATGTACAGCGAGGCGACTGCCGCGCATCCCTACAGCCAGCGAGCGAACCTAGAGCTCGGCGCGCACGAGACCGGTTTCCTGCTCGGCTGGATACCGGCCTCGGTCTCGAATGACGCAGCGGGCGGCGCACGGCCCGGCCGGCAATCGGCGGCGCTCTTCTACACCAAGCTGAACGACGGGTCAGAGCGGCCCGTGTATGCCCCGGAGCGCCATCGCTCGATCGTCGGCCAGACGCTCGAGCTCTGCAAGTTGCGTGGCGCGCTAGCCGAGCCGACCCCTGGCGCGCAGCTCGAGGAGCGGACCGAGCTGCACGTCGCCGTGAACGCAGATCACAACCTGGCGCTGATCACCGTGCACACGCCCGGGGCCGACCTCGAGGATGCGGTTGCGGCCGAGCGGCATCATCTCTTCCACCGCCGCGGGCTCGACGCCGTATACGTCGACCTGCCCCTCGCGACGCCGGCGACGGCACTCCTCACCGATCACCTCGAGCGGCTCGGCGTCTCCTATGCCGGGATCTTCCCGAACACTCGCTGCGACGGCGACGTGCTGCGCATGCAGTCCCTGCACCGCGCTCTGGTCAAGGCTGACGACGTCTCCGTCGCCTCCGAGCACGGCCGGGAGCTGCTCGAGTACGTTCTCGCCGACCTTCGCTAGAGGGCGATCTCCCGCGAGGCGAGGTGAGCGCCAACCTTGCGCTTGACGCGCTGCAGGGCGTTGTCGACCGTCTTCGTGTCGCACTCGAGTCGCTCGGCTGTGGCCTCGTAGGAATGCCCGTCGAGATAGAGGGAGAGCACCCGGCTCTCGAGGTCGGAGAGCACACCCGATACGCCGGAGAGGCAGGAGACAAGGCTCTCCAGCTCTTCGGAAGCGATCACCTGGTTGACCGGGTCGTGAACGGTCGGCCCGGGCAGGATCTCATCCAGGGTCGTGTCCGAGTCGCCCGCGGCCGCCGGCGTCTGGCTGAACGAGACGTACTGGTTGAGCGGCGTGTGCTTGTTGCGGGTCGCCGTCTTGACGGCCGTGATGATCTGCCGCGTGATGCAGAGCTCGGCGAAGTTGCGGAAGCTCGACTCGCGATCGGTGCGATAGTCGCGGATCGCCTTGTAGAGCCCGAGCAGTCCTTCCTGGATCAGGTCATCGGACTCTCCGCCGAGCAGGAAGTAGGAAGAGGCCTTGAGCCGCACGAAGCCGCGGTAGCGACGGACGATCGAATCGTAGGCATCGGCATGCCCATCCTTGGCGAGGGCGACCAGATAATGGTCATCAAGCTCAGGTTGAAGGTTAGTCTCAGCCGGGCGCAACGAGCCGTTGAGGCGACCGGAGGGCAATTGCATTTCCTGGGTAGGCGAAGATAGAGCCACAGATCCTTCTCCTTGACGAAGGGTCGTGGCGCCGTACCTCCCCTGGTGGCGCCCTTTCTGGACGGGGCGAACTCAGACTCAAGCTGAGGTTCACCCTTATTGGCGCGGTAGTTTTACCGCCCCGCGGAGTTCTGTCAACCCCTTGCGGGGATTTCTTGCAACCGCCGTTGCAGCTGCTACCGCTGGCGCACGGCCTCGAAGAGCAGCGCGGTGGCTGCCGCGGAGACATTGAGCGACTCGATTCGCCCCCGCTGCGGCAGGGCGATGAGCCCGTCGCAGGCACCGGCGACGCGCGGGCGGAGCCCCTTGCCCTCGCCCCCCAAGACAAGAATCGTGGGGCCTTTCAGATCGGTCTCCCAGGGCGCTTGCTGCGCTCCCCCGTCGGCACCCCAGATCCAGAAGCCGGCCTCCTTCGCCTTCGCCAGCCAGTCAGCCAGGTTGGGCACGCGGGCGACAGCGAGGTGCTCGACGGCGCCGGCCGATGCCTTGCAGGCAACCGCCGTCACCTCGGCCGAGCGCCGCTCCGGGACGACGACCGCGGCAGCGCCAGCCGCCTCGGCCGAGCGGCAGACGGCCCCCAGGTTGCGGGGGTCCTGCACCTGGTCGAGGGCGACGATCAACGCGTCATCGGCCCGCAGAACCGCTGCCGGATCGGCGTAGGGGTAAAGATCGACTTCCGCCACAACGCCCTGATGGTCAGGCGAGCCGCAGAGCCGCTCGAGCTCCTCGGCCGATGCCTCAGGCGCTCGCCAGACGCGCTTGACCTGCCGCCTCCCCCGCTCCGCCTCGGCAACCGGCTGCTTGCCGTAAATCAGCTGCGAAGCCACTAGCCCTTCGGCACCAACTTGGCGCCCTCGGCCCCATCGCGAACCTCCCAGCCAAGCTCCGCCAACCGCTCGCGAATCTCATCGGCCTTCGCGAAATCCTTGGCCGCTCTCGCCGCTTGTCGCTCTTGCAAGAGCTTCCCTGCTACCTCGTCGGCCTCAGCTGCCTTGTCCGGCTGGCCAAGGGAGCTGAGGCCGACGAGCTCGAGCATCTCCGCCAGGGCCTCGGAAGCTCCAGGGACGTCACCTCGGTTTGCTTCCGCGACGAGCTCGAACGCCTCGGCCATGGCTTTCGGCGTGTTGAAGTCGTCCGCAAGCGCGTCCCTGAAGCTCTTGAGACGGGAGGCCGCCGCGTCGTGCGAGGCGTCGGGGGAGGGTCCGACAGAGCCTCCCCGCCGTTGCTCTGGCGGACCCTCCCCCGACGCCTCCCCGCTTGGGTGCTCGCGAAAGAAGTTCCGCAACCTCTTAACCTGGGCGACGGCCTGCTCCATCTGCTCCGGCCCAAAAGCAAGTGGCCCCCGGTAGTGCCCCGAGATCAGATATGCCACCACCGCCTCGCGCCCATAGCGATCGAGCGCCTCGGAGAGCTGGAAGATGTTGCCCTCCGACTTCGACATCTTCTTGGCATCGGTCTCGACCATGCCGTTGTGCATCCAGGCGCGAGCGAAGGGCCGGCCGGCGGCCTCGGACTGGGCGATCTCGTTCTCGTGATGGGGAAAGACCAGATCGGAGCCGCCGCCGTGGATCGCGAAGGAGGGGCCCAGCTCCCGCTCGGCCATCACCGAGCACTCGATGTGCCAGGCGGGTCGGCCCCTGCCCCAGGGCGAGTCCCAGGCGGTGTCCTCGTCGGGCTTCTGCGCCTTCCAGAGGGCGAAGTCGAGCGGGTCCTGCTTGAGCGACTCCGAGCCTGCCTCCTCGCCTTGGTCCATGTCCTCCGTGCGCCGGTTGGAGAGCTTGCCGTAGCCCTCGAAGCTGCGCACCCGAAAGTAGACGTCGCCACCGGACTCGTAGGCGTGACCAGACTCGACGAGGTC
>DATNHC010000187.1:0-3242 GCA_035605155.1 Solirubrobacterales bacterium
GGGCGGATCCGCGTGTCCCTCCAGCCGCGCGAACAGCAACAGGTTCTCTTCCACCGTCAGGCGTCGGTAGAGTGCCGCCTGCTGCGGCACCCAGCCGACCTCCCCTGCGGGCACCTGAACCTCGCCCTCATCGGGTTTGGATATCCCCGCCAGAATCGAGAGCAGCGTCGTCTTCCCGGCCCCGTTGGGCCCGATCACCGCCACCAGCTCGCCGGCATCCGCGCGCAGGTCGACCCCCCGCAGTGCCTCCCGCGCCCCATACTTCTTCACCAGCTTCCGCGCATCAAGCACGGCGACGGTTGTCCCTGTCCCCGCATCCATGCCGCCGAAAGCTACCCGCAGCCGGGAACCGCTTTGTTAGCCGGCGCTTGAGAGAAGGAAGGCGGGGAGGTCCTGGCGGCTCCTCGCGAAGCGGCTCCGCAGAGTGGTTCTCAGCCGCGAAGCGGCACGAGATTCACACCGCCTGAAAAGGCGGTGTGTGGGAACCGCCAGGACCTCCCCGCCTTCTCACGCTCCCTAAACTCGCCCCAATGCCGTTCCCCGCCACCCGCCTGCGCCGCCTGCGCCGCACGGAGGCTCTCCGCGGTTTGATCCGCGAGACAGAGCTTTCGCCGCGTCACTTGATCCAGCCTCTATTCGTCGTCCCCGGCGAGGGCGTCCGCGAGGAGGTCGACTCGATGCCCGGCATCGAGCGCTTCTCGATCTCCGAGCTCGTCGCCGAGGCGACCGAGATCGCTACGGCCGGTCTTGGCGCTGTGCTGCTATTCGGCATCCCATCAGCCAAGGACGAGTCGGGCTCCGGCGCCTACGACGACGAGGGTGTCGTGCAGATGGCGGTACGGGCGCTGAAGGAGGCCCACCCCGACCTCACGGTGATCACCGACGTCTGCCTCTGCGAGTACACCTCGCACGGCCACTGCGGCTTCGTCCGCGACGGCGAGGTCGACAACGACATCACCGTCGAGCTGCTCGCCAAGACGGCGATCTCCCACGCCGAGGCCGGCGCCGATGCGGTCGCTCCCAGCGACATGATGGATGGGCGCATCGGCGCGATCCGCCACCAGCTCGACGAAGAGGGCCACGCCCGCGTGCCGATCGTCGCCTACACCGCCAAGTACGCCTCGGCCTTCTACGCTCCATTCCGCGACGCCGCCGAGTCGACCCCGGAGTTCGGCGATCGGCGTGGCTACCAGATGGATCCGGCCAACGCGGCCGAGGCGGTGCGCGAGGCCGAGCTCGACCTCGAAGAGGGCGCCGACATGCTGATGGTCAAGCCCGCCACGCCCTACCTGGACGTCGTGCACCGGGTCAAGCAGGCAACCGGTGCGCCACTTGCGGCGTACCACGTCTCGGGCGAGTACTCGATGCTGAAGGCCGCCGCCGCGCAGGGCTGGATCGACGAGCGGCCCGCCGTGCTCGAGACGCTGACCTCGATCCGCCGTGCGGGCGCCGACGCGATCGTCACCTACTACGCGAAGGAGGCTGCCGGGTGGCTGGCGTGAAGACGCCCCAATCCAAGGCGCGCACGCGCAAGGACGGCGCCGCGATCCCACTCGACGAGACCGACAAGCGGCTGATGAACCTGCTGCAGTCGAGCTTCCCGCTCGATCCCGAGCCCTTTGCGCTGATCGCATCCGAGGCGGACCTCGATCTCGACGACGTGCTCGCCCGCACCCAGCGCCTGCTCGACGGGCGGATCATCCGCGAGATCACGCCGATCTTCGACACCCGAGCGCTCGGCTACGACTCGATGCTCGTCGCGGCGAAGGTCGACTCCGACCATCCGCAACGCGCCGCGGCGGTTGTCAACTCCCACCCCGGCGTCTCGCATAACTACCTGCGGACGCACGACTTCAACCTTTGGTTCACGATCGCCACGCCACCCGATTCCGAGCTCGGCCTGGCCGGCACGCTCGACGTGCTGATGCGCGAGACCGGCGCCGAGTCGATGCGCCAGCTGCCCACCCTGACGCTCTTCAAGATCAACATGAACCTGGAGATGGAGAAGGGCACCGATGCGCTCGCCGCCGCGGTCGAGGCGACTCCGCCACGCGAGCTGGAGGCACAGCCCTACGATGCAGCCGACGTCGCCGCGATCCGCGCCCTGCAGGGGCCGATGGAGGCGATCGAGCGACCCTACGATGCCGCCGCCGCGGAGCTTGGCATGACGACCGAGAAGCTGCTCGAGCACCTGCGTGGCATGATCGAGCGCAAGCTGCTGCGCCGCGTGGCGGCGATCCTCTTCCACCGTCGTGCCGGCTTCTCGGCCAACGGCATGGGTGTCTGGAAGGTGCCCGAGGGGGAGATCCTCGAGACCGGCCGGCGCATGGCCTCCTTCCGCGGCATATCCCATTGCTACCAGCGGCCGACCTATGCGGACTGGCCCTACAGCGTCTTCACGATGGCCCACGGCCGCTCCAAGGAGGAGTGCGACGCGATCCTCGACTCGATCGCCGAGGAGTGCGGAATGGGGCCGGAGGACCGCGCCACCCTGTACTCCTCGACCGAGTACAAGAAGATTCGCCTGCATTACTTCACCGACGATTACGCCAGGTGGGAAGCGGAGCACTCCTAGATGCCCAGTCTGGTGGGCTCTCACGAGCTGTACCAGCGGGCGGTGAAGGTTCTTCCGGGAGGAGTTAATAGTCCTGTACGGGCGATGCGGCAGATCGAGCGCGAGCCGATCTTCGTCGAGCGCGGCGAGGGCTGCGAGGTGATCGACGTCGACGGCAACCGCTACCTCGACTGGGTCGGCTCCTGGGGACCGCTGATCCTCGGCCACGCCCACCCGGCTGTGCTGACCGCCGTCACGGAGGCAGCCAGGAGCGGCACGAGCTTTGGCGCTGCCACCGCGGCCGAGGTCGAGCTGGCCGAGGAGGTCGTCGCCCGCGTGCCCTCGGCCGAGATGCTGCGGATGACCAGCTCCGGCACCGAGGCGGCGATGAGCGCCGTCCGCCTCGCCCGCGCCGCCACCGGCCGCGAGGTCGTGCTCAAGTTCGCAGGCGGCTATCACGGGCACTCCGACGGCCTGCTCGCCGATGCCGGCTCCGGCCTGGCGACCCTGGCGATCCCGGCCAGCCCCGGTGTGACCGCATCCCAGGCGGCAACCACGGTCGTCGTCCCCTGGAACGACCGCGCCGCGGTCGAGGAGGCGCTCTCCGATCACTCGGTCGCCGCCCTGCTCGCCGAGCCGATCGCCGCCAACATGGGCGTGGTCCCGCCGGCGGAAGGCTTCCTGGAGT
>DATNHC010000188.1:0-5030 GCA_035605155.1 Solirubrobacterales bacterium
TTGCAACTTCATCCTGCCGGCGATCGTGCGCAGCGGCCCGCTCGCGATCGCGATCTCGACCGCGGGTGCCTCCCCCGCGCTCGCCAAGCGCATGAAGCGTGAGATCGCTGAATCCTTCGGCGAGCCGTACGCGCGGCTGGCCGTGCTGCTGAACGACGCGCGCGGCTGGGCGAAGGCCACGCTGCCCACGTATCAGGACCGCAAGGCGTTCTTCGAGGGCATCGTCAACGGCGACCCCGACCCGGTCGCTCTGATCCGCGACGGGCTCGAGCCCGAGCTGCTGGCGCTGATCGAGGCCGCCAAGGAGCGCGCGGCGGCGACACTCGCCTGACCTTGGCGACCTACCGGGGCCTACGGCCAGGGTAAGTCGCCAAGCTAGTCCACCGAGCAGGCTGAGGCGCGGACGCGCTCGAGCGTCTCGCGGAGGGCGTCGGCCTCGGCGGCGGTGAGCTTGGCCGCAAAGGCGACTTTCAGCTCGGCAATGACGACCGGGCGCATCTCCTCGAGCAGGCTGCGGCCGGCGGGCAGCAGGGTCGCGTAGCTGACGCGACGATCGGTCTCGCAGAAGGTCCGCTCGAGCAGGCCGGCCTTGACCAGGCGGTCGACTAGCTTGGTCAGGCCACCGCGGGTGATCACCAGAGCCTCAGCCAGGTCCCCCATCTTTAGCCGCTCCTCCGGTGCCTCGGCGAGAGTGGCAAGCACCTCGTACCAGGGCAGAGGCGGAAAGTCGGCACCCGCCAGCGCTTCCTGCAGTCGCCCGGCGACCGCTGCGTGGGTGCGCGTCAGCGCTCCCCAGGCATCGCCGTGAGGACCGTGGCCCGACGGCGTCGCGCCGTCCTGATCCTTCGTCGCTGTGACTTGCTCGCTCACGCCCAGATCATCTCAGATTATCGTTGTCGTGACAATAGTTGAATTGATAATTATTTCTGCTAAGATAGTTTCTACATCAACTATTTTTCCCCGTAAACGAGAGACCGACCTACGGAAGAGCAAAACCAGAGGAGGGACTGAGGAAGATGAGCATCCAGACCAAGCAGAAGATTCCAACCGGCACGTACGTGGCGGACCCTGTCCACTCTTCGATCGGCTTCGCTGCGATCCACAATGGCGTCTCGACCTTCCGTGGCGGCTTCCGCAGCTACGAGGCACGACTGATCGGCGGCGAGGAGCCGCAACTGGAGGGCTCGGTCGACGTGACCAGCCTCGACATCCCCGACGAGCAGCTCAAGGGCCATCTCCTCTCGCCCGAGTTCTTCGACGTTCAGCGTTATCCGGAGATTCGCTTCAGCTCGACCGAGCTGGAGATCGGCGAGGACGGCGTGGTGAGAGTTCGCGGGGAGCTGGAGATCGGGGGACAGACGCACGAGGTCGAGGCGAACGGCAGGTTCGGCCAGCTAGGAGCCGACCTCGCCAACAGTGCCCGCGTCGGGCTCTCGCTGGAGACGACGGTCGACCGGCGCAGCTTCGGGCTCGACTGGCAGGCGAAGCTGCCGAGCGGCGGCGAGGTGCTCGGCTACGAGGTGACCATCTCGGTCGAGCTGGAGCTGGTCAAGGAGGCCGAGTAGCGATGCGGGTCCTGGGCATCTCGGGAAGCCTCCGGCGCAACTCGCTGAACACTGCTCTGCTGCGAACGGTCGCCGAGCGGCTGCCCGCCGGGGTGGACATGGTGACCTTCGACCGGCTGGGAGAGATCCCGCCCTTCAACGAGGACATGGAGACCGAGCCAGCCCCCGGGCCGGTCTGGGAGCTGCGCGAAGCGATCCGCTCCGCCAACGCGGTCCTGATCGCCACGCCGGAGTACAACCACTCGCTCCCGGGGCAGCTCAAGAACGCGCTCGACTGGGCCTCGCGGCCCGCCGGACAGAGTGCCCTGACCGGCAAGCCGGTGGCCGCGATCGGCGCCACGAAGAGCATGTTCGGCGGCGTCTGGTCGCAGGCCGAGCTGCGTAAGGTGCTGGCGGCGATGGGCGGCCGCGTGATCGAGGCGGAGCTGCCGATCGCCAACGCGGACGAGCTGCTCGAGGGCGACCGCCTCGAGCTGCCCCCCGAGCAGGTCAAGCAGCTCGAGGAGATCCTCGCCGAGCTGGTCGCCGCAGCGGAGGCTGAGGCCGAACTTGCGGTCGCGACCTAACTCAGGGAACCAGTCGCTCAACCGAGGTAACGCGGTCGATCGCTCTGTCGAAGGAGGCAATCGACCGCACGCCGGTGAACTCCGCCGCGGCAACCAGATATGCCTCGGCGAAGTCGAGTCGCTCCACTTCGTAGACCTCCAGGGCCCGGAGCAGCAGCTCGGAGTCCGAGACGATGGTCGGCACGGCCAGCGCCGCGCGCATCAGCTCGGCGACTCGTCCCCGCTCGACTTCGTAGTACGACTCGAGGACATATACGCACTCCACCAGGACGAGATCGGTGAGGACCAGTTCCGTCCCGGTTGACAAGAGCCTCGTCGCTCTCCTTGCCATCGCCGGTGGGTCGCCGGTCAGATGGCGAATTACGACATTCGTATCGAGCAGGACGGTCAGCTCTGCTCCTTCAGTCTCTCGCCGCGCTTCTGCCAGGCTTCCCGGCGAATTTCATCCCACGAAGCACCGCGCTTCTCGGCAGGCACCTCCACGGCTCCAGCCATATCGAGAAAGTCTTTGGTGCGGGCGAGGATCGCTCGAGCACCTTCCAGCCGGAACACCACCTGATCTCCGGGCTCCAGCTCCAGCGTGTCCCGCACCGACTTCGGGATGGTGATCTGACCCTTGGAGGTCAGCCTTGCTGCTACGTCCATTTATTCCTTACTTTTGAGTGAAAGTAAGGATATTGGATCAGGCCGCGGGCAGGGCAAAGAAGGCGACGGCGGCGAAGTGGGCGGCGGCGGCGGCGATGACCAGGAGGTGGAAGACCTCGTGGTAGCCGAAGACGGCGGGGTTGGGGTTGGGGCGCTGGGTCGCGTAGACGACGGCGCCCGCCATGTACAGGACGCCGCCGGCGGCGACGAGCAAGATGCCGGCAATGCCCATCTCATCCCAGAGCCCGGGGAAGGCGGCGGCGGCGACCCAGCCGAGCGACATGTATATGACCGCGGCGACCCACTTCGGGTGGTCGATCCAGACCATCTCGGCGACGGCCCCGGCGATCGCGCCGATCCAGACGACGGCGAGGATCGCGTCGGCGAGGGTGCCGTTCAGGGCGAGCAGGGCGAAGGGCGTGTAGGTGCCGGCGATGAGGAAGAAGATCATCGAGTGGTCGAGGCGACGCATCCAGCGGCGCACTTCGGGGCGGCGCCAGTTGACCCGGTGGTATAGGGCGCTGGTGCCGAGCAGGGCCGAGAGACTGACTGCATAGATCGCGACCGCGAACGTCGCCTCCGGCGTCTCGGCGGCGACGATCAGCCCGGCGCCGAGGAAGAGCGAGACGAAGAAGGCCCACTCGTGCGAGACGCCGCGCAGCTTCGGCTTGACGGCGGCGATCGCGTCGGCTGCGGCGCCCTTGGCGGCGGTCGCCCGCTCCTCGACCGCGCCGCGCGCAGCGGTCGCCCGCTCGCCCATCGCCTCGCGCGCCGCCGTCGCCCGCTCTCCCAGAGCGTCGCGTGCAACTTTTCGCCCACCCGCCACCCTTGTCACCATACCTAGGAGGCAAGCTAAATCTGCGGCATTTGCGGCGTTGGGCGCAACAAAGTACGTCCGACTCAGTGACGATCCTGCGGAGTTACCCCTGAAAGTCGCCGTGAGAGGAGAAGTTTGATGTCCAAGACCGCCACCAGCACCCCCCAGACCGGTCTGCAGGGCCTCTCGATAGAGCGGCGGTTTTCCTCTGCCGGGACGCATCCCTTCGACGAGATCGAGTGGGAGGTGCGCGATGCGGTGATCGGCAACCCGGAGAGCCCGGCCTTCGAGCAGCGCGGGGTCGAGTTCCCCAAGAGCTGGTCGCAGAACGCGACCAACATCGTCGCCCAGAAGTACTTCCGCGGCCAGCTCGGCTCGGACAAGCGCGAGTCCTCGGTGAAACAGATGATCGGCCGCGTCGCCGGGACGATCGCCGAGTGGGGGCGCACCGGCGGCTACTTCGCCTCCGACGAGGACGCCGATGCCTTCGAGGCGGAGCTGACCTCGATCCTGCTCAACCAGAAGGCGGCCTTCAACTCGCCGGTCTGGTTCAACGTCGGCTTCGAGGAGCGGCCGCAGTGCTCGGCCTGCTTCATCCTCAGCGTCGAGGACAACATGGACTCGATCCTCGCCTGGAACACCAAGGAGGGCAAGATCTTCCGCGGCGGCTCGGGCTCGGGGATCAACCTCTCCAACATCCGCGGCTCGATGGAGCAGCTGGCCAAGGGCGGCACGGCGAGCGGCCCGGTCAGCTTCATGCGCGGCGCCGACTCCTGGGCCGGCACGATCAAGTCGGGCGGCAAGACGCGGCGGGCGGCGAAGATGGTCGTGCTCGACGTCGATCACCCGGACATCGAGCACTTCATCTGGTGCAAGGCCGACGAGGAGAAGAAGGCGGCAGCCCTGCGCGACGCCGGCTTCGACATGTCGATCGACGGCGAGGGCTTCACCTCGATCCAGTACCAGAACGCCAACAACTCGGTGCGGGTCACCGACGACTTCATGGAGGCGGTCGAGGCCGGCGAGGACTGGCAGCTGACGGCGCGGACCGATGGCACGACGGTCAAGACCGTCGACGCGCGCGAGCTGATGAACCAGATCGCCGACGCCGCCTGGCGCTGCGCCGACCCAGGCGTCCAGTACGACACGATCATCAACCGCTGGCACACCTGCCCGGAGTCGGGGCGGATCAACGCCTCGAATCCCTGCTCCGAGTACATGCACGTCGACGACTCGGCCTGCAACCTCGCGTCGATCAACCTCATGAAGTTCCGTCGTGCTGACGGCTCCTTCGACACCGCCGACTTCGAGCACACCGTCGACATCGTCCTGCTCGCGCAGGAGATCGTCGTCGGCCCGTCGAGCTACCCGACCGAGGAGATCGGCAACAACGCCCGTGCGTTCCGTCAGCTCGGGCTCGGCTACGCGAACCTCGGC
>DATNHC010000189.1:0-3941 GCA_035605155.1 Solirubrobacterales bacterium
TGCGGTAGCCCTCGAGGGTCTCGACCGTCGTCGTCTTGCCTGCGCCATTGGGGCCGAGGAAGGCGAAGACCTCGCCGCGGACGACCTCGAGGTCGATGCCGCGAACCGCTTCGAAGTCGCCGTAGCTCTTGCGCAGGCCACGGATGGAGATGACGGAATCGGGCAAGGGCGGCGATTCTAGGGGTCGGGCTGCTGTGGGATCCGGTTGCGTCTCGGGCGAATTGACACCCCACGCGCTGCGCGCGTGGGTGAATCTCGAGCGCGCCAGGCCGCAGCGACTCCCCGCAGAGGCGTGCCGGCTCCGCGGCCCACCACCCTCGCCCGAGCCATCAGTCCAGCTCGGCGTCGCGGTGCTTGACCTGGACGACGACGTCATTGCGGCCGTCGAGCTCGCGGCGAATGCGGTCGGCGACCGTGATCGAGCGGTGGCGGCCGCCGGTGCAGCCGACGGCAATCGTCAGGTGGCTCTTGCCCTCGGTCACGTAGGCGGGGACGAGGAAGTCGAGCAGCGGCAGCAGGCGGCCGTAGAACTCGCCGGCCTGGGTGCCGGCCTCGACGTACTCACGCACGCTGGCATCGAGCCCCGTCAGCGGCCGCAGATCGTCGACGTAGTGAGGGTTGGGAAGGAAGCGCACGTCGAGGGTCAGGTCGGCGTCGCGCGGCGGGCCGTTCTTGAAGCCGAAGGTGAGCAGGGTCAGGGCCATCTTGCCGCTCTCGTGGAGGCCGAGCATCTCTTCGGCGATCCGCCGCCTCAGCATGCCGCTGGTCTGGTCGCTGGTGTCGATCACCAGGTCGGCACGCTCGCGCAGCGGCGCCAGCAGCTCGCGCTCGGCCCTGATTCCGTCGACGATTCGTCCTTCCGGCGCCAGCGGGTGACGGCGCCGGGTCTCCTTGTAGCGGTCGACCAGCGTCTCCTCGTCGGCCTCGAGGAAGAGGACCGTCGGCTTCAGCCCGTCGCTCTCGAGGTCGTCGAGCACCTGCAGCAGGTCGTCGAAGTAATCGCCGCCGCGCACGTCGGAGACCACCGCGGCACGCTCGACGCCACTGCCCTCGTGCCGAAAGAGCTCGCCAAGGCTGCCGATCATCCGCGGCGGCAAGTTGTCGACACAGAAGTAGCCGCCGTCCTCGAAGGCGGCGATCGCCTCCGACTTGCCGGCCCCCGAGTGACCGGTGATCACGACCAGCGTCACCTCGCGGGCTGGCGGGCCGCCGTCGCGTTCGGCTTCCGGTGCCTCGGCTGCTTTGGTGTCTGCCATCAACCGGTCCTGTTCAGCTGCTCGTGTATTTCACGGGCTACCTTGCCAGGAACACCGGGCACCATTTCGAGTTCCTCTCGGCTGGCGGAGACGAATCGCTCTGGAGAGCCGAAATGCTGCAGCAACGCCCGCTTGCGGACCGGCCCGATTCCCTTCAGCTCGTCGAGCACCGAGCCGGTCATCGCCCGCTCGCGACGACCGCGGTGGTGCTCGATCGCGAAGCGGTGGGCCTCGTCACGCACCCGCTGCAACAGCTTCGAGGCTTCCGAGTCGGCCGGCAGGTCGATCGGCGCCGAGCGCCCCGGCAGGTAGACCTCCTCGAGCTTCTTGGCGAGGCCGATCACGGTCACGCCGCGCTCGGTGAAGGGTCGCAGGACGCGCATCCCGGCCGAGAGCTGTCCCTTGCCACCGTCGATCACGATCAGCGACGGCAGCGAGGCGAAGCTCGGGTCGCGCTTGCGGTCATGCGGCGAGAGATCGACCTGGTCGAGGTAGCGGTTCATCCGCCGCCCGAGCACCTCTTCCAGCGAGGCGAAGTCGTCGGACCAGGGCCCGCGGCCGTTGCCGTCCTCGCCGCGCACGCGAAAGCGGCGGTAATCGGACTTCTTCGTTGCGCCGCCCTCGAAAACGACCATCGAAGCGACCGTGTGCTCGCCACCGATGTTGGAGATGTCGAAGCCCTCGATTCGGACCGGCAGCTCCGGCATGCCGAGCGCCTCGCGCAGGTTGGCGAGCGACTCGACCCGACGCTGGCGGCGGTGCTCGCGGCGCAGGCGGTCCTGGTCCAGCGCCAGCTTCGCGTTGCGCTCGGCCAGCTCGCGCAGGCGCCGCTTGTCGCCGCGCTCGGCGGCGCGCACCTCGACCGGGCCGCCGCGCCGCTCGCTCAGCGCCGCCTCGAGCAGCTCGACGCGATCCTTCAGGTAAGGGCCGACGACGATCGTGCGCGGCACTGCCGGCGAAGCCGAGTAGTACTGGCCGACGAACTCCTCCGCCACCTCTGCGAGGTCGCGTTCGGCCTGGTTGTCGAGGTAGAAGCTCTGGCGCTCGGCGAGGATGCCATCGCGGACCTGGAAGACCTGCGCGTTGGCGTCGGCGCCCTCAGCGGCGATTCCGATCAGGTCGGCGGTACCGACCGACGGGCCGGCGACCCGCTGGCGCTCGAAGAGCGACTGGATCGCAGCCAGGCGGTCGCGGTGCAGAGCGGCGCGCTCGAACTCGCGCGCGGCCGCCGCCTCCTCCATCTTCGCCTGCTGGTCGGCCTCGACCTGCCGGTAGCGGCCCGAGAGGAAGTCGACGATTGCCTCGATGTTGCGCCGGTACTCCTCCTTGCTGACGTAACCGACGCAGGGAGCCCCACAGCGCTTGATGTAGTAATCGAGGCAGGGACTGCCCGAGCGGCGGCCCGGCTCAGCCCCCTCACAGGTGCGGAACTGGAAGAGCTTGCCGAGCAGGTCGAGCGTCTCGCGCACCCGCTTGGCGCTGGAAAAGGGACCGAAATAGGCGCGGTTCGGACGGTGCTTCTCGCGCGTGAAGTAGACGCGCGGGTAGTCCTCGTCGAGGCTGACGCAGACATAGGGGTAGGACTTGTCGTCGCGCAGGCGGATGTTGAAGCGCGGCCGGTGGCGCTTGATGAAGCTCTGCTCGGCGAGCAGCGCCTCGGCCTCGGTCGAGGTGACCATGAACTCGATTCGCTCGACCCGGGAGGTCAGCCGCGGCTCGCCGCCGGAGAAGTGCGAGGCGACCCGCTTGCGAATCGAGCGCGCCTTGCCGACGTAGAGCGTCTCCTCGCCTCGACCGTGGAAGAGGTAGACGCCCGGCGAGTCGGGCAGCTCACGTCGCTGCTGCGCGATCCGCTCCTCGCGCGCAGGCTTCCTGGTCTCGCCGCTGTCGCTCACATCGCACAGGGTAGGCTCCTGGCCACCCGGCCAAAGCCGCCTGGCAAATCCACCCCCGCCCAAAATCGACGGAGAGCGAGATGAGCACCGAGACCCTGAGCAGCAGCCCGCCTGAGCTGAACACGTTGCGGATCGAGATCGACGGCAAGATCGGCATGCTGACGCTCGACCGACCCGACGCCTTCAACGCGATGAGCCCGGAGATGATCGGCGAGCTGACCGTCGCCTTCGCCTGGCTCGCCGACCGGGCGCCGCTGCGGGCGCTGATCATCACCGGCGCCGGCAAGGCCTTCTGCGCGGGCGGCGACGTCAACTGGTTCCAGCGCGGGGTCTCCGACGACGAGATCGACCTCCCCTCCGAAGTGCGGCGGGGCGCCGAGGCGCTGCACGCAGCGATCGTCGACCTGCGGCGGATCCCTTACCCCGTGGTCTGTGCGGTCAACGGCCCCGCCGCGGGCGCCGGCTTCTCGCTGGCCCTCGCCTGCGACATCCGCATCGCCTCCGAGGCGGCCTTCTTCGCCTGCGCCTACGGACGGATCGGCGCCTCGCCGGATGGCGGCATGACCTACTTCCTGCCGCGCGTGGTCGGTCCGAGCCGGGCGCTTGAACTACTGCTCAACGATCCCAACATGAAGCCGGAGGACGCGCTGAATGAGGGGCTCGTGTCGGAGGTCGTCCCTCCAGACGAGCTGCTCGACAGGGCGCGGGGGGAGGCCGAGAAACTTGCGGCTAAGGCGCCTTACTACGTGAAGATGGCCAAGAAGCTGGTCGGCGTCAGCATCGAGAACAA
>DATNHC010000190.1:0-17959 GCA_035605155.1 Solirubrobacterales bacterium
GAGGACTGGCAGCCGCGGTTCGACGACCGAGAGGAAACCGAGGTCTTCATCGCTCACGGTCGCCGCGACCCGATCATCGAGATCGACTTCGCCCGCCGTGCCCGCGAGCTGCTTGAAGCCGGCGGGCTTCGGGTCGAATACCTGGAGTCCGACGTCGCCCACCAGATCGATCCGGCACACCTTGAAGCCGCCCGGGGCTGGATCGAGCGGGCCGTGCCGTCCGGCGCTTAGCTGTACGCGAGGCGCCGGGGCCGGGGTGCGCAAGCAACCGAAGTAGCCTTGTGGCGAATGGACGCCCGAAAGCTTCCTACCCTTGCCGACCTGGTTCTCAGCGAGGCCGTCACCTTCCTCAGGGTCTTCGAGGAAATGAAGGACGGCAGGGTGACGCTGGATCAGATCGACGAACGCATCGATGCGCTCGGGCTCGAGATCCAGGCGATAGACGTCGCGCGATCCAATCCCCAGTCCTGGGAAGAGCATGTGCCGAGGCCGATCTCCGCCTATGAGCACCTCTGGCCGTGCGAGCAGATCCTGCTCTTCCTGCTGGCGAACCACGCGGCCTTCCATGCGTCGCTCGGGCGGGGCATCGATGGTCCGTTCATGTCTCCCGAGAGCATCGCCGGTGAAGTCCTATCGCTCGATTGGCTCATCCGAGATGCGGAAAATCGGGAGCTCCTCGACGTGTTTCTGGCGCACCCGGCGGTCCAGGCCATGCGGGCCTAGTGTCCTGAGTCGTAAGTCCTGCACCGCCTTGGCGGCGTCTCGCCGTCCGTGGCGGTGTCCTCGGATTTGCCTTTGCCAACCGGCAAAGGCTGCATCCTGCGTGCTTGCCACGGCCGCCGATCCACTCGCCGATGCGACACACGACTTACGACTCAGGACACTAGATCGCTCAGGCCACCCGCTGGCGCTGGGGGGCAGGCAGCGCCGACCAGCTGGTGCGGCTGGCCCGCTGGTGCTTGGCTGTGAGCCGGAAGATGAGGAAGCGGTCGCAGGAGGGATCGGCCGCGGGCGCCTCGATGCGGACCATGAAGGCGCGGGCGGCGCGCATCTTGTCGAGCTCACCCCCGTCGAGGCGGCTGTGGAGTCGCAGCACCCCGCGCTTGTCGAGCTGGCGCTTGGCGGAGCCGAGCCGAAGCGAGCCCTTGCCCCCCTTGAGCCAGTACTCGATGCCGATCTTGGTGGGAGATTCGGTCGTGTAGCGAAGGGCGAGCTGCAGGCGGCCGTGGGCGGGGTCGGAGACGATGCCGGGATCGATGGTCCGCAGCACACATTTCGGCGGAAGCACCGCCGGGCCGGCCGTCCCACCGGCTTCGAATTCTTCCTCTTCTTCCTCTTCGTCCTCGGTTTCCGATTCTTCTTCGAATTCCCCTTCGCCTTCTTCTGCCTCGTCGGCGTTGGCGTTGGCCTGAGTCAAAGCGGTTGGCGCCGAAACGACGGCTGCCGACGTCATCGCCGCGGCGAGCAGGCCGATCGCGAGCAGCGCTTGCAGGGCGAGGAAGAGTCGCATCCAGCGGTGTGCGAGAGAGCTCGACCGAGCGGTCCGTGCCATCCCAGCTTGGATCGGCCCTTGGGGGCCGAGCTTAAGTGGAGGCGCAAGCGTCCGGACTTCTGCCTAGCGGATGCCCTCGAGCTCGAGCAGCGCTTCCTTCATCGGCAGCCCCCCGCCGTAGCCGCCCAGCGCGCCGCCGCTGCGCAGCACTCGGTGGCAAGGGACGACGATCGGCAGCGGGTTGGCGCCGCAGGCAGTGCCCGCGGCACGCACGGCGCGCTCGTTGCCGGCGCTGCGCGCCATCTCGGTGTAGCTGCGGGTCTGGCCGTAGGGAATGCGCCCGATCGCCCGTTGCACCTTCTCGCGGAAGCCGCCGGTGAGCTGCCAGTCGAGCGGCAGGTCGAACTCGGTCAGCTCGCCCTCGAAGTAGCGGTCGAGCTCGCGGCGGGCCTCGTCGAGCCGGGCCGGGGCCTCGAGCACGCGCGGCGAGATCCGCGCCGCCAGTTCCTCGAGCGTCTCCTCGGTCCCGAACTGCGGGAAGCTCACCTTGACCAGGCCGCGGGGTGTGGCGGCGAGCAGCAATGGGCCGAAGGGGGAGTCGACGGTGGCGTAGGCGACGTCGAGCAGGTCCTCGGCGGCGGCACGAGTGGCGAGGCGTTGCAGTGCGTCCTTCATGCGAGCTCCTTCCTCAATCGCTTGATGCCCTCGTGCAGGCTGCGCCGCGCCGCCTCCGGCGAGCAGCCCAGCGCCGCGGCGATCTCAGCGTGGGGGAGGTCGCAGGCGTAACGCAGCGCGACGGCCGCTCGCTGCTTTGGTGGCAGCGCCCCGACCAGCTTCCAGACGCCCTCGTCGGGCTCGGGATCGCTGACCTCGATCTCGGCGAGCTCGGCAACCGGCACCGGCCGCCTGCCGTTGGCGCGATGGTGATCGATCGCCTTGCGATGAGCGATCGTCAGCAGCCAACCGCGCAGGTTGCTTGCGTCCCCCAGCTTCGGATAAGCGCGCAGGGCCGCCAGGAAGGTCTCCTGAAAGCAGTCGTCGGCGTCGGCACGCCCGACTGCGCCGCGCAGCACTCCGATCACGTCGGCGGCGTGCTCATCGAGCAGGTTCTGGAACGGAGGCAGCGCGGTCACTCACGGGATTAAACGCTGAAAGGCGGTGGGGCGTGAGAGAGGTAAGTCGGGAGAGGGCCAAGAAGCTACTTGCAAGGCACATGCAATAATTGCAAGTAGAAATATGGGGACGATTGCTGTCGAAAGCGCTCTCAATGCCCCGCCCGAGGAAGTCGGCGTGGAGCTGGTGCGCATCGCCGAGGACCAGTGGCTGGAGCGCAAGTCCGCGAGGATTGCTCCGCGCGACTTGGCCAACACCTTGATCGGCTTTGCCAACGCGGATGGCGGGATCCTGGTTGTCGGCCTTTCCGACGGAGAGGTGGAGGGCACAAATGGAAATCTGGAGAGGAGAAACGCGCAATTTCAGGCCAACGTCGACTTTTGCTCTCCCCCGGTACGGGCGAAGCCGCAACTGGTCCGTTGCATCGATCGCGATGGGGATCCCAACGAGCTCCTGGTCTTCGAAGTCGAGCCCGGTGACGCGGTTCACGCAAATCAGAGGGACGAGGTCTTCCTCCGGGTCGGCGACGAGAACCGCAGGCTCAACTTCACCCAGCGACACGAGCTTCTCTATGACAAGGGGCAGTCGAGTTATGAGGCTGGCCCATCGGGAGTGTCGCTGGGCTCAGTTGAGGAGGGTCTTCTGGAGAATTACGCGGTCGCCATCGGTGTGCATGACCCAAAGCGGCTGTTGCATGCGCGTGGACTGGCTGCCGGCGACGAGCTGACGATTGCCGGCTGCTTGCTTTTTGCCGAAGAGCCGCAGGCATTTTTCCCCGAGGCAATGATCAGGGTATTGCGCTACCGAGGTCAGGAGCGCGGATCGGGTGCGCGCCAGCAGCTCGTCGACGATGTCAGGCTCGAGGGGCCGATCCCGAAGCAACTGGCGGATGCGAGAGCGGAGGTCAAGCGCCTGCAACCGACCAGGAGGGCCTTGGGCGCAGGAGGGGTCTTTGAAGACGCGCCGCTCGTGCCCGAGGATGCGTGGCTGGAGGGAATTGTCAACGCCGCCGTGCATCGTTCTTACAGCATGGCCGGCGATCACATCCGTGTCGAGATCTTCGACGATCGGATTGAGATATCCAGCCCGGGCCGCTTCCCTGGGCTTGTGGACCTCAGCAACCCCCTCAAGGCCACGCGATTCGCTCGCAATCCGCGCATCGCACGGGTCTGCGCCGACCTCAGCCTGGGACAGGAGCTTGGCGAGGGGATACGTCGCATGTTCGAAGAGATGCGACACGCGGGCCTTACCGATCCGGTGTACAGGCAGACTTCGGGAAGCGTTGAGCTGCGGCTCTTGGCCGAGCCAGTCGATCGAGAATTGGAGGAACGACTGCCGGAGCAAGCGCGCGCCATCGGCAGGATGCTGCGCTTGGAAGGGCGGATGAGCACTGGAGAGTTGACAAATGCCTTGGGAATCTCAAGGCCCGTGGTTCAACGAGAACTCGGCATGCTCAGAGACGCTGGGATCGTCGAGTGGGTTGGCAAGTCTCAAAGAGACCCGCGTGCCTACTGGCGACTGAAGACGAAATAGCTACTTGCAAGCTACTTGCAGCTACTTGAAATGTTCCTTGAAATATCCCTGCAAAACGCGCTTTTTACTTGCAATGAGACACGATTGGATGGCCTGAATTGAAAGCGGTCGTAACACGCGCTCTGGCTGAGGATCTTGGCTCCGGTGACGTCACGGCTGAAGCCACCGTGCCCGAGGGGACGCGGGGGCGGGCGCGGATCGTGCAGAAGCAGCCAGGGGTCGTTTTCGGATTGGGGATCGTCGCTGAGACGATGCGCCAGTGCGGGGTGGAGGATGTCGACAACCTCGTGGTTGAGGGGCAGTGGCGGGACGAGGTTCCGGTCGATGTGGTCTTTGCCAGTGGGCCGGCGGCGGGTCTACTCGCTGCTGAGCGGACAGCTCTCAACTTCCTCGGTCATCTCTCGGGCGTGGCGACGCTGACCGCGCGCTTCGTCGAGGCGATCGCCGGGACTGGGGCGGCGATTCTCGATACCCGCAAGACCACGCCCGGACTGCGTGAGCTTGAGAAGGCAGCCGTTCTCGCTGGCGGTGGTCGCAACCACCGCATGGGCCTCTACGACGCGATCCTGATCAAGGAGAACCACATCGCCCTCGCCGGCAGCTTGGCGAAAGCGGTGCATGCTGCCCGCACCGCCCATCCCGAGCTGGCGGTCGAGGTCGAGTGCCGTGACCTCGAAGAGGCCGCCTACGCGCTCGGCACGGGAGCGGACATTCTGCTGCTCGACAACATGGACCCTGCCGAGCTGCGCAAGGCGGTTGAGCTGCGCGACCAGAATTCCACCGCCGGTAAAGGACCCTCGCTGGAGGCCTCGGGCGGCGTCAACCTGGAGTCCGTCCGCGCCATTGCCGAAACCGGCGTCGACTTCATCTCCGTCGGGGCCCTAACCCACTCAGCTCCCACGCTCGATTTCAGTCTGCTCATCGAGCCAGCGTGAGGCAGGGACGGGTGCCCCTCCCCGGGAGGCTTCGTGTCCACGCTTCGCACAACGGTGCGGATCCAGCTGCGCGACGGCCTCCAGGGGAGGGCCCCCGTCCCTGCCATCTTTGGGCCCTCACTTGAGCAGGCGGGAGAGCCGGCGGTCCTTGAGGACACGGCCGCCTGTCTGCTCCGCCGGGCAGTAGTTGGTCTGGTGCTCGGAGAAGAAGACGGCCTCAATGATGGTGCCACAGCGGGGGCAGGGCTTGCCCTCGCGCTTGTGGATTTGCAGGGGCATCGGCACTTTGTCGGGGAGCTGCTCACCGATGGTGTCTTCGTAGTGATCGATTGCGTTGCCTAGGACATCTAGTGCGGCGTGTAGGCGCTTCACCTCCTCGGGGCTCAGTTCTGAACCCTTCTTGAAGGGCGAGAGCCGCGCTTCCCAGAGGATCTCGTCGACCCAGGAGCGGCCGATGCCGGCGATGTCGCCTTGGTGACGGAGCAGCGGGTGCAGGTGCCTCGGCTGGTCGATCAGGGTGGCGAACTCCGCGAGAGGAGGGGGCGGCCAGGCTTCTGGACCCAGGCGGGTGACCGCCTCGTCTTCGTCGACAGCCTCGGTGGGCAGCAGTTTCGCCCAGGCGCGTTGCTTGGTGCCGAACTCGCGCAGGCGCAGCTCGCGCCCGTCCTCGAGCCGGATTAGGACTCGGGAGGTACGGTCTTTGAGCGAGGCGTGTTTGTCGAAGAGGCGCAGGCGGCCAGCCGACATGAGGTGGATGAGCAGGGCGAGGTCGCCGAACTCGACCACGGGCATCTTGCCGACTCGGCGGACCGCAGTCAGCTCGCAGCCGACGAGTGCTTCGAGCGGCGGCTCGAAGGTCTTCATCACGTTCATCCCCGGCGCCAGGGCCGACTCGACGCTGGCACCGGCAAGGGCGGTGTTCAAGCGTCGCGCAGCGATCTCGACCTCGGGCAACTCGGGCATGCCGAGAGGGTAGACTTGAACTACGTTCATTCGACTGGTTCAAGGCACCGTGCCGGGCCAGCGAACATGAGGAAAGGAAGGGCTCTTGCAGGAGCTCCCGACGATCCAACCCACTTCACCGGACGCTCTCTCGCCCGCAGAGATCTCTGCGCTGAGCGCTGAAGTGCGGACGCTGGCCGCCGCGCGCAACGCGGTGATCCTCGCCCACAACTACCAGCTGCCCGAGGTCCAGGACGTCGCCGACCACATGGGCGACTCGCTCGGCCTCTCGCGCGCGGCAGCGGCGACCGATGCCGACGCGATCGCCTTCTGTGGCGTGCACTTCATGGCCGAGACGGCCTCGATCCTCTCGCCGGAGAAGACCGTGCTTATCCCCGACCTCGATGCCGGTTGCTCGCTGGCCGACTCGATCGACGCCGACCAGCTGCGCGCCTGGAAGGCCGAGCACCCGGGCGCGCTGGTCGTCATGTACGTCAACACCTCGGCCGAGGTCAAGGCCGAGACCGACTACTGCTGCACCTCCTCCAACGCGGTCAAGGTCGTCGAGCGCATCTGGGCCGAGCACGGGCCCGAGACAGAGATCCTCTTCGGCCCCGACATGTGGCTGGGCGCCTTCGTCGAGCGCGAGACGGGGCTGCGCGAGGATCCCAAGCGCCGCGCCCGCTTCCACGTCTGGGACGGCGAGTGCCACGTCCACGCCGGCATCCGCCCCGGCGACATCGCCCAGACCCGCGCCGAACACCCCGAGGCCGAGTTCCTCATCCATCCCGAGTGCGGCTGCGCCACGCAGGCGATGGAGTACGTCGCCGCCGGTGACATCGAGCCTGAGGGGGTCCACATGCTTTCCACCTCGGGGATGCTCAAGCACGTCGAAGAGCATCCGGACGGCAGCTTCGTCGTCGCCACCGAGAACGGCATGCTCTACCCGCTGCAGCAGGCGGCGCCGCAGGCCAACCTGATCGAGGCCAACCGGATGGCCTTCTGCAAATACATGAAGATGATCACGCTGCCCAAGCTGCGCGACAGCCTGCTCGAGATGAGGTACGAGGTCTCAGTGCCGGTGGAGATCGCCGATCGGGCTCGCATCCCGATCGAGCGCATGGTCGCGATCGGTTAGCCCAATATAAAGTCCGCCCCCATGCACGAGCTCGCCCAGCAGCTGCGCGTCGACGCGGTGCGCGCCAGCGCCGCGGCCGGTTCCGGCCACCCGACCTCCTCGATGTCGGCCGCGGACCTGATGGCTGTGCTCTTCTCGAAATACCTCCGCTACGACTTCGCTGACCCAGAGAACGCCGCCAACGACCACCTCGTCTTCTCCAAGGGGCACGCATCGCCGCTGCTCTACGCGCTCTACAAGGCGGCGGGGGCGATCGACGACACCGAGCTGCTCACCTTCCGCGAGCTCGGCTCGCGCCTGCAGGGCCACCCGACGCCGGAGATCCCCTGGGTCGACGTCGCCACCGGCTCGCTCGGCCAGGGCCTGCCGATCGCCGTCGGCATCGCCCTGGCCGCCGCCAAGCTGGAGTCCTCCGAGCTGCGGGTCTGGACCCTTTGCGGCGACTCGGAGCTGGCCGAGGGCTCGATGTGGGAGGCCTTCGAGCACGCCGGCTACGCCGGCCTCGACAACCTGATCGCGATCGTCGACGTCAACCGGCTTGGCCAGCGCGGACCGACGATGCACGGCTGGGACACCTCGAAGCTGGCCGCCCGCGCCGCCGCCTGCGACTGGCACGTGCAGGAGATCGACGGTCACGATCCAGAGGCGATTGACAGTGCCTACGCGGAGGCGTTGACCGCCAACCGCCCGGCTGTGATCTTCGCCCGCACCAAGAAGGGCCGCGGGGTCGCCGAGGTCGAGGACCAGGAGAACCAGCACGGCAAGCCGCTCGCCGACCCCGACGCGGCGGTTGAGGAGCTGGGGGGAATCCGCTCGCTCAGCGTCGAGGTGCAGAGTCCGCCCGAGCCGCGGCCCTACGAGGTCGCGACCGAGCCCGTCGAGCGTCCGAGCTACGAGATCGGCGAGAAGGTTGCGACGCGCGCCGCCTACGGCGACGCGCTCGCCTGGCTCGGCTCGATCGACGAGAAAGTCGTCGCGCTCGACGGCGAGGTGGGCAACTCGACCTACGCCGAGCGCTTCGCCGCCAAGCACCCGGATCGCTTCTTCGAGATGTACATCGCCGAGCAGCAGATGGTTGCCTCGGCGATCGGCATGCAGACGCGTGGCTGGAAGCCCTTCGCCTCCTCGTTCGGCGCCTTCCTCAGCCGCGCCTACGACTTCGTCCGCATGGGTGCGATCTCGGCCGCCGACCTGAAGCTCTGCGGCTCGCACGTCGGCGTCTCGATCGGGCCGGACGGCCCCTCGCAGATGGCGCTCGAGGACATCGCCTCGCTGCGCGCGGTGCTGGGCAGCGTCGTCCTCTATCCCTCCGATCCGAACCAGACCGTGGCGCTGCTCGACGCGATGCGCGAGCACGAGGGGATCAGCTACATGCGCACCACCCGCGAGGCGCTTCCCACCCTCTACGAGCCCGGCGAGCAGTTCCGCATCGGCGGCAGCCGCACGGTGCGCTCCGGCGATGACGATGCGGTAACGCTGATCGGCGCCGGTATCACCCTTCGCGAATGCCTGACCGCCGCCGAGGAGCTCTCCGGCAAGGGGGTCGCGGCCCGCGTGATCGATCTCTACTCGGTCAAGCCGGTCGACTCCGAGACGATCGTCAAGGCGGCCCACGAGACCGGCGCGATCGTCACCGTCGAGGACCACTGGGCCGAGGGTGGCATCGGCGAGGTGGTCGCCACGGTGCTCGCCGATGGCGGGCTCAGTCCGCGTTTGGAGCGGCTCGCGGTCAGCGAGCGCCCCGGCAGTGGCTCGCCCGCTGCCCTGCTTGCTGCGGCCGGCATCGACGCCGAGCATGTGGTTGCCGCGGTGGAGCGGATCCTCAGCTCCCAGCCTGCCTAAGCGACGGACCGTGCTTTCTCTAGAAGAGCGACGAGGGCCCGATCCGGGTTCCTTCTTGCCAGCGGCACTCGGGCGGTATGCAGCTCAGTCGAAAGTCGGCGAACACCGGGTCGACGATCCGGTCGAGAAGGGACTGCTCGAACGGGAAGACGTAGATGCTCTTGATCAACCGCACGCTTTTGAGATCGTCGCTGTGCAGCACGATCAGTTCCGTCGGCCTGCCTCTCCGGCGCAGCCTGAAGAGCATCTCGTCCGAGGTGCTGGCGACGTATGTCGCTTTGAACATCTCGCCCTCCCTGGGAACCACGATCGCCATCGGGCGCGGTTCGGGGAACTCGTGTTGGCGCACGCCGCTCAGAATCGCCGCCGCGACGGCGGTTGCCAGGACGAGTCTCCAGACGGGAAAGGTCGTTTTCCCTTTGTCGGCAAGGAAGCGATGGAAGAGGGTCAGCCCGTAATAGAGCAGCCCAGTTACGGCCACCGCGACGAGCAGGCCACCCCCGTCGAGCGGGACGATCAGCAGGACGAAGATCCCGATCAGGACCGTCGGGACGCCGACCTCATTTTTGAGCAGGCGGTTGACCCGTTTCGCCGGACGGCTTTTCCCGCCTTCCGTGGCTTTTGCCAGGGCGACCAAGCCGAATACGAGCAGCGCCAGGATCGCGCCGCCGAGCAGGATCGAGATCGCCAACTCCCGTACCCCGGCGGCGGCGATCTGCTCCCTGGGAATCAGAGGCAGGACCTGCTCGGGTGGCAGGCCGCCCCGCGTCATTTTCTGCCACTCGACGAAATAGCCAGTGGCGACGAAGAAGATCCCGATGCCGGCAATGGCGGCCACGATTTTGCCGACGTCGTTGACCGTCTCCGAGACGCGCTTGCTGACGCCTTGCTGAACTTCGCCAAGCGCCTCGGGCTTGACGAATTGCGACTCCGCCGCTTCCTTTTCGTCAGCCATCTTCAGGCCGTGCTGCGCCTCGCCTCTCAGGCATAGGTCGCCAGCCTCACCGTCTCGAAGGCCAGGACGTCGGCTGGCGCCCTGCCGGACGTGTGGGCGATCACGGTCACCTTCGCCGCCTCGATGCCGCGCTCGAGCAGGGCTCGCACGGCATCGGTGACGGTGAGGATCCGCACGGCGGGCTCGAGTTGGTGCGGGGGCCGCAGGTCGAACGGATCGCGCTCGCTGGGGATGTCGCAGTGGCCGACGTCCCCGAAGCAACCACCGTGGCCGAATATGAAGAAGGAGCCGACGTAGGCGCGGTGCTCTGCGCCGGCTTCGCCGCCGACGCCGCGAGGATCGAGGAAGACCTGGCCTTCGAAGGAGGCGCCGGAGTGGTCGATCCCGTAGAAGATCAGGTCGGCGCGCGCGAAGGGCCGCTCGGCGGGTGGCAGCTCGATCGCCTTGCTGGTGAAGCGCTCAACCATGCCCCGGCCCCCCCGCCGCAGCCGTCGAGGCGGCGTAGTCGTAGCCCAGCCGGGTGACGCTGAGCGTGTCGCGGACGGTCAGCGGAAACGGGGCGAGAGCTCGGTCGAGCAGCCTGGCCGGAACGCTCGCACCCGGGTGGCGCAGCTGCCAGAGATACCAGAGGCGATCGATCATGCAGTGATGCGCCCAGAAGATCGGGTCGTAGGCAGCCGTGGCGATGCTTTCCATCGTGCCCCCAACCCAGACGTGCACGCCGTCGTGGATGCTCTCGAGCTGCGTTTGGAAGGTGGGGAAGTCGCGATTGGCAAGGATCGCCTCGACCGCTGCGGGTGTCGGCAGCTGCCCCGGCGATTCCGGCCGGCGAGTGGTTCGCGTCTGGCTGGGACGTTCGCGGCCGGACGCCTGGATCGGCGAGTCGAAGAGCGGGTTCTTGCGGCCGTCTACGCGCTGGCGCGCATAGGCGGCCGGAATTCCCTCCGCATGGTTTGCGGTCCAGTCCCACCAGGGCAAGGTGACTCCCGGCACCTGTTCCTGCAGCGCCTTCTCGAAGAGATAGAGGTAGGCCCGGTGCCAGGGCAGGAAGAGCTCGCTGTGATGGGTGCAGGAGATCGGCAGCGGCAGGCCGTGGACGCCCGCCCAGCGCTGATATCCGCGGTCGTCGCCGATTCCCTGCGCCGCTGCCACCGCTGCTCGTAGGTCTGCCTTCTGCCCGGCGGTGAGCCGGCGGGCGCTGCGCCTGTGGCGCAATGCTCGTGGGGCGGCGGTGGGAGAGGGGGAGGTGGCGCTCACCGGCCCCTCCGGATGCGGATCGCCCGGCGCCGCCCTTTCCGTCGGTACCCGGAGCGCCGGCGCAGCCTGCTGCTCGCCAGCCCGCCTGTGGCCGCCGCGATCGGCGCCAGCGTGAGCGCGGTCTCCTCAACGGGTACGCCGACGATGTGAGCCAGCATCGCGCGCACCCTCTCAGATCGGCACCGATGGCGCAACTTTTCTTTATAAGTCGAGCAGGTTATTGACTGGCCCAGCAGAGCCAGGTCGTTCATAAGCAGTCACTAATAATTCGCTAAGCTGACGCTCACTTCGGCTGGGCGGGGAATTGCGCACCTGAAGCCGCGCAGGAGTCACCCTGTACTCGCAGAAGGACCGCGGGCATGGCCAGAGCGAGGAAGCGAAAGACGGGCGGTGAGGAGCCGCAGCGCAGGCGTGCCGGTGGTAAGCCGATCGTCGAGCTGCGCGACGTGACCAAGGTCTACCCCGGCGGTCACATGGCGCTCGATCGCGTCTCGCTGGCGATCGACCGCGGCGAGTTCGCCTTCCTGGTCGGCCCAACCGGCTGCGGCAAGTCGACCCTGATCAAGATGCTGATCCGCGAGCTGGAGGCGACCGACGGCACGGTCAGCATCGCCGGCCGCGACATCGGCGCCCTGCCCGAGAAGAAGATCCCGCAGCTGCGGCGCAACATCGGCACCGTCTTCCAGGACTTCAAGCTGTTGCCCGACCGCACCGTCTACGACAACGTCGCCTACGCGCTGCAGGTGCTCGGGGCCAGCCGCGCCCAGATTCGCACCCAGGTGCCGGAGACGCTGCGCCTCGTCGGCCTCTCGACCAAGCTGAACAGCTTCCCGGACCAGCTCTCCGGCGGCGAGCAGCAGCGCGTCTCGATCGCCCGCGCCTTCGTCAACCACCCGCCGCTGCTACTCGCCGATGAGCCCAGCGGCAACCTCGACCCGGTCACCTCGATCGGCGTGATGCAGCTGCTTTACCGGATCAACAAGACTGGCACCACGGTCGTCGTAGTCACGCACGACCGCGAGATGGTCGACAACATGCGCCGCCGCGTGATCGAGCTCTACGAGGGCCGCGTCGTCCGCGACGAGGTCAGCGGCGGCTACACCGAGGAGTCGACGACCGAGTTCGGCGTGCGCATGCGGGCCGAGATGGGCGTCGCCCCCGAGGGCCAGACCAACGGACACGACTCGCTGATCTAGATGTCGCGATTCTTCTTCTTCACCCAGGAGGCGTTCCGGGCGCTGCGCCGCAACGGCGCGCCGAGCATGGCGGCGATCATCACCACGGTCACCACCGTGGTCCTGCTCGGCGTCCTGATCCCGGTCTTCCAGACGACGCAGGCGAAGAGCGACGAGGTGCGCGAGAGCCTCGAGTTCCGCGTGGCGATCTACGACGACGCCACCAAAGCCGAAACCGCCGCCCTGCAGCGCAAGCTGGAAGCGATCCCGCACGTCGAGTCGGTGATGCTGATCAGCAAGGCCGAGGCCTTGGTCGAACTCGAAAAGGACCTCGGCAAGGACAAGAGCGAAGACCTGCTCGCCCAGCTGCGCGACAACCCGCTGCCCGCCAACTTCCAGATCAAGGCCGACGATGCCGCCAACCTCGAGACGGTGCGCGACGCGGTGACGCCGCCCGGGCCGAACGGCAAGCCGCAGCCGATCTCGCCGATCATCCAGGACGTCTTCGACCGCCAGCAGGAGTCCCAACAGATCGAGCAGGTGACCAGCGCGCTGAAGATCGTCCTGACCGTGATCACCGCCCTGCTGATCGCCGCCTCGCTGATGCTGGTCGGCAACACGATCCGGCTCTCGATCTACACCCGCCGCCGCGAGGTCGAGGTGATGCGGCTGGTCGGTGCGACGCGCTGGTTCATTCGCTGGCCGTTCATGATCGAGGGAGTCGTCGTCGGCTTCGCTGGCGGTCTGATCGCCATACTGATCCTGTGGCTGGGCAAGATCACCATTGTCAATCCGCTGAGCGACACCTTCGACTTCGTGGCGGCGCAGAACAACATCTCCTTCCCGATGCTGGTGGCGATCCTCTTCGGCGCCGCGGTGCTGGTCTCGGCGATCGGCTCCGGAATCACCCTGCGCCGCTTCCTCAAGGTCTGAGCAGGCCGTGAGAGGTTGGGGGACCGCGGTCCTCGGGGCCGCGATCGTCGTATTTCTCTGCGCAGGCATCTGGCTCGGCGGTCATCCCGCCAAGCTGCCCGAATTCGTCCGCGACCTCTTGATCGACGATTCCGCCGGGCTGACCGTCGAAGCGACAGAGCTGATCGAGGACAACTACTACCGAGCGGTCGAGTCGCAAGAATTGACCGACGCTTCGCTGCAGGGCATGGTCCGCGAGCTGCGGCGCAGCAACGACGACCGTTTCTCCGAATACTTCTCGCCGGCGGCGCTGGAGCGCTTCAACGAGGCGATCTCGGGGCGCTTCTCCGGTGTCGGCCTTAGCGTCTCGCAGGTCAAGCAGGGGTTGCGGGTCGACCGCGTCTTTCCAGGCTCTCCGGCCGAGAGGGCCGGGATCGAGGTCGGCGAGCTGATCGTCTCGGTCGAAGGCGACTCGATCGCCGGCGAGAGCAGCAGAGCATCGACGGAGAAGATCAAAGGACCGGAAGGGACCGAGGTGACGCTCGGCCTTCGCGACCCCCGCGATGGCCGGACCAGAGAGCTGGAGATCACCCGGGCGCAGATCTCGCTGCCGATCGTCACCGAGAAAGTGGTCAAGACCGAGGGCCGCAAGCTGGGCTACGTCCGCCTCGCCGGCTTCACCGAAGGCGTCCACGCTCCCCTGCGCGAAGCGATCGAGAAGCTGCAGCGCAAGGGTGTCAAAGGGCTGGTCCTCGATCTGCGGGCCAATGGCGGTGGCCTGCTCGAGGAGGCGGTGCTGACGGCGAGCATCTTCCTGCCGGAGGACGAAGTGGTGGTGAAGACCGAGTCGCGCACCCAGGGCGACGCGGTCTACGAGACGGTCGGCGACAACCTGCCGACGCTGCCGACCGTCGTGCTGATCGACGGCAACACGGCCTCGGCGGCGGAGATCCTCACGGCGGCCCTCGCCGACAACGCCGATGCCGAGGTGGTCGGCACTCGTTCATACGGCAAGGGCGTCTTCCAGCAAGAGATCGGGCTTTCCAACGGCGGCGCCCTGAAGCTGACGATCGGCGAGTACTTCACCCCGGACGGGGTCAACCTGGCCCGCAGCCGCGGCATCCACCCCGATGTTGAGGCACAGGACCGCCCGCAGACCCGGCGTGACGAGGCGCTCGCCCGGGCACTCGCGGAGCTTGCATCCCAGCAATGAGCTTCCGGTGCGCCTTTTGCGGTCTATGCCCACATAAAGCGCACTGGAAGAGGCGGTGGCGGTGAGTCAGCGCGACTGGCGCTACTACCGGGCGCGGCAGCGGACGCGGGGGCGAGGCCGGCGAGCTGAGCCGCAGAACGCCCGGGATGCGGTCGAAGCGCTCTTGGAGGAACGCCTCGAGCGGCGTGGCTTCCCGGCGTCGCTCGAGCGCGAAGCTGAACGGGCGGCCCAGGGTGTCGGGGCGAGCGAGCTGCGCCGCCGCGACCTCACCGAGCTGCCCACCTTCACCGTCGATCCGGCGACCGCGCGCGACTTCGACGATGCGGTTTCCGCGCAGCGCGAGGCGGACGGCGCGCGGCTCTGGATCCATATCGCCGACGTCGCCGCTCACGTGCGGCCCGGCTCACCGCTCGATCTCGAGGCGCGGCGGCGCGCCAACAGCACCTATGTGCCGGGCACGGTGGAGCCGATGCTGCCCCGGGTGCTCAGCGAGGAGGCTTGCAGCCTCACACCCGGCGTCGAGCGACTTGCCGTCACCGCCGAGATTGAGCTCAGCCCGCAGGGAAGACCCCGCGCGGCGAGCTTCTACCGCAGTCGCATCCGCTCGCTGGCGCGGCTCGACTACGACCAGCTCGACCTGATCTTCGCCGGCAAGGCAGGTCCCCCGGAGGGGGTGGCTGAGCCGCTCGCGATCGCTCGCGATGCTGCGGCGGCGCTTGGCGAGCGCCGTGGCACGACCAGCCTCGATGTCGAGTCATTCGAGCCCGAGTTCCGCTTCGATGCAAGCGGCAACGTGCTCGGGGCCCGCTCGGTCGCACAGACCGAGTCGCACCGGCTGATCGAGCGGCTGATGATCCTCGCCAACGAACAGGTCGCGCAGCTGCTCGAGCGCAAGCGGGCGCCTGCCGTCTACCGCGTCCACCCCCAGCCCGACCCGCTGCGCGTCGAGCGGCTGATCGAGCAGCTGCACTCGCTCGGTGTGCCGACCCCGCCGCTGCGCCAGGGCCTGGCGCCCGCCCAAGCGGGCGAGGTCGCAGCTGAGGCAAGTCGCCTGGTGCTCCAGGAGGCGGCGAGGCGCGGCCATGGCCGTGAGGCATATACATCGCTCGTGCTCCGCTCCCTGATGCAGGCTTCCTACAGCGACCGCAACAGCGGCCACGCCGGCCTCGGCAGCCCGGCCTACTGCCACTTCACCTCGCCGATTCGGCGCTATCCAGACCTGCTCGTGCACCGGGCGCTGCTGGCGACGCTGGGGGAGGGGGAGGAGGCGCCGCGAGCGGCCGAGGCTCGGGAGGTCGCCTGGCACTGCAGCGAGCAGGAGCGCGAGTCGGCGCGGATCGAGCGCGACGCGGACGACGTTTGCGCCGCCTACCTGCTCGGGCGCGAGCTGGCGCAACGCGGGGCGGAGGTCAAGTTCGACGGCGAGGTCTCGGGGGTGATTCGCGCCGGCGCTTTCGTTGCCTTCGGGGGTGAGCTTGGCGACGTCTACGAGGGGCTCGTCCCGACCCGCACGCTGGGTGGCGAGCGCTTCGAGCTGAACGGCGCCGAGACAGCGCTGGTCGGCCGCGAGCCCGGTAGGACGCTGCGGCTCGGCGATCCGATATCCGTCCGCGTGACCGAGGTGCGGGCGCCGCGCGGCAGGGTGGACTTGGAGCTGGCCAATGAGTAAGAAGTCGAAGAAGCAGCGCCAACCCGCTTCGGGCGACGTGGCCACAAACCGCCGCGCTCGCCACAAGTTCGAAGCGGTGGAGAAGATGGAGGCCGGTATCGTCCTGCAGGGCTCGGAGGTCAAGTCGCTGCGTGGCGGCAAGGCGCAGATGGGCGACTCCTACGCGGTGGTCGAGCGGGGCGAGGTCTGGCTCCGCAACCTGCATATTCCGCCCTACGAGCCGGCAAGCCGCGAGAATCACGAGCCGGAGCGACCCCGCAAGCTGCTCCTGCACAAGGCCGAGATCGAACGGCTGATCGGCAAGACAGCCGAGAAGGGGCTGACCCTGATTCCGACGCGGATCTACTTCAAGGGCGCCCGCGCCAAGGTGGAGCTGGCCCTGGCGCGGGGCAAGGAGGGCCGCGACCGGCGCCGCGAGATCGCGGAGCGTGACGTGCGTCGCGAAGTCGAGCGCGAATTCAAGGGCAGGATGAGGTAGCTTCGGGTCCTATGCGTTCCCGCTCTGCCCTGGTTCTGCCGGTGCTGGCGCTCGTCGTGGCCCTGATCGGCCCTGCGCAGGCCAATGCGGACTCGTTCCCGAGCGAAGCCGGCGACTTCGTCAGCGACAACATCGAGTACTTCGTCGGCGGTCTGGTGGCGGCGGTCCTGCTGCTCCTGCTCGTCGTCAGCGTCACCCAGCGGCGCAGCAAGGAAAAGGCTGAGAAGAAGGGATCGGGTCCTGCGGGCCCGCCACCGCCTGGGTCCGCGAAGGCGCCGAGCCCAGCGCAGCAACAGACAGCCGAGCTGCCGGCAACTCTGCCACCGGGCGCGACCCCGGCCGCTTCCGCGCCACCCCCCGGAGGCCCGCCCCTGGGCGCCAAGGAGAAGCGCAAGCAGGCACGCGAGCAACAGCGTGCGGCTCGGCTTGAGCATCGCAAGCGTCGCCAGGAACAGGCCCAGCAGCGCAAGGAGGAACGTCTGGCCAAGCGCGCTGAACGGCGCCACAAGCCAGCGGTCGCCGGAGGGCGCTCCTCACGCCGTGCGAGGAAGGAAGCCGCCAAGGCGGAGCGTCAGCTCGCCGAGGCGCGCGCCGCGCAAGAGCGCGAACAGCTGCGCAGCGGCGCGCAGGCGACGCAAGCCGTACCTCCGGCTGCGCCACTGCCGCCGGTCGCGGCCGTGCCGCCGCCACCCGCGCAGCCTGCGCCCTTCCCGGCCGTTCCCCCACCGCCGGTCGGTCCGGCCCCGACGGAGGTCGTGCCGCCCCAGGCGCCCGCACCAGTCCAGCCGATCCAGCCGCCCGTTGGCGCGCCTCCGGGCTATGACGACCCGGCGGCGGCCGAGCAGCGGGTCCGCGCCAAGGCTGAGGAGATCCTTCGCGAGGAGGAGCGGATCCGCGCCGAGGCGGATCGTCGCATCGCCGAGGCCGAGCGCCTGCAGCGCGAAGCCGAGGAGCGCGCCGCGCACGCCCAGAGTGGGCAGGTGACGCAGGGCATGCAAGCCTCATCGAGCCCTGCTGCGTCTGTGGGAGGCGCGGCCTCAGGCCTGCAGAGCGCAGAGCAGGTGCTCCAGCAGGGTCGTGAGGCGCAGGAGCGTGCGATGGCCGAAGCCCAGGACCGGCTGCGCCAGATCGAAGAGCGCACCAAGGAGGCCGAGCGGCGCGCTGCCGAAGCAGAGCGCCTGGCGGCGCTGAAGTCCGAAGAAGAGGAGCGCGAGCGGCGCCTGCAGGAGATCCGCGACAGCGTCGCCCAGGCGGAGGAGCGCGCTCGCGAAGCCGAGCGCCGCGCGGCCGAGGCCGAGCAGGCGG
>DATNHC010000191.1:0-14799 GCA_035605155.1 Solirubrobacterales bacterium
GTGCATCTCGACCCATGCCTTGATGATTCCTGGCGATCCCCAGAGCACCAGTAGGTCACTGAATTCACCCATGAACTCCAACAGATCGGGCGGAGGTTCGTCCCCCTCGTTCGCCAATTTCGCCATTTTCCGCATTAGGCCAACGAAATCTTTGTAGGTGGGTGTCACCTTGTCCCAGCGGTACTGCTGGGCGACACGACGGCGGGTAAAGAACTCGCCCCCCGCGAACACCGCTAGCGCTGCAACTGCGGCGATCGCCGGCCCCGCCACGGCGGGGTTGGAAAACAGGCTGCTGACCACGAGCCACAGCGCGACAACTCCGACGGCGATGATGAAGAGGCCGAGAAGCATGAAGGCGACCTGCCGGGCTCGGGAGGGCTGCGCGTTCATCGCATTTGGCCTAGGGCTGCCTTCGGCGGTGAATGACCCCAGGTATTCGCGACTAACGCTGGCGCGTGGGAGCGAAATGTCTTCAGCCAGCTGGCGCCATCATCCGGGTGACGCTGTCCCCCACGAAACACGGCTTCTCGTTGCCCTCAACCTCGAGGGTGAAGCGGGTGACGACCTCGTGCCAACCGCCGCCCTTCTCGTCGATCGAGACAACCTCGGCCTTGCCGCGGACACGGGCATCTACCGGCACCGGGGCGGGAAAGCGGATCTTGTTCCAGCCGTAGTTCACCCCGAGGGCGAAGCCGGTCGAGGAGATCAGCTCTTTGCGGAAGCCGTCGACGAGGGAGAGGGTGAGGTTGCCGTGGGCGATCGTCGTGCCGAAGGGGCTCTCGGACTTGGCCCGCTCGACGTCGACGTGGATCCACTGGTCATCGCCGGAGAGCTCGGCGAAGGTGTCGATGTCCTGCTGGGTCACCGTGCGCCACTCGCTCGGGCCGATCTCCTTGCCGAGCAGCGCCTGCATCCCCTCGACGCCCTGTACCTCAACGCTTGCCATCGGCGCGCAGTCTAGCCGCAGGGCGTGGCGTTGATCGCGCGGCGCACGAGCGCCTTGCCGAAGCCACGGCCGTAGAGGACCGTGAGGCGCGTGTACCAGCGACGCGCATTGCACAACGCTGGTCCGGCGGCCGTTATCTTCGCCCGAGCGTCGATATGGAGAGCGCAGCAGCGGTTGGTTGCGGTGAGATGGCCGAAGCCCACCGCGCGGCGCGACCCCCAGTGTCTCCAACGGATGCGCTCGATCAGACCCAGGGGCCTGAGGTCGAGGTGACGCGGCCGGACCGCACAGTGCAGGCGGCCAGGCCGGGACGCGGGCAGGCAGGCCTGCGGGCTGCGGCTTTTTACAGGGGTGGAGGAGGCGGGGGCGGGAGAGGTGAGTGGGGATGCAGTGGGCGGAGCGGGCTGCGGCGGGACTGCGAGTTCGGTTTCAACGCGGAAATTGTTGGGCGCGGCTTCCTGCACGTTCTCGCAGTCGGCGCTGGCGGTCTCCACGATCGGAGGAAGGTCGATCAGCGCCACGTCGGCGCCTTCCCCGCACTCGATCAGCGGATCGACGTCGGCGGAGTTGGCGAGGATGCGGTCTTTGCCGGCGCCGCTGGAGTAGGAGTCCGGGCCCGCCCAGCCGAGCAGCTGATTTTCGCCTGAATCGCCACGGAAGAAATCGCCGAGCGCGGTGCCCTCGAGGTCCTCAATCGAGGTGAGCGAGCCGAGACTGCCGGCCGCGCACTGGGGGGCGCCCCCTGCCCCCGGTTCCCCCGCGAGGCCGGCGGCGAGGTCCGCCGCCACCCCCGAGTCTTTGAATTTCGTCCAGGAGGCGTTGTCGCGCTCGGCGCCGCCGTTGAGGTCGTCAGCACCGCAAAGGGAGTCCGAGAGGAATAGGTCGTTGCCCGTACCCCCAAGGAGATCGTCGACGCCGCCGTTGTTGAGCAGGGCGTCGTCGCCGCCGAGAGCGCTGAGCGTGTCGGCGCCAGGTCCGCTCACATCCGGCCCATCGGCCAGGAGGTCCTCGCTCAGCTCACCGCCGGTCAACGTGTCCCCGCCCTCCCCGCCGGCGAGCACGATGGAGACGGAGTCCGGGAAGCCGCCGGCACTGAGCGAATCGGCGCCGGCGAAACCTGCGAGGACGACCGAGTCGAGCGGCTTGCCCAACGGACAAACGAGCTGAGTCGCGCTCGGCGGGTTGCAGCCGCCCGCGGTAGAGGCGCTCGTGTCGAACGTGGCGGCGGAGCCGGGCCCGAGTGAGAAGCTGACGCTCGCTCCCGAGTAGGTCGCGGTGACTTTGTCGGCAACGTTGCTGCCCACCAGGTACAACTGCGCATAGCTCGGATCCTCGGGGGCGAGGACGCCAGCGGCGACCTTGCTCTGGTCCCGGGACACCACACCTCCGGTGTTGACTGCGGACTCGCAAGAGGTGGCGCCGCTCGGGTTCGCGCAGTGGTCGTTGCCCGCGCCGCCGTCCAGGGCGTTGGCGCCTGCGCCGCCGTCCAGGTCGTCGCCATCGGCGCCGCCGCGAAGGACGTCGTTGCCGCCTTCGCCGATGATCACGTCCCCCCCGCCGCCGCCGTAGATCGTCTCGCCGGCGTCGCCGCCGACGATGTAGTCGGCGAATGCCGTGCCGATGACCACCTCGAAATCCACGCCCTCGACCGTGTCAACGCCGCCGCCAAACGGCGCCACCCCGTTGTCGCCGTCGGTGCCGGAGAGGTCGACGTAGACCCCGCGTTCACCTCCCGGCGGCGGCAATCCCGGCACTGCTGAGAAGTCGGGATCGTGGTTGTTGAAGAACCCCGGTGTGATCCCGGTTGAGTAGCTGAGCGTGTCTGTGCCGCCGCCGCGATCGACGATCGTGTCGACCGTGGCGTCACCACGGATGTAGTCGTCGTCGGCCTCGCCGTCGATCGAGTCGGCACCGAAGCCACCCGCGAGCCGGTCGTTCCCCAAGCCTCCCCTGAGCAGGTCGTCACCGATCCCACCGAAGAGCTGATCGTCCCCCGCGCCGCCGAAGAGCCTGTCGTTGCCCCGCTCGCCGTAGACGACGTCGTTGCCAGGGCCACCTTCGAAGGTCTGGCTGCCGATATCGAGGTGACAGCCGAGTGGACATGAGGTCTCGGCGAGGACCGGCCCGGGCACGATCGTGTCGTCCCCACCGCCCCCCTGGACCGTCTCGATTCTGGCCGGGGCGACGATCAGGTCATCGCAGGGCGTCCCCTCGATTGTCGTGCCGACCACCACGGGGCGTGCCTGGCACGACGCGTCAGCGCTCTGCCCGGCGGCCGTTCCTCCCGCGGGAAAGGCCACGAGCGCGAGCGCAGCGCCAACCGCGCTCAGGCTCAGGCGTCGCGTCCACATCTATCCACTAGATACCCGTCAAGGGCCCGCCGATGCGGGGGGCGCAGGCCCGAGGACCACGCGCGTTCTCAGTGAGTTTCGGCGAGGCGGAGCGGAGCGTGGCGCGCGATCGCGAGGAAGTCGGCGTCCTCGCAGAGCAGCTCGACGTCGTTGCGGATAGCCACCGCGGCGATCAGGCAGTCGGTGAGCTTGCGCGGCGTTTCCCCTCGACTGCGGCAGAGCCGGTACAGCTCCGCGGCGCGCTCGTAGTCGGCGGGACCTTCCACCGCCAAAAACTGCTGGCCATAAAGCAGGCGCCGCAGCCGATCGCGATCAGCCTCGTCGCGCGCTCCGGCGAGGATCTCCATGACGATCACATCGTTGCTGGCCAGCTCGGCACCCTCCTCCAGCGCGGTCCGCACACGCAGGTGAACGGGGCTGCCGGTCGCACGCAGGAACTCCACCCAGGCGGAGCTGTCGACGAGCATCACCGCTCGGGGATCTCTTCTCGGGAGCGAATCTCGCCCAGGTCGCCGGCCCAGCCGGTTCCCTCCGTCGCAAGTGCTTCGTCGCGGGTCATCGGCTCGCCCACCAGCCGGCGCAGGGCAAGGTCGACGGCCTCGCGCTTGCTGCGCAGCCGGTAGAGCCGTATCGCCCGATCGACCAGGAGGTCGTCGATCTCGATGTTCGTGCGTGTCATGACCCTAGGATACACCTCTTGGTGTATGAATACACGAGGGTCGCCCAGCTCTACCTCACGAAGCCCACTCCCGACCGCGAGGTTCACGCGACCAGCCTCACTTCGAAGGACGGCGCGACGAGCGCGCCGGCGCCGTCGAGCAGGGCGAGGATGCGGCTGACATACGCCTGCGTCTCGGGGTAGTCCGGTATGCAGTCACAGGCTTCGACCGGGGCTGGACCGGCGTTGTAGGCGGCGAGGGCAAGGACGGGGTCGCCGAACTGGCGGATCAGGTCGGACATCAGGTGGCCCTGGGCGTCGATCGCTTCCTCGGGATCGAAGGGGTTGGCGAGGCCGTAGGCGGCGGCGGTTGCGGGCATGAACTGGGCGATGCCCTGCGCACCCGCCGCTGAGCCGGCGTAGGGGTTGAAGTTGGACTCGGCCATCAGCTGGGCGGCGAGCAGGGCGGCGGAGACGTTCCAGCGACTCGCGGCGCGCAGCAGTGGCGCCCGGTACCGAGCCGGCACGAACGAGGGCAGGCCGGCGTCACCGGCGAGCGACCCGTCGCCAGCCGCGCCGCCGCTCGCGACTCCCCCGCCCCCGGCTCCAACCGCGTTGCCCGCCGCCGAGCAGGGTGCCGGCGGGCGATCGAAGCCGTAGTGCCAGGCCTCCCAGGTGTTGCGTGCCGTTTCCGAAGGGGATGCCTGTAGAGAACGGTGCGGTGTAGCGCTCGCACTCGACCAGGCCCGCGTCCCACAAGATCCTCGGGTGGCGACTGGTGGAGCTTTGCTCGACGCCGGCAATGAGGCAGATACCTAAACTTCGCCAGCACGCGGGCCTCTCACCGGCCTTCTCCTAGCGCTTACGAAAGCAATCAGACGGGCGTGGCGGTACCCCCGGCCCGCAGCGAGAGCATGACGCTGACGATCAGGGTCCAGACGCCAAGCGCGATGAAGCCGAAGAATCCGGCCGGCGTGATCGCGATAACCCCGATCACCACCGCTGCCCAGCCGAGCCACCCTGGCAGCGCGCCTGACTTCAGAATCGCGATCCCGGCGCCGAGCAGAAAGGCCCCGGTGCCGACTGCCACCGTGAAGAACATGTCGGAGCCGAGAGCGTTGAGCGCCTGGACGACGGACGGCTCGACGTCGCCGACGACATCGGCGGCCGTGAATCCCAGCCCGGCGAAGATCGTCACGCCCACCGCGAAGACGATCCCGCCCGCAAAGCTAAGGGCAGAGGGTCCGCCGCTCTCCCCCTGAGCCCTCCGCAGCACTCCGGCGAACATGGTCGAGAAGACGAGGAAGAAGAACCCCCCGAGGGCGAGCAGCGCGCTGGCGATCTGAAGGTCGGTGTCGTGCTCGCTGTAGTAGGAGACGACCTCGCTGAGCGAGTCGTCGGCTTCGGGGGTTTCGCCCCCCACGACGAACGCCGCGATCATCAACACCACCGCAAGGACGCCACTCAGCGGTACGAGCTGCTTTGCGCTCATGCTCCCCTCCTCTGTCTTGGACTGGGAACCAGACTTCGCGTTAACCCTATCGCCGAGCTCGGGCGACGCGAGGGGCACGTGTCACATCGAAGGCGGTTTCTTCGGTGCCGGGCCCCTATGGCCCAATGAAGGCAGGGGGACCTTCGGGCTCACGCGGGCATGGCCGAACCAGGTGGCGGCGGTGTGCCGCGAGTCCTGAAGGCCGATCGGGTTGAGGCCGAGGGCTTCCCATACAGGAAACGTCGCTTTTGAAGGGCATTGAGGGAAAGTCGCGCCCAAACCTGTTATCGGTCTTGGATACGAGTACGCCAATTGGCCCAGAACGAGCCAAAGCTGTCTCGCCGCAGGCCGCAACTGTCGTCGAAGCGCCGACTTCTTTAAGGCAGTCTGTCTGAACCGCCCATGCTCCCTTCAGAACCCGTGAGATCTAGCCTTACTCCTCGCCGCGGCATTCTCGTCGCCGCCATAGTGGTGGTCGGGGTGATAGCCCTGAGCGCAATCAAGCCATCGACGTCGGTTGGCGCGACACGAATCCTCGCGCGTGAGGGCGCAAAGAAATTGGTGGCGCTCCCGCCGACCGGCGGTCAACCCGACGTCCTGTTTCGTCTGCGAGACGGCGCGCTGCTCAGCGTCGGAGCGTCGGATAACGGACGGGTCATCGCGTTTGCATCGCGCTCCTGGGACAAGTCCGATCCCGTACCCGTCTGGACGGACCGGATCTGGGTCATGCGGCGGGGTCGCCGCGCCCGGGTGATCCGAACTCTCGTGAGCCCTCGGACGCTGGCAAAGAACCAGATCGACTCGGTCGCGGTGTCACCGGACGGTCGTCGCATCCTCGTCAATAGCCGCCGTGGCACAGCCTTCATGCTGCACTCCAACGGAGGTCATTTCCACCGGGTTGCCGTTCCCGGCTACGCCTTCGGCGTGGGAGGAGGGGGAAACTCTTCCGGGCCGGAGTTCACCCCAGACGGTCACCGCATTATCGGCGTGTTCTATCCAGTCGGAGCCGAAGAAGAGGATCTGGGCGGCATAGGAACTATCTCCGTCGACGGCGGGCGGATTCATTTTCTGCGAGTTGGTCCATTCCGATATGGGGTCGGCATCGCCTTCGCACCCACCATTTCGCGAGATGGTCGTCTGATCGCGTTTGTAACCGCAGACGGGGCGGGACATCGCATCGTCGTCATGCAGCGCGATGGTAAGGACGCTCATCGTCTTCCGGGCTCCGAAATGACGGACTGGTCCGTTGAGAATCCATGCTTCTCGCCGTCTGGGAATGCCCTGACCTTCGCGAGTCGACGGATAACTGGCGGGGGCATCATCATCAATGTCGCCCCTTCGGTTGTCTTCACGATCGAGACTAACGGGGCACTTCGCCGCGGCATCCAACGCGAAAAGGCACACCGAGATGCTCGCAATCCGATCTGGACCCATTGGCCGTTTTGATGCGGTGGGCCGGACTCGAATCAGCGACCGACGGATTATGAGTCGCGCTGGAACCCGTCTATAGAGCCGAATCTGGCCTGGTAGAGCGAATCACGTCCAGAGAGTTCGGCTGAGTTCGGTGGAGTCGGGGACCAATTTCGGGACCAAGTTTCAGTGTCTTCAGACCACAGATTTGCCTCGGCGATTTCATACGCGCAGCGCACCGTGATCAAGGCCCGACCCCCGGACGGGTGAAGCGAGCAGCGTGCGCTCTACCCCCTGACCGAAGTGGCAGATTGGATGACTGCGCCGCCCTTAGCGCCGATTGCCCAGATTGCAGTTGACCTGCCCTGCGGATCGACAGCAATCTGCGGTTCGCCGAGGCTCTTCGTCCAACGGGAGATATCGGTGGGCCGCGACCAGGCACCTCCAGGCGGATGCTTCGCCGCCTGGATGGCGAAGTTGGGGCCGGGGCGGGTGTCGTAGCCCTCCCAGATCGCGGTCGCGTTGCCCCAGGAATCCACCACCAGCTGCAGATGCTGCCCACCCCGTCCGTGACCGGTAGTGATGTCGACCGGCCTCGACCAGCCCGCCTCGGCAGGACGAGCATCACCACCAGCTATCGGGTCCTGCGCGACGCAGAGCTGCTGGTCGAAGGCACTCTTCGCCACGTCCTGGTCGAGCTGAGGGGGCAGCTTGGGCGCGAGCCGGGTGCCAAGACGGCGATCCCAGACTGGATGCGGGAGGGGCTCACTGCCTATCTCGGCTGATCCTCAGTCCGAGCTGGGATTGCTTACGCAGGGAGCACTTCCGCTTTGCGCGATTTGGGAGCGCGCTGACTCCGAGTCGTAAATGCCCGCGCCTCGCGCGAGCGCCGATCATTCATGAAGAAATTGCGCCTGACCTTCGGTCTCTTCACCAACGATTCGGGCTAGGTCCGGCTCGGCTCCTTCGTCCGCCAACCGATCTCAGACCAGTACGTAGGTTCGTTGGTGGCCGGATTCAAGTACCAACCAGGCGGGTTATCCAGGCTGCACCAACGGGGAGGGTTGTCCGGCTGCGCCGGGATCGGTCGTGACGCGTACTTTGTCTCCAATCGCTGTCGCCGACGCTCTTGCGCTCGCAGAGTGTTGTTCCTGAAGAGGGCGTTCAGCATCCAGGCAACGCTCATTGCCAGCCAGAAGGCGCCGGTGCCGTATTTGGCCTCAGCGAGTGCCCAGATGCCGAGGCCGGCGGAGGCCGCGGAAAGGGCGATCCCCCCGATGCGGAACTGGCGCGGAGTCATGCTTGGGATGGTACTTCTGATCCGCGGTGCTCGCCAATGAAGCGTGAACTGATCTTTCGTTGCCGCTTTGCGCGAAAAGCAGGATGCCCGGGGCGCGGCCAACAAGCCAACGTCCAAGGCATTCACCCGCAAGGACGGCCCTGCTCCTACGTGAGTCATCACGACCCGCTCCTCGAAGGAGCGAAGCCGCCTTCAGGGGCGCGGCGTACGGGACAGGTTTTGCCGACACGCCGGAGTCTCCGATCCGCGTAGGGCCCCCCAACCCTCACCCACTCACTACGCGCACCCCTCCATCATCGAGAGCAGTTCCCTGTACGGATGGGTGCCGCCCAGTGCGTTGCGGTTGAACTCGAGGAAGGAGAGCGGAACCTCGCAATCGGCGCCTTCGCCGATGAGGTAATCCATCGCTTCGACGTCTTCGGCGCTGGGGCCGGCCCATGTTGCCCGCTGGGCGATCCAAAACAGCAACGAGCCGACAAATTTTCCGCGCCAGTAGCCGCCCGTGTAGCCTCTTGGCTTGAGGCTCGTTTCGAACATCAACGGAAGGAAGCCTTCCGTCAGCTCGTCCATCAGGTGATTGTCCTGCAGCTGGTCGTCGACCTGGAACCCGTCTGCCTGGAAGACCTTCACCAGCGCAACGGGATTGCCGTTCTGGGGGGCGCCTTGAAACCCGAAAAGAATCGCACTTGCGCCGTTGTGAAGGGTGGTGGCGTCCATGCCCGAGTCGAGGTACAGCGCGACGATCTCGGTGTCGCGTTCGATGATCGCGTCCACGAACCCCTGCTCGGACCAGGATCCGGTGAGCTCGACGACCCGGGCGCGGGGGTTCTTGCTCAAGCCGCCCTTCACAGTGGTGATCTCGAGTGAGCAGTCGACGTTGCCGCTGAAGCCGCCGAAGTTGGCGTCGCTGCACGCGGAATTTCCGTTGGCCTCGCTCTTGTCCCGGACCACGGTCGTCGAGGGGTCGCCCTCACCTTGGCCGAAGACGAAGTAGACGATCGTCGCCACGACGACGCCTGCGACGATACCGCCGACGATCGTGGTGCCGAGGTTGCTCTTCACCCACCTTCTGATTCGCCTCGAAAGAGTCGGTCCGGGCGCCTTCCGGTATTCGACCATCTTGGAAGCCTACGGTGCTCCACTCGCGCGGGCTTCTACCGGCGCCGGCTCGGTAGCGGCTTGATAAGCGGTTTCCGTCCCGCGGGGGCAGGATTTGGACACCTTCCTGCGACCGGCTATCGGTTCGTGGAGGTGCGGGGAGTTGCCCTGAGGTCGCGAGGGGCCTCGAACCCCCCTCTGGGCACCGCACCGAGATTTGGGACCGTTGCGGTTCGATATAGGGTTCGGACGAGTCTCGCTTTTGATGATTATGCGACGTTCTCCATGAGTGCCCCCCGCTCGGCCCCTCGCCTGCTCGTCGGGACCTTCGAGCTGTACAGGCGCTACCCAGCGCTCTTCCTCGTTCTCGCCGCCGGAGTGATTGTCCCCTACGAATTGATCACCCTCGCCGCAACCGGCACGGGGCCCCTCTCACGCAGCGATACGAGCGCCGGCGTCCAGCTCTTTCTCTTCCTGGCCGACTGGGCTCTGGTCACGCCGCTGGTTTCGGCGCTTCACGTCCGGGCCGTCTCGGAGGTCAGAGATGACCGGGAACCTCGACTCGGTCCCGTCGCTCTCGGGGGGCTCAAGGCCCTTCCGGTCGTGGCCGCGGCGACGATCGCTTCCCTGATAGGCACCTCGGTCGGCTTCGTCCTCCTGATCATCCCGGGACTGTTCCTCCTGCTGCACTGGGCGGTGGTCGCGCAGGCCGCAGCGATCGAGCGCGAGGGCTGGCTGCCGGCGTTGAGGCGCAGCGGCAAGCTGGCCGATGGGCACTACATCCACATCGCGATTCTCCTCGTCATGGTCGGGGTGATCGAGACCGTGCCGTTTTTCCTCGGCGGCCTCGCTTTCAGACACCACGAAACCGGGGTGGCTTCGTTCCTTACCGCGCTTGCACTTCGCGTCCTCACCGCGTCCTTTGCAGCGCTCGCGGGAGCACTGCTCTATTACGACCTCGTGGCGCGCGGGGAGACCGAGCCGCAACTCACCGCAGCCGGACCCCCGCAGGGCTCTTTCGATCCGCGTTCCTACTCGGACTTCGATCGACCGAAGGGCTGGTACGTGGACCCCGCTTCTCCTACTTCGATGCGGCACTGGGGCGGAAGCGACCGGCCCGAGTGGAACAGCCGCACTCGGACTCCGCGAAAGATCAGGCGCTCCTGGCATAAGGAGAGCAGTGAAGAGGCGCCTCATGAATGACGACTGGCGCCTACGGTCGACGTTCACGAGGACGGCCACGCCCGGGCGCTAACCGGGAACCTCGACGCCCGGCAGCTCGAGCCGCCCTACTCGGGCTGGCTGCGGACCGGGGTCACGCCGCTGACTGAGACGATCAAGCTGGTCTCGATCAGTCTCCTACCGGCGCAGATCCGCGATCTCTTTGGATTCTCTTGGGATCCGCGCGCGAGGCCCTGCTTCGCTCCGCCTTGCTGCAGCTGCGGCTGGGCAGCCGGTTCTGGATCGACGCCGCCCGCCTCCACCCGGCGGCCAGAGCTGCCGCGGCGAGCGGTACGGCAGCCTGGCCGAGTAGGACCCGGATCCCTCAGCGAATCGATTTCCCGGTGGTGCCGCAGCCTTTCGGTCCTGCCGGCAGGGAGGCGGGCCTGTGGGGCTTGCCCTTGCAAGGAGAGGCCGGGGGAGGGACCTCCCGGGCTTCGTCGGCGATCATCCCGGCGCTGGCGCGACCCTGCTGCCCGACATCGTCTTCGACGACCACTTCGACCAGGAATGGCTGCCGCTCAGCTCAATAGGCACGATTCTCCATTCGCTGCGAATGAAGGGCTTGGTTGCGCGCAGTAGCGGCTGCTTCAAAGGCGCAGGCGGCGTCATCGTTGACACGGAGAATGGCTGGAGCTTGACCGAGCAAGGCGAGATGTTGGCAGCGGCTCTCTAGAAGTCCCTTTCCCAGCTGCTCGACTCTGAAAAGCTCGTTTCCCATTCTCCTCCTTTGGACACCCTCGCCGCTGCCTTGAACGGTTTCCGCCCTTGCTTTATCGCGTGCAATCTGTAACCGGCCCCGCCTGAGATCAGCAAGCCGAAACCAGGACTGAACTGGTGTCCCAAAAGCGCCAAGACGGCGGCCACGGCCAGTCCGACCGCTGCGACCCCCATATAGAAATAGCGCTCGTGGCGCGTGGTCTCGGTATCGCTTTCTAAAGCGGCCATCTCTGCCCCAAGTCGGCGTCCTTGGTCGTCAATCTCGGCGTCGAGCTTTTTACCTTCACGGTCGATCTCGGCGTCAGTACGTACTTGCCGATCACGAACATCGGCTGCTTGTTTCTCTCGTTTGAGATCAATATCAGCTCGCAGCTGAAGGCTCTCGTCCTCGGCCTTTAATCGTCTTCCCTCGGCTTGCGCCGTAAGGTCCGCAACTTCAGCCTCAAAAATCTGTTCTTCCCAAGTCTTTTTGGGCGACTCGGGCTGATCTGGCTGCTGCACAGGGCCGCTCATAGGACCGTGCCTTTTGGCTGGCACCAGGGACGAAAGCGCGCTCTCGCGGGCGTAATCAGCTTGTCCGGCAAGAGCCGGTTCTCTCGAACCTCTACAACTGATAAATCAATTTGGGACTGCTTATGGAAGGCCATCGCCTCACCTTTCGGTCGCCTGCTGGGGGACTTGTCCCGTGCTTGAGCAAGCGAGCGGTGAGGCCGCTCAGTACTACGTACCGCTAGTACTAATTAACGGCTCGCGCCGTGAATCACTCGTTCAAGCGGGGGAAATATTCAGTTGTTTTAAGACTGCGCGCGAACCGCGCTCGGTTGTTTTGATGCTGTCGTTCTTGTCTCCTTGGGCACGGGGCAGTAACCGGAAGACCCTGCTCAGGATCTGCCTGCTTTTCGAGAGCACTTCGGTGCTCCAGAAGTGACTTAGGGCTTTAGTCAATTCGTTCGTTGCGTAGGGGCAAGGGGCAAATGCGTATCTCTCATCATTGGTTTCTTTGCTCAGGCCTGCGAACGCCAGCACTGCCAGCGCTGCCCCGAGAATCGAACTAGCTGTTCTGTGAGTCATTTTTTCTCCTTCACTGTTAGTTGAGTTACGGCTGCTCTTTGAGCATTTATGCCTAACAGTTGCTCGATGGATTGAGATTGTTGTTGATTGCTTCGCGATTGATTTGACTTGATCGGTAATAGGGGTAGGGGCTTTGAGGGACTCCTCAAGAGACTGGGAAGGCTCCTTAACTAGCTATAGAGACCGGGACAAGACGATGCTTGAGCCCTGGTCGTGCCTGATTCTGACTTTTTCTGTTTAAGAAAGGTCCACCGCGTTTGCAGTGAAGCGCCCTCCTCGTCGGCAGAGGCGGCGGGCTAACAGCAAGGCCCACCGGCCCACTGCTTTTGCCTATCCAGCCTTGGCTGGATAGCCAGGATTCTAGCACCGCCTCAGTGCTTTACAAGGAACGCGCGCGTTTCCCTCTGCCCGGCCTGAACTGCAAGCGCGGCCGGCACTTCGGCCTCGCAGCACGCCAGGGTTGGAGATCCTCGCGCCGTCGCGGACCGGGAACCCGAGCCGGAGCATCGCGACACATCGCCTCGCAGGCTGCTCGCCCGGTGAGGCGTTTCCAGGAGCGCCCCCGCAACACCAGATGATTCGGGCCGGGTGGAATCTGCCTTAAGAACGACTGCCCTTCGGAACCGTTCCGGCTTGACCGGCATCGCCATTCGCTCATCGCGTGTCTCCGCATAGCTGGGGGGAGCCTTGGACACCTTCCCGCGCCGCGAACGGGTCTCGGTTCGTTTGCGCCGTAGGGGCGCTTGCAGAAGCCGCCCGTGCCGACCCCGTCAGACCTTCAGAAACGGGAGGCAACACCCACGAGTAGCGCTGGACGAAGCCGAAGCGGCGGGCGTTGGCGGCGAGCCAGCCGTAGGCGGTTTCCGGCCCGAGGTCGAGCTCGGTTGCGCAGCGGTGCAGCGATTGCCCGGGAGGCGCCACCCAGCGTGGATCGGGATGGGCAGCGAAGAGCGCCGCCTGTTCGGCATCGGAGCGGAAGCCCGAGTTGACGATCAGCGTCAGACCGGCGCTCGCTGCGGCGGCGGCCATGCGGTCGAATGCGGTGGCCACGTCCGGGCGCATGCCCTCGCCCGTTCGGTAGACGAGCGGGCCGCCGTAGCCGCCGCCGCTGGCCATCGTCGGCCCCGAGCCTGCGGACGAGCTCGGCGGCGCGCCGGCTTCGGCGACCGCAGACGCCACCACCCGCGTGCGGCCAGAGCCGACCTCCAGCTCGGCGAGGACCACCGCCCTGGCGCGCACCGGCGCGAAGGCGCTCGAGTCGGGGAAGGACACTCGCAGCCGACCTGCGCTGAGCCCGTTTGCCGCAGCCGCATCCAGCGCCGCCGCACGGGCTCGGGCCAGATAGGTCGCTTTCTCCAGGTGGCGTGGGTTCGGCGAGCCATCTGGAAGCCTCGGCGGTGAGAGCAGGCGCTGCAGGTCGTCGCGCATCGAGCGTGCCGCGGAGATCGCCACCAGATCGGCAACCCGCTGCGCCCTCCCCTTCCCCGTAACTGCGCCGGCGATCGCGACCAGCGCCAGCGCTGCGGCGAGCAGGGCAAGCGTGCCGCCCAGCGCGAGCGGCAGCGCCTGTCCCTGCTCGTACCTCCTCTTCATGCGCCGACCCTGCCGGGCCGGGACGCGCACGTGATGCGCTCAAAGGCGCGTGTCTGTGTCCAGACCCTCTCGGAGGGCGCTGGGAGCGCGCGAGCTTGAGCGGCCCGCTGACCGCGCGTAGTGTGATGACCGATGAATCCGCAGACCCGGTACGCCCGCAGTGGGGACGTCAGCATCGCCTACCAGGTGGTCGGCGAGGGCGAGATGGACCTGGTCATCGCCTTTCCCTTCGTCTCGCACGTCGACCTGCTCTGGGAGAGCCCCGCGCAGGCACATTTCGTGCGCCGGCTGGGCTCCTTCGCCCGGGTCATCCTCTTCGACCGCCGTGGCGTCGGCCTCTCGGACCCGGCCGGCGGCGCACCGACGCTCGAGGAGCGCATGGACGACGTCCGCGCGGTGATGGACGCAGCCGGCTCCGAGCGCGCCGCCCTGCTCGGCATGTCGGAGGGGGCGACGATGTGCATGCTCTTCGCCGCAACCTATCCCCAGCGAACGTCGGCCCTCGTGCTCTGGGGAGCGATGGCGCGATCCACCGCTGCCGACGACTATCCGTGGGCGCCCTCCAAGGAGGCGATCGAGGAATCCAACGAGGAGCTGATCGCCCCCCTTTGGGGACAGGGCGCGACGATCGAGATCTTCTCCCCAAGCCTCGCCGAGGATCCCCGTGCCCGCGAGTTCCAGGCTCGCTTCGAGCGTCAGGCCGCCAGTCCGACCCGCGTCTGGGAGCTCTTCGAGATGTTCCTCGACACCGACGTGCGCGACGCTCTGCCGCTGATCCAGGCCCCGACCCTCGTCCTGCATCGCCGCCACGACCGCGCCGTCAACTACCGCGCCGCACGCTGGCTGGCCGAGCAGATCGAGGGCAGCCGCTATGTTGAGCTGGAGGGGGAAGACCACTTCCCCTGGGTCGGCGAGACCGATGCGGCGCTCGCGCCGATC